>NZ_CP099222.1:2726062-3052124 GCF_029717145.1 Citrobacter freundii | reverse complement strand
CGCTGGATTGCGTACAGAAAAACTATCACGTCGCGGAAACCACCGCAGACAGTAAGCCTGCCACGGTGGCGGAAGACTACGCCAACCGTCTGCGTAAAAATATCAAAAAGCTGGAAAAATGGGCGCGTCAGGAAGGCATTGAATGCTATCGCCTGTACGATGCTGACCTGCCAGAATACAACGTCGCGGTCGACCGCTACGGTGACTGGGTTGTGGTTCAGGAATACGCGCCGCCGAAGACGGTTGATGCCCAGAAGGCTCGCCAGCGTCTGTTTGACATCATTGCCGCCACGCTGTCGGTACTGGAGATTGCGCCGAATAAACTGGTGCTGAAAACCCGTGAACGGCAGAAAGGGAAAAACCAGTATCAGAAGATGAATGAGAAGGGTGAATTCATTGAGGTGAGCGAGTACAACGCGCGCCTGTGGGTTAACCTGACCGACTATCTTGATACCGGTCTGTTCCTGGACCACCGTATAGCGCGCCGCATGCTGGGCCAGATGAGCAAGGGTAAAGATTTCCTCAATCTGTTCTCGTATACCGGCAGCGCCAGCGTACACGCCGGGCTTGGCGGTGCGCGCAGCACCACAACAGTCGATATGTCTCGTACTTATCTGGAGTGGGCGGAACGTAACCTGCGACTCAACGGGCTGAGCGGCCGCGCGCATCGTTTAATTCAGGCCGACTGCCTGGGCTGGCTGCGCGAAGCCAATGAACAGTTTGATCTGATCTTCATCGATCCACCGACCTTCTCTAACTCAAAACGTATGGAAGACTCGTTTGACGTGCAGCGCGATCATCTGGCGCTAATGAAAGATCTGAAGCGTCTGCTGCGTAAAGACGGCACGATCATGTTCTCTAACAACAAACGTGGATTCCGTATGGATCTCGACGGCCTGGCTGAACTGGGATTGAAAGCACAAGAAATTACCCAAAAAACGCTTTCTCAGGACTTTGCCCGTAACCGTCAGATCCACAATTGCTGGCTGATTACCGCAGCCTGAAAGGAAAAATAAATGTCATTAATCAGTATGCATGGTGCATGGCTGTCGTTCAGCGATGCGCCGCTTCTTGATAATGCTGAACTGCATATCGAAGATAACGAGCGCGTTTGTCTGGTTGGCCGTAACGGCGCGGGCAAATCGACGCTGATGAAGATCCTCAACCGTGAACAGGGTCTTGACGACGGACGTATTATTTATGAACAGGATCTGGTTGTGGCACGTCTGCAGCAGGATCCGCCGCGTAACGTGCAGGGTACCGTCTACGATTTCGTTGCCGAAGGGATTGCAGAGCAGGCGGTGTATCTCAAGCGTTACCATGATATTTCGCATCTGGTGATCACCGATCCTAGTGATAAAAACCTGCAGGAACTGGCGAAGGTTCAGGAACAGCTGGATCACCACAATCTGTGGCAACTGGAAAACCGCATCAATGAAGTACTGGAACAGCTTGGGCTGGAGCCAGACATGGAACTGGCATCGCTTTCCGGCGGTTGGCTGCGTAAAGCCGCACTGGGCCGGGCGTTAGTCAGCAATCCACGCGTATTGTTGCTGGATGAACCGACCAACCATCTGGATATCGAAACCATCGACTGGCTGGAAGGGTTCCTGAAAACCTTCAATGGAACGATCATCTTCATTTCTCACGACCGTTCGTTTATTCGCAATATGGCAACGCGTATTGTCGATCTCGATCGCGGCAAGCTGGTGACCTATCCGGGTAATTACGATCAGTACCTGCTGGAGAAAGAAGAAGCGCTGCGTGTAGAAGAGCTTCAGAATGCGGAGTTTGACCGCAAACTGGCGCAGGAAGAGGTCTGGATCCGTCAGGGCATTAAAGCGCGCCGTACACGTAACGAAGGCCGCGTGCGTGCGCTGAAGGCGATGCGTCGTGAGCGTGGCGAGCGTCGTGAAGTGATGGGTACCGCGAAGATGCAGGTCGAAGAGGCGAGCCGTTCGGGTAAAATCGTCTTTGAAATGGAGAATGTTGATTACCAGATTAACGGTAAACAACTGGTGAAAGACTTCTCGGCGCAGGTACAGCGTAGTGACAAAATTGCGCTAATTGGACCTAACGGTTGCGGTAAAACAACGCTAATCAAGCTGATGTTGGGTCAGTTACAGGCTGACAGCGGTCGTATCCATGTCGGTACCAAGCTGGAAGTGGCTTATTTTGACCAACACCGCGCGGAGCTGGATCCGGATAAAACCGTCATGGATAACCTGTCGGAAGGTAAGCAAGAGGTGATGGTCAACGGTAAACCACGTCACGTGCTGGGCTACCTGCAGGACTTCCTGTTCCACCCTAAGCGAGCGATGACACCAGTGCGTGCGCTCTCCGGTGGGGAACGAAACCGTCTGTTACTGGCGCGTCTTTTTCTGAAGCCCAGCAATCTTTTGATTCTCGATGAACCAACGAACGATCTCGACGTCGAAACGCTGGAACTTCTCGAAGAGTTGATTGACGGTTATCAGGGAACCGTGTTGCTGGTTAGCCACGATCGCCAGTTTGTCGATAACACTGTTACCGAGTGTTGGATCTTCGAAGGCGGCGGCAAAATTGGTCGTTATGTAGGCGGTTACCATGACGCACGTGAGCAGCAGTCACAGTATGTGGCGTTTAAACAGCCTGTTGCCAAAAAAACAGAGGAAGTTGCTGCCCCTAAAGCAGAAATTGTAAAACGCGGCACCAGCAAACTAAGCTATAAACACCAGCGCGAACTGGAGCAGCTCCCTGCGCAGCTTGAAGAGCTGGAAGCTAAACTGGAAACGTTGCAGGCCCAAGTTGCTGATGCTTCTTTTTTCAGTCAGCCACATGAGCAAACGCAGCAGGTATTAGCTAATCTGAGCGAAGCGGAACAAGAACTTGAGCAAGCCTTTGAGCGCTGGGAGTATCTTGAGTCTTTGAAGAATGGCGCATAATTAAAGGAGCGCATATGTGCGAACATCACCATGCCGCGAAGCATATTTTGTGCTCGCAGTGTGACATGCTGGTGGCATTACCGAGCCTGACGCATGGTCAAAAAGCGGCATGTCCAAGATGTGGCACGACATTAACCGTTGCGTGGGACGCGCCAAGACAGCGTCCCACCGCGTATGTTATCGCAGCATTGTTCATGCTGCTTTTATCGAACCTTTTTCCCTTTGTGAACATGAATGTCGCAGGGGTGAGCAGCGAAGTCACGTTGCTGGAAATTCCCGGCGTTCTGTTTTCAGAAGACTACGCCAGTCTTGGCACCTTCTTTTTATTATTCGTGCAGTTGGTTCCTGCTTTTTGCCTGTTCACCATCTTATTGCTGGTGAACCGGGTTGAGATGCCCTGGCGGCTGAAAGCGTGGCTAGCGCGGATTCTGTTTCAGTTAAAAAGCTGGGGAATGGCAGAAATTTTCCTCGCAGGCGTGTTGGTGAGCTTTGTTAAGCTGATGGCTTATGGCGATATCGGCGTGGGGAGCAGCTTTATCCCGTGGTGCCTGTTTTGCGTTCTTCAGTTGCGCGCCTTTCAGTGTGTCGATCGTCGCTGGCTGTGGGATGATATCGCGCCAATGCCGGAGGTTAAGCAGGTCTTAAAACCCGGTGTACCCGGTATTCACCAGGGGTTGCGTTCCTGCTCCTGTTGTACCGCGATACTTCCCGCTGACGAGCCGGTCTGCCCGCGCTGTCAGACAACGGGCTACGTGCGACGTAAAAACAGTCTGCAATGGACGCTGGCACTCCTGTTCACGTCGATCATGCTGTATCTGCCCGCCAATATTATGCCGATCATGATTACCGATTTGTTAGGGTCAAAACTGCCATCAACCATTATTGAAGGCGTTGTTTTAATCTGGAGCGAAGGTTCTTATCCGGTGGCAGCGGTCATCTTTATTGCCAGTATTCTGGTGCCGACGCTAAAAATGATCGCCATTGCCTGGCTGTGCTGGGATGCCAAAGGGCACGGCAAACGCGACAGTGAACGTATGCATTTCATTTATGAAGTTGTGGAATTTGTCGGTCGTTGGTCAATGATCGATGTTTTTGTTATTGCGGTACTCTCTGCGCTGGTGCGTATGGGAGGGTTGATGAACATTTATCCTGCAATGGGTGCATTGATGTTTGCTTTAGTCGTCATTATGACAATGTTTTCTGCGATGACGTTTGATCCACGTCTGTCGTGGGACCGTGAACCAGAACCAGGCCATGAGGAGTCCTGACAGCATGGAATCTAAAAGCGGGGAAGCCAAAGTGCAAAAGGTTAAAAACTGGTCGCCTGTGTGGATATTCCCAATCGTCACCGCACTCATCGGCGCGTGGGTCCTGTTTTATCACTACAGTCATCAGGGGCCGGTCGTCACGCTGATTACAACCAATGCTGAAGGTATTGAAGGTGGCAAAACCACGATCAAGAGCCGCAGCGTGGATGTCGGCGTCGTTGAGAGTGCCACGTTGACCGACGATTTGACGCATGTGGAAATTAAAGCACGTCTCAATTCTGGTATGGAAAAGCTGCTGCATAAAGACTCGGTCTTTTGGGTAGTGAAGCCGCAGGTGGGACGTGAAGGTATCAGTGGCTTAGGCACGCTGTTATCCGGGGCGTATATTGAACTGCAGCCGGGTAACAAAGGCAGCCAGCTCGCCAATTATCAGTTGCTGGACTCTCCACCGCTGGCACCGCCAGATGCGAAGGGGATCCGCGTGATTTTGGACAGCAAAAAAGCCGGTCAGCTTAGCCCGGGAGACCCGGTGTTGTTCCGCGGGTATCGCGTAGGGTCAGTTGAGACCAGCACCTTTGATGCGCAAAAACGCTCTATCAGCTATCAGCTTTTCATTAATGCGCCAAACGATCGCCTGGTCACCAGCAACGTACGTTTCTGGAAGGACAGCGGTATTGCCGTCGATCTCACCTCGGCGGGGATGCGCGTAGAAATGGGATCGCTAACCACGCTGTTCGGCGGTGGAGTCAGCTTTGATGTGCCGGAGGGGTTAGAACAAGGCCAGCCGGTTGCACAACAGGCCACGTTTAGCCTGTATGACGATCAAAAAAGTATTCAGGACTCGCTGTATACGGATCACATTGATTACTTGATGTTCTTTAAAGACTCGATTCGCGGGTTGCAGCCTGGTGCGCCGCTGGAGTTCCGTGGTATTCGCCTCGGTACGGTTAGCAAGGTGCCTTTCTTTGCCCCGAATATGCGTCAGGTGTTCAATGATGATTATCGTATTCCGGTGCTGGTGCGCATTGAACCAGAACGCCTTAAGGCGCAGCTGGGTGAAGATACTGATGTCGGTACCCATCTGGCCGAATTGCTCAAGCGTGGATTAAGAGGATCCCTGAAAACAGGAAATTTGGTCACCGGGGCGCTGTATGTCGATCTGGACTTCTATCCGAAGGATCCACCGATTACGGGCGTGCGCGAATTTAATGGTTACCAAATTATCCCGACCGTGAGCAGTGGTCTGGCGCAGATCCAGCAACGTTTGATGGAAGCATTGGATAAGATTAATAATCTGCCACTGAATCCGATGATTGTGCAGGCGACCACGACACTTTCAGAAAGCCAGCGCACGATGAAACATCTGCAAACGACGCTGGATAACATGAATAAGATCACCGGTAGCCAGTCGATGCAGCAGCTTCCTGCGGATATGCAGAATACACTGCGCGAACTGAATCGTAGCATGCAGGGCTTCCAGCCAGGTTCTGCGGCCTATAACAAGATGGTGGCAGATATGCAGCGTCTTGATCAGGTTCTGCGTGAGCTGCAGCCGGTATTGAAAACGTTGAACGATAAGAGTAACGCGCTGGTGTTTGAAGCGAAGGACAAAAAAGATCCAGAGCCGAAGAGGGCGAAACAATGAAAAAGTGGCTAGTGGTGATGATGGCGGTCTGGCTGACGTCATGCAGCTCCAGCGGAGATAATAAAAGCTATTACCAGCTCCCTATCGCCCAAGGGGGCGTACAGAGTAGCGCTAACCAGGGTAACCGCCTGTTGTGGGTTGAGCAGGTGGCGGTACCGGATTACCTGGCAGGTAATGGCGTGGTGTACCAAACCAGTGATGTGAAGTACGTTATTGCCAACAGTAATCTGTGGGCTAGCCCGTTAGATCAGCAGTTGCGTAACACTCTCGTCGCCAACCTGAGCACGCAGTTGCCAGGGTGGGTGGTTGCCTCTCAACCGTTGGGCAGTACGCAGGACACGCTCAATGTGACGGTAACCGGCTTCCATGGCCGCTACGATGGTAAAGTGATCGTTAGTGGTGAATGGTTGCTGAATCACCAGGGACAACTGATTAAGCGCCCGTTCCACATCGAAGCCATGCAGACGCAAGATGGCTATGATGAGATGGTGAAGGTACTGGCCAGCGCATGGAGTCAGGAGGCGACGGCTATCGCTCAAGAACTGAAACGCATTCCTTAAGCTTAAATAATTGTAAATTACACCGCCTTCGGCTCAGCGCCTGGGCGGTTTTTTTTATTTTTTTCGCGACTGATATAACTGTTCTGACTCATGATTTTTGTATAGATGATTTACCGGGTAGCTCACAAATATGACACTGGCGTGAATTTTGCGCATTGACGAGTCAGATGTTTCGGGGTATTCGTTTAGTGTGATTGCACACTTAGTAATCACTGTTTTCTTTTCCACCAGACCCAAAGATGAGGGAAACGAGGCATGAAGAGACAAAAACGAGATCGCCTGGAACGGGCACATCAACGTGGATATCAGGCCGGCATCGCCGGACGCTCAAAAGAAATGTGTCCCTATCAGACGCTGAATCAAAGGTCATACTGGCTGGGAGGCTGGCGAGAAGCCATGGGGGATAGGGTGTTAATGGCCTGATTCTGTCTCTTTAGATAAAAGAAACCTCCGCATTGCGGAGGTTTCGCCTTTTGTAGCATCTTATCAGGCTAACAGATGTCCGCAATTAGAACGCAGACGTATCCTGGAAAAGGCCTACTTTCAGATCGTTCGCCGTGTAGATCAGACGACCATCAACCAGCACTTCACCATCTGCCAGGCCCATGATCAGGCGGCGGTTAACGATACGTTTGAAGTGAATGCGGTAAGTGACTTTCTTCGCGGTCGGCAGAACCTGACCGGTGAATTTCACTTCACCCACGCCCAGTGCACGGCCTTTACCTTCACCACCGAGCCAGCCGAGATAGAATCCAACCAGCTGCCACATGGCATCCAGACCCAGGCAGCCTGGCATCACCGGATCGCCAATAAAATGGCAACCGAAGAACCACAGGTCCGGGTTGATATCCAGTTCAGCTTCAACATAACCTTTGTCAAAGTTGCCACCGGTTTCGGTCATCTTGATGACACGGTCCATCATCAGCATGCTTGGTGCAGGCAGTTGTGGGCCTTTTGCGCCAAACAGCTCACCGCGACCAGAGGCAAGAAGGTCTTCTTTTGTATAGGATTCGCGTTTATCTACCATGTTCTCTGTAAGCCTTATCTTATTGAAGCACGCAGGATAGCTAACACGTGTACGCTGAACAAGTCCGATCAGTTCGGAATAATCCAGTTCAGCCAACGCAGCGGCCATGGAAAACGGTGACGACCTTCCTGTTGCGTTGCCGCAGCAATACGCTCCTGGATAGTTTGCATCAACGTTGTTTGGCCTTCGCCATCCCACACCAAATTTAACAACAGTGGTAACGCATCGGTCACGTCATCCACCGCCCAAATAGTGAACTTTTCTTCTTCAACGGCCTGTAACAGGGCTGGCGGTAGGCTCAGGTGCCTGACGTTGGCTGAAGGGATAATCACGCCCTGCGTACCGGTTAATTCACGCTGCTGGCAGATAGTGAAGAAACCTTCAATTTTCTCGTTCAGGCCACCGACAGGTTGCGCCCGGCCAAACTGATCGACAGAACCGGTAATCGCGATGCTTTGATTGACAGGAACATCGGCAAGGGCGCTAATTAATGCGCACAGTTCAGCCATGGATGCGCTGTCTCCATCTACTTCGCTGTAGGATTGCTCGAAGGTTAGCGAGGCAGAGAAGGGGATTTGCTGTTCGAGCTGCAGTTCCGACATCAGGAACGCCTGCATGATCATCATACCCTTGGCATGAATATTTCCGCCCAGTTCGGCTTTACGCTCAACATCGGTAAATTCGCCATCGCCAATATGCACAACGCAGCTGATACGAGAAGGTTCACCAAACGCGCGAGGATGCCCTGGAAACTCAATCACCGACAGCGCGTTTATTTGTCCAATTTGCTCGCCTTCCGTCTCGATAAGGATCTGCTCTTGCAGGATCTCATCCTGCATGCGTTCGGCCAGGAAACCTTCCCGCCATTCGCGTTGCGCCAGCATCAGACCCAGCTGTTCTGCGCTGCAGGTTTCGCCTTCACAAAGGGGGGCCACTTCCTTGAGCTGGCGGATGATCCACAGCGGATTAAGCGGTAATGTCGCCTGATCGCCGGTATAACGAACGGCCTCACGCACCAGCGTTTGCCAGGCGTCAGGGGCGGGATAGGGAAGATTGTTGCGTATGGCGGTATGCGTGACCCACTGACACCACTGGGTCATGGTTTCAGCATCCACTATCTGCAGATTATCTTCAAACTCGCTGTAAATTGCCTGTTCAGCTAATTCTGGTTCCATTTCCTGGAAATCGGCCAGCGACTCACGCTCACCGACTAACACCACTTTCAGTTTCAGCGGCATAGACGGTACGGAGACAGGAAGTGGACGAGATTCGTCGAAAGCTACCCAGTCAAAGCGCTCGTGGCTGACAATGGCTTTCAGGCGCATCCACAGCAGGGGTTGAGCCAATAGGGTGCGTAATGAGATAACCAGCACGCCCCCGTTTGCCTGATGCACCAGCCCCGGTTGCAGCGTAATTTCACCATTGAACTGACGCAAACAGCCAAACAGTTGTTCGGCTTCAACCCAGTCAGCATTGACTACCTGAGTTAAGGTCGCAAAATTGTCTTCTGCGTGCTGTGCTGCACGGTAACGGATAGTGTGCCCAGAGATGTCGTAATGACCTCCGGTTAAGCTTCCGGCATCCGTATGTAATGAGCGCGCAGCCGTGGCGATAAGATTGAGATACTCAAGCTCTTCCGGCGCTTTCACCAGCATAAAGGAGGACGTCGCCCATTGCTGAAGCAGTTGCTCAAGCGCAAATTGTAAGCGTGGTTGAGTATCACTGAGTAAGGTATCGGTTTCGTCAGTGACGTGCGGCTGTGCAAATATTTCCTGATAACTGTCAGTATCAGGAACCAGATCACGCCATGCAAGTTTCGTAATGGTCAAAGTTGATGTTTTTTAGTCTGTTGTAAAAAACGAGATTATACCGTAACCGTCAGCACTGCACACGTGGAATGCACCGCTAAACGGGGATGATGACGCGCGACAGTTCACAGGCTGGATATTCTTTTCTTCAGATGCCCAAAAAGCTGATATTCTGATAAGAGTTACACGGTAACATTGAGATCGCAATGAAATATCAACAACTTGAAAATCTTGAAAGCGGCTGGAAATGGAAGTATCTGGTGAAAAAGCATCGTGAAGGGGAGTTGATTACCCGTTACGTGGAAGCCAGCGCTGCCGAAGAAGCCGTTGATTTATTGCTAACCCTCGAAAATGAACCGGTTCGGGTGAATACCTGGATTGAAGAACACATGAATGCCGCGCTGCAAAATCGTATGAAGCAAACCATACGCGCGAGGCGTAAGCGGCACTTTAATGCAGAGCATCAGCATACGCGTAAGAAATCTATCGATCTGGAGTTCATGGTTTGGCAGCGCTTAGCAGGGCTTGCGCAGCGGCGTGGAAAAACGCTTTCTGAAACCATCGTGCAGCTGATTGAAGACGCTGAGCATAAAGAGAAGTACGCGAACAAAATGTCCACATTGAAGCAGGATTTACAAGCGCTGCTGGGAAAAGAATAGCCTGATGTCGGCTTCGGTGTGCTGAGCACCCACGTTTTTATGGTGAACCACAGGTGAAAAAAAACCCCGCATCGCGGGGTTTTTTATTAGACGAGAACTTAAGCCTGAGGCTGAGTTACAACGTCTTTGATGCCTTTAACTTCGATCTCAACACGACGATCCGGAGCCAGGCAGTCGATCAGTGCAGCGCGAGCTTTCACGCTGTCACAGGTGTTGCCAGTAACTGGGTTAGATTCGCCCATGCCACGTGCAGAGATTTTGTCAGAAGGAATACCTTTAGAGATCAGGTAATCAACAACGGACTGAGCACGTTTCTCAGACAGGCTCTGGTTGTAAGCGTCAGAACCGATACGGTCAGTGAAGCCCAGAACCACAACGGAACCGTCTTTCGGATCCAGGTTGCTCAGCTGGCTGTACATCTGATCCAGAGCCTGCTGGCCTTCTGGTTTCAGAGTCGCTTTGTTGAAGTTGAACAGAACGTCAGACTTCAGAGTGAAGTGCTTGGTCTGTACTTCTGGAGCCGGAGCCGGAGCTACAACTACTGGAGCTGCTTCTTCCTGCTGGCCGAAACGGTAAGAAACACCAACGCTCAACAGGCCGTTATCCGGACGAGTACCAACGGTGTTCGCGTCACCGATGTTGTTGGTCCACTGGTATTCCAGACGGGTAGCGATTTCAGGAGTAATTGCATACTCTACGCCGCCAGCAAACACTGGGGATACGCCAGTGTCGTGATCTTTGAATGATGCGCCGCCAGGTACGTTAGCCTTGGAGTCAGCGCGCCATACCATACCACCCAGACGAGTATAAACGTCCAGATCGTCAGTGATTGGGTAACCCAGTTTAGCGGTCAGCTGAACGCCCTGAGCTTTGAAAGCACCGTTGATGTTATCGCCTTTGTATGGCATACGACCTAACCAATCGTAACCCATTTCAAAACCAACGTACGGGTTAACCTGATAACCACCGAACGCACCAGCACCCAGTTGGCTTTCATGGGTTGGGCCGTTGTTGTTGATGAAACCAGTGTCATGGAACTGAGACCAGCCCAGTTTAGCACCGGTGTACCAGGTGTTATCTTTCGGAGCGGCCTGCGCCACGGTAGCGAAACCAGCCAGTGCCACTGCAATTGCGATAGCTGTCTTTTTCATTTTTTGCGCCTCGTTATCATCCAAAATTCGCCATGACTATCTCCAGAGAGATAACACGGTTAAATCCTTCACCCGGGGATCAGTTCAATAGTTACTCTACCGATATCTGCGGCTTAAGCCGAGCACCCCTGGCGATGTAAAGTCTACAACGTAGTTGAAAACTTACAAGTGTGAACTCTGTCAGGCATATGAAAAAAAAAGGCTTGTATACACAATATTTAACATTTATGGCTGATTAATTGAACTCAAAACTTCTCTAAAACCGCTTCTGACAGGCGTTCACACAAAATATGCGTTATATCTCAATGGCTGATTGAGGGATGAAAAAAAATTCCAGGATTAATCCTAATTTTACTTAATGATACAAATTCGAGTGAATTTTTAGCCCGGAATGCTGTCTCCCCGCAAGTGCCTGAGCGCGAACAGGACGCATAATAAATCCCATTGCGTTCCCTTCATCTGCAGCTTTCACCAGTTCTGCATGTTCATCTTCTGTTAATTCTTCAGTCAGCCAGCCGATAACCACGCTGTAATTGCCGGTGCGCAGCGCGCGAACCATCGATTCTAACGTGTGGCAGGGAGAGAGTTGACTAATTTGCATAACTTTCGTTAATGGAAGCCCCGCTGATTGCACCCACTCACGGCTCAGCTTTTGTTGTGGCGTAAGCCAGAGCTGCCAACGTGATTGCTGTCCTAACTGCTGAAGCAGGGGTAATAGCAGTAATTGCGTCATCATGGGCTGGTCCTCGCGATAGACAACTTCACTGATAAGCCCGGCAGTCGCATTTTCTGAAGAAACGCGCGCACTATTGCTTGATGTTGAAGAGAACGACGAAGAACGATTTGCGTAGCCTGAAGTGTACATAATCAATCCAGCCCTGTGGGTTACTGTATGGATATACAGTAACCCTGCTATCACTAAAGATCAACCTTATTTTCGGAAACAGACTCGCAATTTTTAGCCGTCGTGGCGGGAAATATAAAATTCATCTTGCCCCTTGGGGCTAAGTTGCCTATCGTCGTCATTAACGGATCTGTTACTGGAAATCATTTCATTATCTTATGATTTAAAAGGACTTTTATGAAAAACCTCTCTTATGCCAGGATCTATAAATCACAAGAATATTTGGCCTCTTTAGGTACAATTAGCTACCGCTCTTTATTTGGCAGTTATAGCTTGACGGTGGGCGATACGGTCTTTGCAATGGTTGCCGACGGTGAGTTATACCTGCGGGCCTGCGAGCAAAGCGTACAGTACTGTGTAAAACATTCCCCAGTCTGGTTGACGTTTATGAAGCGGGGACGTCCCGTGATACTCAACTATTATCAAGTTAATGATGCGCTGTGGCGAAACCATCCGCAGTTGGTGTCTTTATCACGATATTCGCTGGATGCCGCAGTAAAAGAAAAACAGACGCGTGTTTCGCAACACCGGTTACGGGAACTGCCGAACATTTCCTTTCATCTGGAGACCCTACTGAGTGAAGCCGGGATTAACGATGAGGGTACATTACGCACCCTGGGTGCTCAAATGTGTTGGCTAAAGCTTTTGCAAATTAACCCATCGCTGACAGTGAAAATTCTTTATGCGCTTGAGGGCGCAATCAGTGGGATACATGAAGCAGCACTCCCGGCGGTTCGCCGCCGGGAGTTGGTTGAGTGGGTGAATTCACTTAAGCCTGAACCGGGTTACTAATGGGTAATGCCGCGATTTGTTGCTGTAACCGACTGATTTCTGGTAACAGCGCAATCAATAATCCAACCTGTTGTACGACCAGCGGTTCTTTGGTGTCCTGGCTCGGTTCAAGATGCTGAATCCGTTGTTTAAGACTTTCCAGGGCCTGGTATACGCGCTGCTCGTCAGCGGGTTGATGATGAAGCGCATCATCAACATAGCAGACCGCGTCGTCCAGTAATGCCAGGACTTCCGGGTTAGTCAGCTGTTCCCGGTGAGCGCCGAGGGCGGAAATATAGCTTGTGAAGGTATGGTTGAGGCACAGCAAACGGAATGCCATTTCGCGCGTTTGGGCTGTAACATCTGGTTCACTCGACATGTTCGACACCACGGAAGCAAGCTCCGCATCACGGTTATGTGCATCACGGCGGGCAATACGGTATGCCAGACGGTTATCACGGCCCTGATGATATTGCTCAAGGATAGCGTCCAGATAGCGGCAGTTAGCATCCGTTGCTCGTTCGATGACCCGTGGTAAATTACGAAAACGCCAGTCTGGCCAGATAAAACTGACGGCAGCCCAGGCAATCGCACAGCCGATCAGCGTATCGATGACTCGCGGCAGTGCGACCTCGAACCCTTCTCCCAGCAGGTTAAAGCATAATAATACCAGCAGGGTGATAAATATGGTCGCATGGGCATACTGTACGTTGCGAAAGGCGAAAAAGAGCACGCCGGTAATCACCAACAGTATGAGCTGCCCTTCCAGAGAGGGGACGAACCACAAAATGGGTAAACCAATCGCTATTCCGACTAAGGTACCAATAATTCTCAGGGCCAGGCGATGTCGGGTGGCGTTGTAGTTTGGCTGACAGACAAACAGACTGGTTAGCAGGATCCAGTATCCATGGTTCATACCGGTTATCTGGATGATGGCGTATCCGACACAGAGCACCAACGACATGCGGATAGCATGGCGAAATAGGGCTGACTCGGGGGTGAAGTTACGGCTCAGACGCAACCAGATATCGCTGAACCCATGTGGGCTGTCATCGGCAAGCTGATTTTCGGACTCATTGCGCGAAATGACCTGCGCCTGCTCGGACTCAATTGTTGCCAATTGCGCGTCGATAGCACGCAGGTTAGCGAGCAAAAATCCCAATGTTTTAAGCAAGTCTGCAGGCGCACCATTAACACGCATGCGCTCAAGTGCGGCATCGATATGGGTGAAAACGCGCTCAAAATGTGGGTCATGTTGGTAGGGTGTGCGCAATAAAATACAGCGTGACAGCTGCATACAGGCTTGCCCCTGCATAGACATCAGGCGCTGGAAGCGAAACATCACGTCGCTGTGACGGAAGTGATCGCGTAGCGTTTGGTATTGAATATGCGAAGAGCTTGCGCGTTCGTGTATATCCTGCGCCACAAAATAGTAGTGTAACGTGCGACGTGTTCCCCGTTGCCCACGGTCACCGCGCAGGCGGGTCAGCAACGACACTTTGGTTTGGTTTAGCGTCGCCATCAGTTGCCCGTTGGCCAGCGCTAAATCGTAGAGCGGTGCCTGGCTTTCATCTTCAATGTCGGGATCGAACAGACGGGATTTCAGCTCCAGATAGTGCGCTAACTGCTCATAGCTGCGCGCCAAATTATCCTGCAATGGACGGATTGGGAACAGGAGATGTCCGGTCAATGTCAGCAGGTTGTACCAGATAGCCCCGGCGAGCAGTAGTATCGGCTGCTGATACCACTGATCGTACAGTGACGTGCCCAGCATGGTGTAAATCGCGATAAGCAATGCGCCGAAGGCGATCGTCGCATAGCGCTGGCCTAATCCGCCAAGCAGAATAAAGCCGCTGGTTGAAAGCGTTAATCCAATGGCAAACAGCCACGGCCATGGGAAGAGAAGCTCGACGGACGCTGAGGCAATAAAAAAACAGATCAGCGTAATGATCAAATTGCGCAAGCGACCAGCTAGACGATCGTCGAGGTCGGTTAACGCGGCGGCCACCATGCCCAGCGTCAGCGGGATAGTCAGCTTGACGTCGCCCAGCCACCAGGGCAGCGCGGTGGTGCCACAAAGTGCAATAAAAATTCGCACGTAGTACAGCCAGGTGCTGTTCCAGGTATAGCGTTTGAGCAGAGGACTTAACATAAAGGCCATCAGTCCTGGTTATTCAAAGCGGCGACGCGCATTGGTTTCATGTGCTGCGCGGGCAGTTTCTACCGAGACCACGCGGCGACCGACGGGCCAGAGTGCAATTGCGGCAATCTTAAAGTTAGCAATCCCCACCGGAATACCAATAATCGTGATGCACTGGGCAATACCGGAGACAATATGCATCAGGCACAGCCACCAGCCGAAGAAAATCAGCCAAAAAATATTCAGTAATGTTCCGCCGGTGTTCAGAAGAACATTTTTACCTGCCGGGTTGAGTTCATCAACATGAATGGCTTCGTTGCCATAGGGAAACAGAGAAAGGCGCGTTATCTCCCAGCATGAGCGGGTTAATGGCAGGGTAAAAATAAGCACGATACTGACCAGCGTTGCCAGTAACCAGGCTAAGGTGGTGGCGAACCCCCCGAGCACAAAATTTAAAATATTCAGAACTGTACGCATAAACTCTCGGTTAACTCTGGTTTTTGGTGAATTCGGCAATTGTAACGTTTTTTTGGGCTGGAGCACGTTTTCTCTGGCGGTTACACTGATAAGTAAACCTCTTCGTGTGGATCCGCTTAAGCCTTATGGAACTGAAAGCTACTTCTATTGGAAAACGTCTGGCGCAACACCCGTACGATCGGGCCGTTATTCTTAATGCCGGGATTAAAGTTTCCGGCGATCGTCACGAGTATCTTATTCCATTCAATCAATTACTGGCTATTCATTGCAAACGGGGCCTCGTATGGGGGGAACTCGAATTTGTACTCCCGGGCGATAAGGTTGTGCGACTTCATGGGACGGAATGGGCAGAAACTCAGCGTTTTCATCGCCATCTCAACATGCTTTGGCAGCAGTGGAGCCAGGAAATGAGCGAGGTCGCCGCCACGGTTTTGCAGGAGCAGCTCGAGACGATTGCGGCCCGTACCCATGAAAATAAATGGCTGACACGCAACCAAACGGCAGGCCTGCAACAGCAAATCCGTCGCGCTTTCGCGGCGCTGCCGTTGCCGGTTGAAAGGCTGGAGGAGTTTGACAACTGTCGCGAGTCAATACGCCAGTGTCAGGCATGGTTGCAGGATATTGAAGCCTGCCGGTTGCAGCATAATCAAGCCTATACCGACGCAATGCTGACAGAGTACGCCGAGTTCTTCCAGCAGATTGAATCTTCGCCGCTGAATCCGGCTCAGGCCCGGGCGGTGGTTAACGGTGAGCAATCGTTACTCGTGCTTGCGGGTGCGGGAAGTGGCAAAACATCTGTGCTGGTGGCACGTGCAGGTTGGCTACTGGCAAAGGGAGACGCGGTGGCCGAACAAATTCTGCTGCTGGCGTTTGGTCGCAAAGCGGCCGAGGAAATGGATGAGCGGATTCGTGAGCGACTGCATACAGAAGACATCACCGCCAGGACGTTCCACTCGCTGGCGCTTCACATCATTCAGCAGGGCAGTAAAAAGGTCCCAACGGTAAGCAAGCTTGAAAACGATACCCCCGCGCGCCATAAACTTTTTATTACCGCCTGGCGTCAGCAGTGTAGTGAGAAAAAGGCGCAGGCCAAAGGCTGGCGGCAATGGTTAGAAGAAGAGATGCAGTGGTCAGTACCTGAAGGTAATTTTTGGGATGATGAAAAACTGCAGCGTCGCCTGGCCCCGAGGCTGGATCGTTGGGTTAGCCTGATGCGTATGCACGGGGGGGCGCAAGCGGAAATGATTGCCAATGCGCCGGAGGACATTCGCGATCTATTCAGTAAACGTATCAAGCTCATGGCGCCGTTGCTTAAGGCATGGAAGAGCGCCCTGAAAGAAGAAAACGCCGTTGATTTTTCCGGGCTAATTCATCAGGCCATCGTTATTCTGGAAAAGGGGCGTTTTATCAGCCCGTGGAAACATATTCTGGTTGATGAGTTTCAGGACATTTCCCCCCAGCGCGCAGCGTTGCTGGCTGCGTTGCGACAGCAAAACTCACAGACCACCTTGTTTGCTGTAGGAGACGATTGGCAGGCTATTTATCGCTTTAGTGGCGCACAGCTTTCGTTAACTACTGCCTTCCATCACACCTTTGGCGAGGGCGATCGCTGCGATTTGGATACCACTTACCGCTTCAATAGCCGTATTGGAGAGGTAGCCAACGGTTTTATTCAGCAAAACCCGCATCAGCTTGCAAAACCGCTTAACAGCCTGACGGTTGGTGACAAAAAAGCGGTGACGCTGTTGGATGAAAGCCAGCTGGATGCGCTGTTGGATAAGCTGTCTGGTTTTGCGAAAGCCGAGGAGCGAATTCTGGTACTGGCGCGTTATCATCATCTGAAACCTGCCAGCCTGGAGAAGGCGGCGACCCGTTGGCCCAAGCTACAGCTTGAGTTTATGACTATCCATGCCAGTAAAGGGCAGCAGGCGGATTACGTCATTATTGTCGGGCTTCATGACGGTAATGATGGTTTCCCGGCACCGGCCCGCGAGTCAATTATGGAGGAGGCGCTGCTGCCGGCGGTAGAAGATTTTCCTGATGCAGAAGAGAGACGCTTGCTTTACGTGGCGCTTACGCGTGCACGGCATCGGGTATGGCTGCTGTTTAATAAAGACGCGCCGTCGTGTTTTGTCGATGAGCTTAAACAGCGGGATGTGCCAGTTAGCCGTAAACCTTGAAAGCAGGCGGCGACAGCCGCCTGTCAGGCTATTATTTGAGGCGCTCAGCCAGGTAGCGGGCGTAATCGGGGATCAGGATCTCCGTCTCGTCGCTGAAATTCGGCGACTGGATAATAAAGTCGGCCGTCGACACGTTGGTCGCTACCGGAATATTCCACACCGTTGCCAGGCGCAGAAGGGCTTTGACATCAGGGTCGTGAGGCACGGCATTGAGCGGATCCCAAAAGAAGATCAGCACATCAATTTTCCCTTCAGAGATCAGCGCTCCCACCTGCTGGTCGCCGCCCATCGGGCCGCTCAGCATAGCGTTAACGTCCATACCGGTCGCGCGCTGGATTAAATTACCCGTTGTGCCTGTCGCATAGAGAACGTGTTGTTCCAGCAGTGGCTGGTGGCGTTCAACCCAGTTCATCAACATCTTTTTACAGTGATCGTGTGCAACCAGCGCAATATGCTTGCGCGCTGGCAATGTGCGAGTCGTCAATTCCATAGTACCGCTCCCAAGTTAACCTTGCTACAGAGTACTGGAAGCACTTGACGCTGCAAGAGAAAGACAAAAAAAAATGCGTACGTGGACATAAATGTCATGAGGGGGGCTGCTTCTCTGCCCATTGCAGGAAGTTACTTCGCGTTTGCGCGTCGGCCTGCTGAAACCAATATTTTAACCTCTGCTCGGTGAGCGCTTGCGATTGAGGTGGCACCCGATCCAGTTCAGAAACCCCGGAGAGTAACGAACTGTCATCGGCCATCATGGTGGCAAATTGTGGTAATGAAGCATGCTTAGCCGCTTTGTTGTAGCGTTCGGTCTCCAGTTCATAATCAACGGTTTTCGCGGTGGATGTGATGGTCATCACATCCAGCTTGACCGGAATCGGCATGGCGTCACCATCCAACAGTTCCACACGAGGGGTTTCATCGAAATGTGCCGCGTCACGCTCATTGCCCAAACGCGGAAGATGAAAATTAACCTGACTGACTAATTGGGTATCGAAGCTGATGACCAACGGGGGGGAGATATACAGCCGTTCTTCATGGCTGGACAGGCGAATGGTTTTCTCGACGCGAAAAACCAGCTGATGCCGACCATTTTCCAGCTCAATGCTTTCGGCACCGCGTAACAATGAGCTGGAGACTTTTTTTCCGTCCAGTACCAGCAGGTCAATGTCGCTTGACAGACGCAGTGAGGTCGCATAAACGGATACCGGCAAACACAGGGCAATCAAGGCTGTCACAATGCCGGCTCTCATAGGGTTCTCCTGTCCAGAAAATACCTGAGTAAGATGTATCAAAAGTTTTCGACAATCATGTTTACTAACATATAGACATAATTTCCAGTTTAGCTCTCATGCGCCGGTATGGGATGAATGGTTGCAACGTCAGGTTTGTCGTACACTTTGCAAAACAGCCTGGAGGAAGATGATGAAAGAGACCGATATTGCTGGCATTTTGACATCCACCCGCACGATTGCTTTGGTAGGGGCAAGCGATAAACCCGACCGCCCCAGCTATCGCGTGATGAAATATTTGCTCGATCAGGGCTATCACGTTATTCCTGTTTCCCCCAAGGTTGCCGGGAAAACGTTACTGGGACAGCAAGGGTATGCGACGCTGGCGGATGTGCCGGAGAAGGTGGATATGGTGGATGTCTTCCGTAATTCAGAAGCGGCCTGGGGTGTTGCGCAGGAGGCGATTGCCATCGGGGCAAAGACATTATGGATGCAGTTGGGCGTGATCAATGAGCCGGCGGCGGTGCTGGCGCGTGATGCGGGTCTGGCTGTGGTGATGGATCGCTGCCCGGCTATCGAGATCCCGAGACTGGGGCTGGCGAAATAAAAATGAGCAGTTGCCGGATGAGTTTATCGTCATCCGGCAACGGCTAAAGTCAGTTGCGCAGGCGTGGAGCCTGAAGCTGTTTACGGATGGTCCGTGCCAGTTCATCCATCGATGGTTGCTCTGGATGTTCTTCCTGTAGCTCACTGCTCAACTGTGCTTCCGCCAGATACGTATGCACTGGCAGGCCATTATCGTCTTCCATCACCACGTGATACCAGGGAGCGGCGCGAAGTTCGTCGTTAACCGCCAACTCATCAGGTGACGGGTCATCAAGCGAATATTCCGGGTCGATATCCACGACCACTCCGAGGTAACCTAACAGGGAATGGCGGACCTGCTGGCCGATACCGAATTTGCTGGCAATCATAGTCACCTCCCGGGAAATAGATACCCTCTATGTAAGGGCAATATTCCACTTTTCAAGTTACATGATGCGACAGGCAAACCCTTTCAGATACAGCCCTTCCGGGTAGGTAGCGATCACCGGATGATCGGCGGCCTGACGGAACTGCTCTATAAATTGTACATCACGACCCGCATCTAATGCGGCATCAGCGATGATTTTCTGAAATAAATCGGTCGTCATCAGTCCGGAGCACGAGAACGTCAGCAGTACACCGCCAGGATTCAGTAGCTGGATAGCCAGCATATTGATGTCCTTATAGCCACGACAGGCGCCCATTAGCTGGCTTTTGTTTTCCACAAACTTCGGCGGATCCATCACGATGACATCAAACTTCTCACCGCGATCGCGATAGGCGCGCAGCAGTTTAAAGACGTCATCGCGCACAAATTCAGCTTTGCTCAGATCCAGCTTATTCAGTTCGACGTTTTGTCTGGCGATGTCGAGCGCTTCCTGCGAGGTATCAACGCTGACGACCTGGCTGCATCCGCCCATCAGCGCAGACACCGCGAAACCGCCGGTATAGGAGAAACAGTTCAGGACACGTTTGTCTTGTACATAACGACGCGTGGCCAGACGGCTGTCACGCTGATCCAGGTAGTAACCTGTCTTATGACCGTGCTGAATATCGACCAACAGCTTCATGCCGTGTTCTTCAATCGGCAGCAGGGCCGGAGGCAGTTCGCCCGTGACGGGCCCCTGGGTCAGCTCCATACCTTCTTTTTTGCGCACTGCAACATCGCTGCGATCATAAATGGCGCATTCAGGGAACACCGTTTGCAGGGCGCTAATCAGCGCGGCACGCTGATATTCAGCCCCGGCGCTGAGCAGTTGCAGGACGAGGAAACGGCCAAAACGGTCAATGGTGATACCCGGCAGGCCGTCGGATTCTCCGGCGATCAGACGGTAGCTGTCCAGGCCGTCTTTCTTCGCCAGCCAGTCGCGCCACGTCTTTGCTTGCTGCAAACGGCGGGTGAAGAAGTCAATATCAATGGATTCGGACTTGTCGAATGTCCAGACGCGTGCACGGATCTGCGACGCCGGTGACCAGGCTCCGCGTGCTAACCATTTACCCTGATGGTCAACAATATCGATGGTTTCACCCAGACTGGCTTTACCTTCCATACGGGCGACTGCACCGGAAAATACCCACGGATGGCGGCGAAGTAATGATTTTTCGCGCCCTTTGGCTAACACTAAACGTACACTCATAATTTGCTATTCTGTCGATTCAAAGAAATGGGCGCCATTGTCCTGAGTTTTTCGAGGATTTGCAACGCGCAACGCGATGATAAGGAGAACCGCTATGTCTAAAGTCTGCATCATTGCCTGGGTTCACGGCCGGGTACAGGGCGTGGGTTTTCGCTACACCACTCAGCATGAAGCACAACGGTTGGGATTAACCGGATACGCAAAGAACATGGATGACGGTAGCGTAGAGATTGTCGCCTGCGGCGAAAGCGACCAGGTGGAACAACTGATGAGGTGGTTAAAGGCTGGGGGCCCGCGTAGCGCCAGGGTAGACAGAATTCTCAGCGAACCCCACCGTCCTGGCGATGATTTAAAGGGATTTAGTATCCGCTATTAAATACATTTTACCGGTTTAGGCAGGCCCGCGATTTTGGTTGCCTGTTTAGCCGGACCTTTCGGAAACAGACGGTAAAGATAACGGCTGTTACCTTTGTCTTCGCCAAACTTGTTGGCCATCGCTTTTACCAGCATGCGGATTGCCGGAGACGTATTAAACTCCAGATAAAACTCGCGTACAAAGCGCACCACTTCCCAATGCTCGGGCGTCAGGGTAATACCTTCGTTTTCGGCAATGGCAGCGGCCAGCGGTTCACTCCACTCGGTCGTGTCTTTTAAATAGCCTTCGCTGTCGGTACTGATTTCTCTACCTTCAAAGATCAACATAATCCTTCACTGCGTTAGTCAAACTGGCGGCAGTTTAGCAAAAAAGAAAGCCCCGCATAAGCGGGGCTGGATAATGCGAGTTGACAACTTAGTCGCGGCTGGCGAAGCCCAGAATGCTCAGCAGGCTGACGAAGATGTTGTACAGCGACACATACAGGCTGACCGTTGCACGGATGTAGTTGGTTTCACCGCCACGGATGATATTGCTGGTTTCGAACAGGATAGCGCCTGAAGAAATCAGAATAAACACCGCGCTGATAGCCAGATGCAGAGCCGGCAGCTGCAGGAAAATATTGGCAACCATACCAATCAGCACCACCACGATACCCGCCATCAGCATACCGCCGAGGAAGGACATGTCTTTACGGGTGGTCAGCACGTAGGCAGAACAGCTGAAGAAGACCAGCGCGGTACCGCCCAGCGCCATACCGATGACATCACCCATGCCCGCAGACAAGTAGGCATTCAGCATCGGTCCCAGAATGTAGCCCAGGAAGCCGGTGAAGGCGAAAGCTGACAGAATACCGACCGGCTTATCTGCCGTTTTATAGGTCAGGAACATCAGGCCATACATACCGACCAGCGTCAGGATAAGACCCGGGGATGGCAGCATCAGCACGGTGCTAGCCGTTGCGGTGATGGCAGAAAACGCCAGCGTCAGGCTCAGCAGAAAATAGGTATTACGCAGCACTTTGTGCGTGCTGAGTAGCGATGTACGGTCGCGCGATGAACTAATAATACGATCCATGAGTCACTCTCTTATGACAGATGTAATTAATGACGGAGGATAATGAAATCGCGGGTAATGACACAGCGGTTTTACCCATCTTTACGCATTTTAACCCGCCAGACTTAAGCATTTTATTTCAGCAAAAGTGCCTGAATCAGATGTTACCACTTAATGTTTGAAAATGTCAGATCGATATCTGATAGGTAACTGAAAAATATTGCGTTATCCCCTACATCCCTTTAAGAGTGACTGCGGTGTCATCATAAAACAGAACAATAAGGTGCAGGGAATGACTCAACAAAAATCGAAGGTATTTACGTTTTCGCTGTTGACCGCTTGTTTGATATCGATAAACGGTGCGGTATGGGCTGCCAATGTTCCTGCAGGAACAACATTGGCCGAAAAACAGGAACTGGTGAGAAATAACGGGAGTGAACCTGCATCGTTGGATCCGCATAAAGTTGAAAGCAACGTTGAATTTACTTTAATCAGCGATATGTTCGACGGTCTGGTTGCCGTCAGTCAGGATGGGGCTATTGAGCCTCGACTGGCGGCATCCTGGGAGAATAAAGATAACACCATCTGGACCTTTCATTTACGACCGGGTATTACCTGGTCTGATGGCTCTGCCATTACCGCACAGGATGTTGTCTGGAGCTGGCAGCGTCTGGTTTCACCGCAAACAGCTTCACCGTATGCCTCTTACCTTGGCAACATGCATGTGGCCAACGCTGTCGATATCGCACAGGGGAAAAAAGACCCCACCACGCTGGGTGTAAAAGCACTGAATGATACCACGCTGGAAATTACCCTGACGCAACCGACGGCGGCGCTTCTGGCTATGCTGGCGCACCCGTCACTGGTACCGCTGGATAAGGTACTGATTGGCCGTTATGGCGACAAGTGGACCCGACCAGAGCATTTTGTCAGCAGTGGGCCGTACGAACTGTCGCAGTGGGTGGTGAACGAGCGAATTGTCGCGGTGCGCAATACGCACTACTGGGATAACGCGCACACGGTCATTGATAAAGTCACTTATCTGCCTATTAGCTCAGAAGCGGCAGATGTTAACCGCTACAAGGCCGGTGAAATCGATATTGTTTTGAGCGTGCCGGTGAATCAGTTTGCCCAGTTGAAAAAAACAATGGGTAATGAGCTTCACGTCTCACCGTTGTTATCAACCTATTACTACCAGTTTAATACGACCCGGGCGCCGTTTAACGACTCGCGCGTGCGTCGGGCGCTGAATATGGCGCTGGATAAAGACATCATTGCCCAAAAGGTGATGGGGCAGGGGCAGCGGGAAGCCTGGGTTATCAGCCAGCCTGAAATTGGCGGGGTGACGTTATCCGCGCCAGAATACGCGTCGTGGCCGCGGGATAAACGTATTGCGGAAGCGAAAAAACTACTGGCAGAAGCCGGTTTTGGCACTGAACATCCGCTTTCATTAAATTTGCTCTACAACACCTTCGAAACGCATCAGCGGATTGCGATTGCGGCATCGTCGATGTGGAAGAAAAATTTGGGTGTCGAGGTGACGCTGCAAAACCAGGAGTGGAAAACGATGCTGGACACCATGCACACCGGTAATTTTGATGTGGTGCGCTATGCGTGGATCGCTGATTACGATGATGCTTCAAGCTTCCTGAATATTTTCCGTACCGGCGATAGTGAGAACACGACCCAGTACAGCAACCCTGCCTATGATGAAGCGATGAGTCATGCGGCGAAAGCAGGTTCAGTGGAAGAACGTGGCAAGTATTATCAGCAGGCGGAAGCGCTTTTGGCTGAGGATGTGCCAGCCATTCCGATTTATCACTATGTTCGCGCACATCTGGTGAAGCCGTGGGTAGGGGGATTTGCGCCGGATAACCGGGGCTATTACTACACCAAAGATATGTTCATCAAAAAACACTAAGTGGCAGAAGAGCATATTTATGCTGAATAAACGTTCAATCTGTTGTTATTTCAGTCGATTAACAACATTTTGACTGTTTTTCAGGCAAACGAACACATTGGTGCTTTACAGGTCCGTTCGGGATGTTTATAGTGCGCCTCATTGGAAGCGTGGCCGAGCGGTTGAAGGCACCGGTCTTGAAAACCGGCGACCCGAAAGGGTTCTAGAGTTCGAATCTCTACGCTTCCGCCAATTTCTTAACAAAATCAATATCTTAGGTGTTAGTTCTGATTTTGTACTGCATAAAGTATTGCATTAAAAGCCCGTGTAAACGGGCTTTTTTGTATCTAAAATCTGGTATTTCCCCGCAACAAATATTTTAAACACTCCGCTCTTGCCTGAGAAAGGCCCCTACCTGTTTCTCTTCCTATACAGATTAACCAAGCAACATCCTTAGGTCACAAACGTGTATTCGTGACGGTTAACTGGACAACTAATTGTTCTGTCGGTTAAAACAGCTAAAAAAGTTAACTGGTAATTGAAAATGAAAGCTAGTGAAGTCATGAAGGCTGCAAAATCATGGTTCAAGCTAAGTAACTATGATGTGTTGCAGGAGATCACTGTCAACGATCTGAAGAGGGAAGTGATTGCCCGGTTAGAAATGGCTGAGCACAATTTTGCTGTTGAGATTGATGAAAGCGACTGGATGTACCGTCAAATCCATCTGGATAACGAAACCAAGATTTTATCTGGGCAACCATTGCTGGCAAGCAAGCGTGATAAACCAGCTCCAGTTTACGGTAAAGATTACCCATTAAGACAAGCCGTTGAAAACCCGCTTGCAGATGCTAAAAGGCATATCAGGCACATGACTGTATTTGATGTGGCGAAATATGCACATAGGTTGAGTGATATAAAGATACTTACCCGTGTGGGACCTAACGATGGTGGTGCTCTTTCGCCTAAATCAGCAAATGTAGGGCAGTGGCGGTTGACCGATATTGAAAAGCTTAATTCTTATACACCGCTGTATCTTGAACTTAACCTCAGAGCGCTCACAGATGAAGAAGTGATAGAGCATATGAAGCGTATGCTTCCTGAATGGCGTAGGACTCATGATCTCCCTGAACCTCAAGCTAGAGCTTCAAGGTTCGGGATTTCAACAATCAAAAAATTGATTAACTTCCAAACCATCCCTATGTTGGACTTGCTGTTCTGGGCAAAGAGAGAAAACGTCAAAATTTCGTATGAGATGTTGGCTCGTCTTCTACATCCAGATTCATCAGAGTCGATCAGAGGTGGTTCCAATATCAAAGATACTGATAAACCGTTTGCCGATAAAGTGCTTAACCGTGAGTTCGAAAAGGCCTTTAACGTCTACTTAAGTAAAAACGATGACATGATCAATACAAAAGTTGCTGATGTTATGAGAATGAATGAAAAAGAGGAGTGAAAGCGGTAGTCCATTGCTTCAAAACCAGTGAGGGGCTGCTGCTAAGCAAGCGCCTCATTTTTCAAAACCAGCGAAATCCACAAATTTTCAATTTCCCCGAAAATCATCCCCCGCCAATTTCTAAAAAAATCTTGTTTTCCAATATCTGCATCATGTGATCTCAATTTTTCCTACTATAGCTCTTGTCGAAACAACAGAGGAAAAGGCAAATGAGAAATGAAATCGCAGGTAAAAGATTAATCCGTGTTCCAGAAGTTCTGAGAAGAGTCGGATTTAGTCGAACGACAATGTATGAGCTTATCAAGGAAGGACGATTCCCGGATAAGGTAATCATAGGGGCAAGATCTGTAGCCTTTGTGGAAAGTGAGATTGATGCATGGATTGAAAATACCATTTCCGATTCACGCAGAAATAATAAATAACATAAAAGAGGAAGCGAAAATGAAAGTGAAAAAAATAGAAATAAATGTCAGTAATGATGATACAAAATACTTTGTTCTGAAAAGTGGTGAAGACTATGACTACTATTTGCGATGTATGCATGAGTATATGGGGGAAAGATTCTATCATAACCTTGAAGACGATGGTTATATGGAAGATGTTTTAAAATCAATAATAGAGAACGGTAAGAAAGATTTTAATGAGTTCTTGAAAAAACATAAATATAAAGCATCGATTAAAAACGTATATTTTGATGAAGTGCTTGTTAACCTGAGGCAGATACATCATGTGATGAGTCACTATATTTTACATACATAATCGCTGACGTCATCTATTCGGCCCCACAAGGGGCTAATATAAAACGAAATGAATAAAATAAGCATTTAATTATGAGGATATAAGTATGTCTAAAGAAACTGTTATTGAAAATAAATCAACAGAACTGTTTTATGATCTTGCTTGTAGATCGTTTTCCGCAAGCTGGAATATGTTTAAGGAAGTTAATGGCGATGGAGATGCCAATGATTATTTGGATGATCCTGATTTTATGAGTCCATTTATTATTTATGTGATTGACCATATTCAGAACAACTTTGAGAGATTTACCACACAAGAAGGAAACTGCGGTGATATTCATGAGGTTAACTGTGAACAAGTCGCAGCTCTGCTGGTAGGGTATTCAGAAAACTTTAGAAAGTAAGAACTAATCTTGCCCCGGAAGGGGCCAACTATAAACAAAAGGAAAAACAGATGAAGAATGATATGACAGTAATCGTAAGTATGTTATGTGAAAAAACACCTGAAGTGATGAGTCTTATCCAAGAAAGCTTGGATATATTTATCGCATTAAGAGGCAGCTCTGTCGAAGAAATCATGAATGATAAGACCTTGTTAGATGATTTAAATCGTTATTTAAATGAGACACTGTATGATGAGATGGATCTGGAATATGGTTCTGTAATCATCAAGATAGTATCTAATAAATAGTATTAATACCTTCTCGATATTTATCTAATATTTAACTTAATAAAAGGAATCAGTGTGAAAGAGATTATTTTAAATGAAAGTAATAAAATGGTAGTGAATCTTATCTCAAATGTATTACAGGGATATTGCGAAACGATTTATAGCATCTCTGAAAAACAGCCTGAAACAGCCATGAATATTTTAACAGGGGAAATGTTATCAGAGATACTTTATTATGTTTTGATTGCCTGTGAAGTTGAAGACTATGTCAAAAGTGGAAGAGGCAAAGATGTATCTGAGATCAATATGGATGAGTTAAAGGAAACGATTTTATACTGGCATAAAGAGCATATTATTGAGCTTGTACTGAAAAACATAAAACCGGATGATGCTGATGAGCGTATTTACTGGAAGTTAAAAATGACTGTGAATCAGTTTTGAAAAATGGCAACATTCCCTCGTGCAGAGGGAAATAATCTTGTAATGAAACGGAGATAACCAATATGATTGATGAATTCCATGTTATGTATATGTATAAAAAAATCCAAGCGGAAGCTGCGACGACAGATATGAAAACACTAGAACAGCTTTTGAAGAAGTTCCGCCAAGTTGTCGCGGAGCGCCGGGAAGAATCCTATCAGGAGATTGGTGAGAAAAAGGCTCAGAAATTGAGGGCCAAGAGATTACAACAGTTGCTTGAGAAAATGGTGCGTGACCGTGTATCGCCGGGAAGTTTATTCAAATAATGATAGCCCGGACACGAAATGTGGACGAACATACCGGGTAAACTGATAACAGTAATTGTAATAACTCGACTGGTGAAGGTATTGTTAGTTTGTCTAAAGCATACAGGGGTGTTGAACTGATGTGATAGTTGCCATCTCAAAGTAGTGCCTGAAAGCCTTTCTACTTCCTCAGTGGAGAGAACTGAGGGAGGTGTTGTGTATACTGTTCCATTACTTAGCAGGCTCTTCATGTTGATAAGGATTTAGATGAAAGTAGAGAGGGCTTAAATGGGTTTCGAAGAGAAAAAAGAACAAGCTATTTCCATTATGAAAAGCAAGAAAATGTGGAGCAGTAATTATGCACCCCCTCTGCTACGTCTCGCATGGAAAATAGGGATCAGAATACCTCCGTTGCCTTTCGCGCCATTCTGGCAAGTCGCTTTGTTGACGGGAATACCGATTGGCTCTGTCTGGGGAATACTGATGTGGTTTTTTACATGGAAGGATGGGGGAATGCTGCCAGCAGATGCTATAGCTAGGAGTATCTTTGCTGACCTTTGTATGGGGATTTTTATGGCGTTATACCACTGGTGGAGAAAGGTAGTTAACAACCTTCCTGACTGGGATAATCTTGGATGATTGTTCGAATTTTTTCCGGGCCTGTTATGATAATAGCCAAGCCCGGATATGTTGTAGCGGTTAGATCGCAAAGTCTTCCAGTGTTTTACCAGCTTCGATAGCAGCAGTGATCGCTTTCGGAGTTCGGCCCTGACCTGTCCAAGTCTGCTCATTACCGTTTTCATCTGTATATTTGTATTTAGCAGGGCGTGGAGCACGAGTCGATTTGGCTTTAGGCTGAGATGAACCAACTGCTGCTAGGAGTTCTGCTGGATCGATGCCATCTTCTAAGGAAGGTGCGAACAAGTTCCTGATATGAGATCATCATATTCATCCGGAGCGCATCCCAGAGGGACATCATGAGCCATCAACTCACCTTCGCCGATAGTGAATTCAGCACTAAGCGCCGTCAGACCCGAAAAGAGATTTTCCTCTCCCGCATGGAGCAGATTCTGCCATGGCAGAATATGACCGCTGTCATCGAGCCGTTTTATCCCAAGGCGGGCAATGGCCGACGGCCCTATCCGCTGGAGACCATGCTGCGTATTCACTGCATGCAGCATTGGTACAACCTGAGCGACGGTGCCATGGAAGATGCCCTGTACGAAATCGCCTCCATGCGCCTGTTTGCCCGATTATCCCTGGATAGCGCCCTGCCGGATCGCACCACCATCATGAATTTCCGCCACCTGCTCGAGCAGCATCAACTGGCCCGTCAATTGTTCAAGACCATCAATCGCTGGCTGGCCGAAGCAGGCGTCATGATGACCCAAGGCACTTTGGTGGATGCCACCATCATTGAGGCACCCAGCTCTACCAAGAACAAAGAGCAGCAACGCGATCCGGAGATGCATCAGACCAAGAAAGGCAATCAGTGGCACTTTGGCATGAAGGCCCACATTGGTGTCGATGCCAAGAGTGGCCTGACCCACAGCCTGGTCACCACCGCGGCCAACGAGCATGACCTCAATCAGCTGGGTAATCTGCTTCATGGAGAGGAGCAATTTGTCTCAGCCGATGCCGGCTACCAAGGAGCGCCACAGCGCGAGGAGCTGGCCGAGGTGGATGTGGACTGGCTGATCGCCGAGCGTCCCGGCAAGGTAAAAACCTTGAAGCAGCATCCGCGCAAGAACAAAACGGCCATCAACATCGAATACATGAAAGCCAGCATCCGTGCCAAGGTGGAGCACCCGTTTCGCATCATCAAGCGGCAGTTCGGCTTCGTGAAAGCCAGATACAAGGGGCTGCTGAAAAACGATAACCAACTGGCGATGTTATTCACCCTGGCCAACCTGTTTCGGGTGGACCAAATGATACGTCAGTGGGAGAGATCTCAGTAAAAACCGGAAATAACGCCAGAAATGGTGGAAAAAATAGCCTAAATAGGCTGATTCGATGTGTTTGCGGGAAAAAAATCGGCCCAGATCCGCGAAATTTTAATCAGCGAGTCAGCTTGGGAAGAAATGACCTGCTTATTCGCACCTTCCCTAACAGTTTCTGGCGGAAGGCTTCAAGTTTAGCCTGACGTTCTTCTTGTTCTTTACGGACGGCACTTTCTTCCTCACGACGATCTTCAACGATTGCTGTTAACTTTTCCAGCATCTCTTCAAGCGTTGCCAGATCAGTTTCACGGGCCTGTGCGCGAAGTGTGCGAATATTGTTCAGTGCCTTGATAGCTTCACTCATAGTATGTCATCCGGTGTTTTAAAATGGGTGTTTAATAAAAATAATGTATGCGGTGTTGTTGAACGGTCAAAAAACAACCCGTAAATAATATAGTAAATATTATCGGTTAAGCAATCTTAAAACATCCCATTTGACACAGATAACATAGAGCAGTTCTTTAAAGAGACATTTTTCTACGATTTTGGCTTAATGGCTCAAACTCTGACGAGATGTGAGAAAGTTGCTCAAGACTTTGTTCAATTGAACGCTGGAACTCAATAGCGGCTTCTGTACGCTGTTTTATGACCAAGGCAACAATTTCTTCATCACTCTTTTCTGAAATGGCCTTACGGTATAATACACGTTCGTTAAACAGATCAAGATTACCTGATAATTTTGCTGATGTATTAGCTTTTGAACTGCTGATGGGATTAAACTCGTCAATAAAGTATTCAATAAGAGATTCTCTCTTTTTTTCCAGTCTACGAAGTTCAGTATGTGCAGATTTGAACTTTTGGGCTTGAATCAACGGAGCATCATCAGAACGTAGCCTACGGTATTCATCCCAGTATTCTTCTATCGAAATGTGATTTTTTAGTTCTTTGACTGTGTTTACGTATTCGATTAAGTCACTGTTGTCTGTTTTTACTTTTCTCATGAGAATACCTCGTTAATAAATAGTGGATATATTTATATTACGAGATATTGTGTTAGTGTCAAATTAGCTCTTTAGCTCTCTTGGCAAGAAAATATCTTTAATGCAATCGTGGTTTATTACGGCGATTTTTTTAGCCTGTTTACCCGCTGGTCATTGATTTTTATTATTCGCTGTTTTCTTTTTGTCCTTCAGGTAATAAGTTTTCATGAAAGTTAAACGATCACCATTAAACATATAGTCTGGATTAATAAAATAATAGTTCTGTATCATGGTCATCTGCGATGAACTTCTTGTCAGCAAGTTCTTTCATTCCTTTGAAATATGTTGTTCTTGATATTTTCACGACATCTTGTTCAACAATATCGTATGACATCAAAATAGTATCAGTATCCTTATTATCTCTGATAGCAAGATAAAGGATCTTGAAAACTTTTTTACCCGATGAAGAAAGTCCTTCGATAGCAGATACTCCGTCAACATAAAGTTTCACGAACTGTGTTTTATCTACTTCCATAGCCTGAAAGAAACCGCCATTACCAACTTGCTCTCCAGTATTTTCATTCACTAATGCTAATCGATCTTTTCCTGTAGTAATACGTCTAACGCCAGTTTTTGTATGTAGACTTGTATCATTAAGAAATGGGTTTTTAGTATGACGTGGGAGACCTCTTCTTGATTTCTTTACTTCAGTTTGTATCTTATTTTCTATCATGGTATTTACTCCTTTATTTTTTTAGTTATATATTTAAGTAAATACTATATTTTGCGTGCAAGTCAATACTTAAAGTTTATATTTTTTAAAATAACTAACACTTAATGATTTTAATTTTGAAACTTGTAGTGCTACAACATATATATAAATAACACTATATCATTTTTATTTGAGAATAGTTATCAACTTAAGTACCGGGATTCGGGACTTTAACTCCCGGATGTCGGTACTTGGTTTTAAGCTATAGCTGGCCTGAGAGCATTTTTCTTCTTCATTATTCAATTAGCGAAGCTGAGAACAACTATGCAGAGGTACTTTGGGGTACAGTTCTACTTTTTATTTCATTGGTTTCTTCTCTTCAATTTATATCTCAGCAAAGTGATTGTTTGAAACAATCACTAAGCGCTGCTGATATCTTATTAAAGTTGAAATTTTTTCCCATTTACCTCATAGCGGCTATCGCCGCAATTCTTCATGGATAAATCCATCATCAACAGGGATGAACCCTGTTCCAGCAATGTGATTGTTTTGAACAATCACGAAGTGCTGCTTCTGAAAATATAGTTTTCCAATGTATTTAAGAGCAAATGCCATATGTCGAGAATAAGATATTATGTGCAGGCACATGATCGGTTTTCGATATTAGTATAATACTTTGAACATTAAATCTCATTTCATATCAGTGTCAGGGCGTAGCCGTGCGGTAGCACATGAGCATTAGCTCATAACATAAATATTTTTTTCAAATAGAATGATAACAAAGAAGTAATCCATGCTGCGCATGGTGAGTTAAATTTGATTTTACTCAGTGATAAATGGTATTTAATTACATAACAGACAAAATAAGGAAGGCGTGTAATGAAAAAAATAAAAAGAATAAGTATCTTTAAATCAAATGAAAACATCCCTTTTATGACGTGTATCGTAAACGATATAGAAGAAAGTAAAAATGGAATAAAACTTATTCTGGAAAACGGCGAAAGCATCAATATTAAAGATTACGGTTATTTCTTCCTGTCAGAGGGCGAAGGCGATTTGGACAGGGAGCGAATGGTAAGTAGTTACAGAAGGTTGATTTCTGAACTCAGTCAGATCAGTGAAGAAACCGTAAAATCATTAATGCTCTGACCTGAACATCCCACTGCTGCTGTTATGATATTAACTTCATGAAAGATATTACTTTTTAAGTAAAACCAGAAATCGGTAAGTGATAAAACTCGTGCGGTATCACCGAGCAGCAGGGGTATAAGCTATGCCATGTCGGCTTAGGTCAAGTCTGTGACATTTTCCTCTGCTTCAGATCGCTGTAGACAGGTTTTGTTCCACCTATAAAAGTATCAGAACAAATCATGTGTGCTGCTTCATTCCTTATCCCTTGATCATTTAGCTAAAGCAGGCCAACTGTGGCTATCGAACATTTCCCATCACCCCCAATCAATTGATACAAAAGATCGATAAATCACTATTGATAGTTTTAATCGATTAAAATCTGATTATCGATCGATGCTTTAATTGTTCACATCGATCGATAATCATTGTTTGATAGCTTTAAGATATTATTTGTTTTGTATCGATCGATTTAAACGATATGACGAACAACAAAAATAATTCAATCCTATCAATTGATTAGAAGATGATTCCTGATCTGCGGGCAAGAATCCTTGGATCGGGCGAGACAAATCGGACTAAATCTTTGAGGAATAAATGAAAGGACATAACTTCTTACCACTGGTGGTCTCTCTGGCATTTCTTACTGGATGCCAACAGCTCAACGATGGCGTGAATAGCGTTAACGGGGCAATTAACTCTTCACTGTCATCATTGAACAGCACCGTTGATAAAGCGCTGGGGGGTTCAGCTTCCGGTCAGGATAGTGGTCCAGCAACGTCCATTACTGGTCTTGGTGCTGTCTGCAAAGACTATGAAGAAAATGCAATGGCAGCAGAAAAGAAATGGACAGGCAGAAGGATCTCTATCACCAATGCTACTGTTCTTGAAGTTACGAAGGGCAGAAGTGCCAGCGATATGATGACGGGAATGCCCAAATCAGCACCTAACTATTACCTGCTCTTTAAAACAACCGATACAAGCTACTGCGGCGGGATGGCCTGGCTGGATTACTACTCTGGTATTGATGATGCCGTTCTTACCTATAAGAAAGGCCAGAAAGTCAGTGTCACCGGAACGGTAAATAATTTCGAAGTCCGCGGGTTCGCTACCGTCAACAACGCAGATATGCCAGTTCGTCTGGTTGTTCTGAGAAACGGCACTATCAACAAATAAATCTGGGATAACATTATGCGTAAAATTTTACTCGCTGCAGGTATTGCTGCTCTTTTATCTGGCTGCGGTGAAAAAGGCGACTTTGAGAAAGCGATCAACACGAAAATATCGCAATCAAAGCTGTGTTACTCATTGCAGGACAATGACATTGTGTTCAATAAGGGCTTCCCCATCCGGGTCAATCACGGCTATCGTTCTGCCGGATACAGTGCCAGTGATGGAATCCTGAAAGGACTTGCTGAACAAGGGCTGCTTACTGTTTCGCAGCAACCTAATGGCTTTGGCAGTGTTGATGTTCTGGAAGTAACAGACAAAGGCCAAGAGGTTGAGTTTTGGGATCGTGAGCAAGGTGCTTGTGTAGGTCATCGTGCTGTTGCTGAGATAAAGGAATGGACCGAACCGGGAAACGGTAATCAGAAAGTTGTTCGCGTGTCTTATACATGGAAATTGGCGGATGTTCCTTCATGGGTGGACAAAAAAGCGTTCTCCAGCGTCAAGGGTATGAATGAACCTGAAGAGAGCATGATTAATCTTGTTAAAACCAGTAATGGCTGGAAAGCGATCTAAGGGGGCTATTATGGAAAACAATACAATCCAGTGTCCTTTTTGTCTGAAAGAGAGCCAGCGCGGTGTGCATGTCTGCACCGGCTGCATGGCGACTGTTTTATATGGAGCTTACCCCGGCTGGTATGCTGCTGTGGTTATCTTACTTACATTCGGCCTGTCTATCCTGATAGGAGTGTCCACAGGCATAGCGGGGGCAACTATCAGCCTACCAATAATTGCGGTTATTGGATTTGTCGCTGGTAAGGTAATTTTCTCTGATAATGTTGTGTTCAGGCGAAGAATGTAATTGTCTATTATAAAAAACCACAATTTTTATCTAAACTATAATCGTGGTTTTTTATATCCTGATCGCTTTCATAAGATGAAATACATATTTTTAATTTTTTTCACAAACAATTGTTGCATGGTCCCACCAAGGATTGTCATTTACATGAATATAGTTAATTGAAAATCCTGAGTTGGTTATTTCCTTTTTGATAAGTTCTAATGGCTTTAGCGTACGCCATGGTTGATTGTTTTGGTAAAGCTGATAATTCTCATCGTTATAGTTGTTAATATCCTCCTGCTGTTTGGGTAATCCGCACATTGTAGATATTATTAAAATACCATCTGGTTTGATCAGGCGTTTCATTTCTGCGAAGCAAGTTAATCTGTCTTCGCCAATGATGCAATGCAAGCAACTTCCGTCATAAATAATATCAAAGCTTTCGGAGGGGAAATGAGAAATATTGCAAACATTATCAACATAAAAACTACCTTTCAGGTTTAATGATGCAAATCGCTCATTAGCCCATGTAATTGCTGTTGGGGATATATCGATGCCGTAAACATCATAACCTTTTTGCGCCATCAGTTGTGAAGACATCGCTGCATTGCCACAACCAAGTTCAAGAAATTTTGCAGGTGGTGCCGGGAAAAGATTTTCTTTGTTGAGCATATCAAAAATATGATTCAGTTGCCCCCACGCTCTTGCGTATCCTTCACCTGTCCAAGCATCAAGATTTTGCTGGCGCAATATCCGATATTTTTTTCATACGTATCATCATTGTTCATTTTTTATACACTCTCTATTTGTTTAGGTAATAGAAAATGATATTTTCTGGTTACATCAAAGTTGATCGATATTCTCAGAATTTCATTTTTCGATAGTATTTTTGAGATGTAGATCACGTAATTATATTTCTCTGTTCGTAGGATAAAATGAAATTTTTGCAACAAATCTTTCTATTTCCTTCATAATCATTGTTTTTTGACTAATGTCAATGTGTTCTTATGCAAGAGATATACATTTAGTCAATGTATCATGTAGAGAGGGAGCAAGATGGATATTAATGAGCAACAAACTATTGATAACTACGAGATTGAGATCTGTGAGTTTGAGGAAGTAAAGGATATTGACCCAGTATCCAAAAGAAAGACTCTCGGATGTTGGGGACCTAGCCCAGATGATGGATATAACCAATGTTGAAATAAAATAAATCTAATAAGAGCAATGCGACTGTTGCTCTTATTTTATATTGGATGATTATGAATTAAGATGAAAAGCGTATATGTACCTAGAAAAATAATGGATGAATATATTGTCATCAATCAATCTAATAATAAGTGCTATAATGTTAACGAGCTAGTGTTTGATGTTTTAATGTATTCAACTGAAATAAAAAGCCACAAGTTGGAAAAGAAATACGGATTTGATGACATTCAAATTCAAAGAGTATTAGATAAAATATATGGCAAGCTAAATGAATCATGATTTTTTGAAAGAAAAAGCATTACAAAGAGAATGTTTGATAACCGCAAGTATTGAGTTAACTCAGCATTGTAATTTTAAATGTCTACATTGTTATTGCCCATCGAATAAAGTTCAATTGGATTATAATGATGTTATTGCAAGTGTCGATAAATTATACAATATGGGAGTTTTGTATCTAACATTTACAGGTGGAGAGGCTTTTTTATATAAAAGATTTAATGAAGTATATTTATATGCAAAAAATAAAGGATTTATCATCTCGGTTATGTCAAATTTATCATACATAACGGATGTAACTAAGAATCTTCTTATTAAATATCCACCCAAAGTTATTATGGTTACGTTATATGGAACTAGTACTTACGAATACGAAAATTTCACAATAAATAAAACCGCGTTTAGAAAAGTTACTGATAATCTGTGTTTTTTACATTCTAATAATATTGATTTCATGCTGAAAGTAATTATTAGCAAAGAAACCATACCCGCAGCTTTGAAAGGCAAATTTGATGATATTGCGAGAATTTATAAAAAAGAAATCATGTATGATGCAATAATTTTCCCGCAAAAAGATTTAATGAGAGGCAAACTATCTCAAAGAGCTAGTATTGATGATATTATTAGTTTCGAACATAGTGATCCAGAAACTATAACTTTTTGGAGGAAATCGATATCTAATATGACTTCTCAAGCATGTATTAAATGTGGTGGTGGAATTAATAGCCTTTCAATAGATGCTGAAGGATACGCATCTATATGTTCTTTATATGTAGAAGATAAAATTAATTTTTTGAGTAATGATGAGAAAACTATAACAAAATATCTGAGAGATTCACATAATAAAATGCAAAGTTATTATATCAATAGCAAATGCTCTACATGCGAGAAAAAAACCATTTGTAGATGGTGTGCTGCATATGCCAATTTAGAACATGGGAATTCATCTGAGCCAATAGATTTTATGTGTGAGTTAGCACAACGTAGAATTTCTGGGTTCACGGAGGAGCAATGAAAAACTTAACATCGGCTACAATCGAAATTATAACATCATGTAATTTTAAATGTCCGCACTGTTATCTTGATAATAAAACCTCAGCAGGACTAGGTGTGAACGAATGGAAAATCGTGATAAATAAATTAATGTTAAAAGGATGCAGGAAATTAATTATTACTGGAGGTGAGCCTCTTCTTTATAAAGACTTTATTTCATTATATACATTCATTCATCAGCAGGGGCTTGAGATTTCTCTATTTACTAATGCAAGTTTAATTACTGAAAAACATTTTGAACTGTTCGGTAAATATCCACCAAGTTCTGTTTCTGTCTCTATATACGGGAAAAATAATAGAGAACTTATTGGCTTTGCTAAAAATAAAAGAGCTAACCTTGATGGGATAATGTCTAATATAGTCAGGTTAGAACAATTAGGTATTACAATATACAAAGGATTAACCCTATGTAAATCAATACCTGTATCTTCGTCGGATCTAGCTTTTTTTTCGGAAAACAAAATTGAGATAAACACATATCTAATTCCATCATTGAATTATCAAAATAATCTAAATGAGAGATTGGAACCGAATGAAATTGTTCGGATTGAAAATGAACTTGCAATGAAAAGGATAATTAAAAGTGATAATCTAGCAATGGATAATTTAGACTATTTTAAGAAATGTTCAGGAGGATATTCGAGTCTGTTTGTTGACCAATTCGGTCGCGCATCTATTTGTGCCGTATACAGAAAAAAACAATGTAATATTACAGACGGAAACATTAATGATGTATGGGCAGAGTTAAATTCTATCAGTGAACAATTGCATAAGATATATTATGACAGTAAGTGTGGTCAATGTGTTTTAAACGCTACATGTAGGAATTGTCCTGCATATATGGTTTTAGAGCATGACGAATATAAAAATAAATATCTCTGTGATTTAGCTAGTGCACGCATGAATTATAATTGAATATTTTTAGAATGGATTTGTTTTAGATGATAATCCTTTAGTTTACGTTGCTCAACTCGATAGAGTCAGACTTGTGTTGTTATCGAAATAAAATATTATCTGCTTCGGATGAATTGGAAAGAGAATGAGCTTTCTTTGGAAGGCTTGTAATCATCATTGTTGAATCTTGCGAATATTTTGGCCTGTTAATGGGGCTCATCAAATTATATGAGATCTAAACATGTTAAACATTTCATAGGGATTTTACTAGTCAAATTATTATCCCCCCACTGGGTATGGTTTATATTCAATGATTATAAAAATCCGGTGGCTTCATTTTAGGCACTGGCTTTTTTCTGTCTGCCGTCAGTGTTGGTATGAAATCAAAATCGTTATCTGTTTGTTCAGGCTTAAGCGGTCGACTTGGGAAACGTCTGATCTCCTCTTTGGTTGGACTATAAGTGTCACTGTTAAATCTTGCTCGTTTTTCATGCCCAGCGCGTGGCACATAGATACCCTGAACCTCATCAAACACATAGTTTTCAGCAATACGCTTATCGTGTTGGGCATCGACTGAAACAGGAGCAGGCTTCTTCTTGGCCCAGATGAATTTCTCTCTTAAATAATCTACTACCAGTAAGGTGAAACGCTTGAACATGCCACTCTGACGAGGTTTAACCTGTTTCCTCTTACTTTTAACAGGAGCGCGTTTAACCGCTCTGGTAGTTGAAGAGGATGGGGCTTTCAATTTAGTGCGTGTATGAGGCGCAGGAGCAACCAGAACTGGTTTCTGTGAGCCAGTAGATGAACCTTTCCCGGTGTTGTCCGGGATAACAATTTCCTCCGGTTCAGCCAGTGCATGAACCCTAAAGCTGGCAACATCAACAACAATGTCTAATGGCAGATCTTTAAAGGCAAAGTAGGCTTCCCCTGCTTCTTTTTTTAGCTCATCTCGTATAGCTTGCTCTGTAGCACGTTGTTCCTGAGCTGCAACAGTTCCCCAACGGTCACGAGGGATATGAAGTATTGGGTCGCGGTTTGTTTCAATAGCTTTCTCTTCATTGGTAGCAGCAACCGTTGCCTGTTCAAGGGCTTCCTCATACTGAATCCTGATAGAACGGTGATCAACGCGTTCATCACGACCATACAGTTCAAGGAAGCCATTACAGATGTCCTGCCAGCCTTTACGCCAGCTATCTAGGGTTTCAGGCTTGTCCCACTCACGGACCTTTTTACCAAAACCCGTAGAGAGAATCTCACGGGTTGTTCCCATGATATGGATATGCGGGTTATGACAATTGATATCGTGAATAACGACATCAGCAATGATGCCTTGCTTGGTAAAGTGCTCAAGAACAAAAGTTGCAGTGAGTTCAATGCTCTGTTCGGGCGTTAGCTCAGCGGGGAGGGCAATCTTAAACTCTTTGGCAAGACGGGCATCTTTTCTCTTCTCTGAGGCTTCAACAGCATTCCAGAGTGTTTCACTGTCAACAATCAGGTCAGGTGGAGTATGCTCAGGTGCAAAAATCTGCGCAAAGGCAAGGTCCTTTTTATGTGCTGTTTTACGACCACAAACTTCACCCGTTCTGTTATCGAAGAAAACCTTACGGTGACGATATGCAGCAGAGTTAACCGAAGACTGACCTTCGCCTCTGCTGATGTTCTCCATTTTAAAACTGTATATCGCCATCCAAATATTCCTCAATGCCAAATGCTGCTTTTCGTTTTACGTAAGGAAAACGCCGTGGTTGACGTTGACCTTGATTTTGTTTCCGAAGGAAACGGTTTTAGCCTGCGGCAGGCAACCGTCGGTAGACCCCCACGGCATTAGAGCGAAGCGATAATGCGTAAGTGGGCATTGCTTTATTTTTTATCGCCATAAATGGCTCAGAAAATAATAACAATGTATAAAGCTTACCTACTTAATTAATACGAAATATATTAATGTCTGTAAAACAAACCGCCGAATTAAGCGGCGCAATATGGATGGGCGGGCAAAGTATTCCACGATATTACACGGATTGGGCTTTGATGGCGTCCGAAGGACAGGAAGAGTATTAATTTATCCCGACGTTAGGCGGGAAACCACTAAAAGACATAAAGCTGATAAAATAGTGGTAGTTTCCCCTGTTGCACAATTCACAGGTGAGGGTAAGAAATTAGAGCGAAAAATCGGAAGGTGAAATGAAAACCACTAATAAACAAAAATAAGTAACGCGGAGAGTATTAGGTAAACTAGTTAGTGATTATAATTACATGGTGTTGTTATATATCATTCACGCACGGTTTATGTAAGTGAGATTTCATCAAATGTTAAGTGAAATGGGATGTGTAAGTTGTTTTTATGATGAAAGTTTGAATTTAAAAATAATGCATGGTAAATAACTTGTGTTATTTTTTAATTGAGGAGGTGTATGTGAAAAAAGATTGTTTTAATGTGGCTTGTCAGATTCCTGAAACAATAATAATGCAAAATATAATAGATGCTAAATTGTCTGCAGTTTATGATCTGATACAAGTGCTGGAAGTTTACCATAAATCTGAACCTGATATGTTTGCTATTATTGAAAGTTTAAAAGAAAATCCAATAGATGAATGTAAGAGAAAAACAGGAATTCAATTGATTGTTGAAGGGAAAGCTAAGGACTTAATGAAAATTTTAGAACATCGTCAGGAATAAAATGGTGATAATCATCATATGATGATTTTTTTGAGTTGATGTGCTATATGATAAATTCGTTTTGTTAACAGCCATTGAATAAAATAGGATGTTCCATGACAGCTATAGCGCTTTTAAACTGTGAAAACGATCCTCATGTAGTAGCTGATACATTACTAAGTGCAGATGGACCAGATCCAACAAAAGATAAAAGTATCTGGCTTCCTGCATTAGGTTATATTCATAGCGAATGGGAAAATAAGGACGGAAAATGGCATATTCCCAGATTGGGGAGAAAGACCTTTGCCGTTCCTGTTTCTTCAGGCCTTTTGGCGTTTGCTGGTCACTGTCCAAGTGCTTTCAACTTTTGGGATGAGCTATCGACTCATTTCTATAGCCGACAAACGTATGATCCAAATTATAGTCTTACTAAAGACAGCGTTGAAAGGATTCTGAATAATAATAAGGATTCTTATCGTTTTTCATTGCTTGGAATGGTTAAAAACGATGCTGGAGAATTACTGCCACTAATCCATAGGCCAGATGCAATAATAGAAACAAAAAATTACGGCGTATGTTATTTAGCAGGAACAGGAACGAGTTTACTTAAAGAGATAATTATTGAAAAAGATAAGAGTATTTTCAGACATAATAAGGCTACGAAATTTTCAATTACGGAAGAACTTGCTGAACACATTTCTGCAGAGATGTTATACCGTGAGTCTGATGTAAGTAATGGATTGGTGAAGGGAACACCAATAGATTGTTATTGTGGTGGATTCTATGAATGGTATGGAATTAAACGTGAGGGAACTAAGGTTTTACAGCATAGGGTTGATATGTCCATCCTTTTAACCAGTGATGGCATCACTATAACGAGGCTTCACTTTTCAGAACAACATATATCTCAACCTTCCGCTAATGTCTCTATTTACGCACATAAATATCCTATTTTTGTTTTTAATTTAATTTCGGAATTCATTAGTATTAACTATGAATCACTTATAAATGAGGTGTTTTCTTTATCTATCCATGAGGTAGATGGAGTCCTGATTGATTCAACATTTACTGGTTATGAAAATAGGTCTGATTATAACCCACGATTATCAGGCCCAATTCAGGGTGAAATAGCTGAAAAGCTTTTCGGCTCTCCTGTCGAAATCAAGAGAATACGGTTGTTTGTCAATACTGGCGAAAGCACGTCCTCAATAGGTTTTGTTAACCCTGTTTTAGCCGAGTGTTATGTAAAAATTCAATATGTAGATGGCCGATTTATAATAAGCATTGATGATGAAGTAAAAACGTACATTCTTAATAAAGCATTATCCTCTGGGTTTATTTGATTCTTTCACATATAGAGGTATGGTTTTCAATCATATCTCTATTATTATTAAAGGTTAGTATTCAACTCAAAACAATAAGCATAACTTCTAATCTTATTAGTGCTCACTATTAGTAATTGATGTTGCTATGTCTCTACGATTCATATATACATTATTGGTTTATTGGTTTATTGGTTTATTGGTTTATTGGTTTATTGGTTTATTGGTTTATGAGTGATACAGTATGTCCACACGTTTGAAATTTTTTCTCTAACTGTTCCTGAATGAAGGTTTAATTTGAAAATTTATGAGAGAATGCATAGCCATTTATATCCACTTTCACTTCCATAATATTAATTTCCCAAAGAACATAATTGAACATAAGAGCATAAAATGAACGGGATGAATATGAATATAGGTGAGTTGTGTGAGTAAGAAATAATACTGATCTGTGTCAATGCTGCATTATGGACTATTAACATTGGCTTTATAAGTATTTTGGTTGTCAGATAAAATATTAAAGCTTACTTATTGATTTATATATAAACTGTGTTAGTACATAATCAGAAAATAAAAGAAGGGAGGTTTTATGTATAAAAATAATGATGAAGCCATTGATCTTGAAGCAAAACGATTACTTGATAATGGTATCTATACCGATCTGGAAAAAGCGTATAGTGAAGCAGAAAAGATAATCACAAAAGTGAGAGTTGAGTTTAAAAAGAAACAGGAAAAACAACAGTTTCGATCTCGGATTAAATCAATTAAGCGTGCACTTTCAGATGATGAGTTCAGAAGTAATGTCCCTTATAATCATAGAAATCAGTGGAGAAAAGAATGAGTGATGATGAAATAAAAAACACCTATCTGACTGGCAATGTTTTTCAGAGTGATAGAAGCAGAACGGAAATTAAGAAAACTCTTGAGCAGAAAATTGCTGGAGCACAAAATAAGTTAAATTACCTTAAAACAAAAGAAAAAAGAGATAGCAAAAAAGAAAACACACGACAAAAAATAATTCTTGGTGCAGAGGTTGCCAAGGTTTTAAACTGTGATATTAGTGAGGTAGATAAACAATTACTATTTGGTTTGTTGTTGGAGGTTCCATCCTTACATACACATGATATCGAACGGTATAAAGTAAATGGACAAATCTACATTGAAAGAGTTCTCAAGAAATTCAGACCATAAAACCATTTCACGTCCGAACAGCTCTCCGGCTTAAAACTTGTTTTAGGCTGGGGAGCTGTTGACCAAGTCCCAGAGGGCGCGGTAGTCAATTTTTACTGCCATCCGTGGCAATAAATCACAACCAAACTCAGATGGCAAAGTCTTCAAGAACTTTACCACCTTCGAGTGCAGCAGCAATCGCTTTTGGTGTACGACCTTGACCCGTCCACGTCTTTTCATCACCATTTTCGTCAATGTACTTGTATTTAGCAGGACGAGGAGCACGAACAGCAGCCGGACGGGAAGATTTAGGATTGCCCAGCAGTTCAGATGGATCAATACCATCTTCAAGCAGTTGCGCACGAAGCGCTTCAATTTTGGCCTGACGTTCAGCATTTTGTTGCAGTGCAAGTGATTCTTCTTGGCGTCTGTCTTCAACAATAGCAGTTAATTTTTCCAGCATCTCTTCCAGTGTAGCCAGATCTGTTTCTCGTGCCTGAGCGCGAAGGGTACGGATGTTATTAAGTGTTTTAATAGCTTCAGTCATTATCTTTTATCCTGATTGTTTAAGGTCATGAGCAAGATAACATATAAAAGGCGATAATAGATAAATTGCCCTTCCTAACTTTTATTGTTAAATGTTTCTTGTGGATTACATCTTAGCCAGTCTTGACCTCTTTTTTATTTTTGTTAATTGATAAATACGTGAAATAAAAAAGGACGATGAAAATGAAAAAACAAAATAAAAAAGGGTTCTCATTACTGGAACTCATTTTAGTGTTGAGTGTGGGTAGTATGATGGCTTTTATGCGTTTTCAGGATATGAAAAATGAACAGGAAACTGTGATCGCTAAGGCTGTTGGTCAACAAATGAAGCAGGTGGGAGAGGCGGTTAATGGTTATATCAATATCTGCTATGACAAGCTTTCTACGTTGATGTCGAGCAGCAGTCAGTCAAGTGATCCGGGTCCAAGAACATGCTCTGTCTCTGTATGTGAAATTACATATCAGACGCTGGTCAATGAAGGCTTATTGCCTGCATCATATACAGGGGTTAATGTCCAAAAATCATCTTATAAGATAGTGTTAAAACGTTCAGGAACAGCACCTAACTTTGTTATCAATGGTCTTATTACAACAACATCACCTTGGCTGGAAGGCGGAAAATATCGTTATGATTTGTTAGGAAAGGCTATGCAGGTAGCAGGTATTGATAGCGGATTGACACAATCAGCAACTGCTGTATCAGGCCTGCAAGGGGCGTGGAAAGAAACATCAACAGATTACAGTAATATCTCTAGTGAAGGTCTACTGGCGTTCAGGGTTGGGTTTAACAGCTCGCTCTATTCGGTTTATCTGCGCAGAGATGGAACGCTTCCAATGACAGGTGATTTGAATATGGGGGAGCAGAGTATTTACAATGCTCAGAATATAACAGCATCAGGCACAACAACAACTGGTCGCTTAACCGTAAATGGAGCAGGAGTAATAAGTTCTGATTTAACAGTCGGAGGTAGTAGTCAGGTCAATGGAAACCTCAATTCTACTAATACTGTATCAGGAACAACGATAACGTCGCGTGGGGAGACTTATACCCAAAACTGGTTCAGAACATTAGGCGATGGCGGTATTTATTTCCAGAAGTACGGCGGGGGCTGGTATATGGCAGATACAGCCACAATGACAGCTTATGCTGGAAAGAATATTGCAACATCAGCAGGTGTTTATGGTGGGTATATTCATTCGAGTGGAAATATAGACAGTGTGGGGCAGATATATGGAGGTGTCGTAGTCTCTGGGGGAAGAACAACTGTTGGTGAGTATTTGCAGATTAATGGTCAGGCTCAGCCCGGCCGGAGCTGCTCGCCAAATGGATTACAAGGAAGAACACCAGAGGGGAACATATTATCTTGTACTAACGGTGTGTGGGCAGCAGGGAGCGGCGGGTTAGAACGCACGGCTTTTTATTTATCAAGTGGAAGTAATTATGGTGATATTTGTCAATCCTATATTTACAATAGCGGAATGGCAGCGCAGGGATGGGTTTCTTCAGGATCGGACGCTTGTACTGAAGACGGAAATACTTGTTCTGTTGATAATGTGCTTTGCTATGCTATAAAATTGAAATGATAATAAAATAGAACGTTATTGTATTTGTAAATGAAGTCGGGTACATTATAATTTATTATAGACAAGTTATAAGGTACTTGGTTTGATCCTCCAGACAGTTTTTGGGAGGATTAAATTTATCCAGAATAAACGGCTATGGAATTTTTTATTTAAATGGATGAATATATTTGACAATCGATATTTAATATTATATTTAATTAATGTTCCTTGAGAATGTTCACTTTATGAAGTGTCTGATTGCCCCATATATGGGGAGTAGTTTACAGCCCATTGGGCTGATTGCGTTGCCCCAAATATGGGGATATGTATATTCTCTCCAATGGAGAGTTCCCTTCAAGGGAAAATGAAAGGGCCGAAAGGCCCTTTAAAATATATTACATGTTCTCAAATTTTTTCTTCCGGTCTTCTTCTTTTTTTCTCAGTTTTTTAGCAAGCTTAGGATAATATATTTTACTGTTATCCTCTTTAGGCCAGCAAACAACTACGGCATAGAATAGTAATGCTAACGAAACTAAAAGACCAATAAGGTAATGCGGAGTTGTTGGGTCGCGATGTTTAGATTGTTCCCATAACCAGTCAATAAACATCTTACTGGAACCGTCTGATACAGATAGATACCACTCTATGGCGAAAACAAAGAAAGTCCCGACAGAAACTATTTCAATCAGCCTTCCTTCTTTAAAGTTTTTATCTCTTTTAGTTCGTTCTTCATTATATAATTTAAATGACATGTCGTCTCCGTTATCTAAGGCATCATCTCGCAACTCAGAAATAAAAACTTCAGTTGAAGAACGTGAATAGCTCCTATCGTCTTTACTTTGTAAAAATTCGCTAAATTTTATTCTTGATAATAACATGTAAAAAAACAATGTCATTATTTCTAATATTATTGATGAGAAAATACCTAGCGCTATAATCATTCCGGCCAGATCTGCTAATGATAAATCAAATTCTTTACCCAGCTTAATACCAAAGAGACCATATCCTTTTAAATAGAAAAAAAGCACATCAAAGCAAAGGGTAAAATAAATCACTTTTGCAACTTTGGTTAAATCCCATAATCCATCCGCAAAACTTAATACAGAAAATGTGGAACTACTATTGCTATTACTGGATGACATATATTGCCTCTTTCATTCCTTACTAAACTTCTTATATTAACGACTTAAATAAGCGATGCAAGCCATTCTTGGATTTAAGGTTAATGAGAAAATTTAAATTACTTTTATAAACTCAAAATACACGACATGATAAAGGTGTTGTATGTTTTGATTTTATATTTAAGCGGGTTTTTATTGTAATCTAGCTTTTGTTCTCTTGATCAACAATGTTTCATTTTGAGTGCCTAAAAGTGTTGATTTTATTTTATCGATGCTTTGTGAGCTAATATCGTTGGAGTTTAACACTCCAGATATTATTTTAAAAAAAGCAAATCCCAATGGGATATAAGGGTTGTCATGATAAACACCAATTGCAGATGCTATCAATCCACAAAGATCTAACGAAGATAGCTTACTTTCTTTATTTTCTATTTTTCTTATTTCTTTATTTAGTTCGTAAATTTTCATGTCAAGTTCTTCACTTGATAAATTTGAAAGTTTTTTTGAAAAGTTTTTTATTCTTGGTATATCACCTCTGAGTATCGCATCATCTAATTCTAGTGCTGATATATCATTATCTAATGATAATATTTTTGTGGCTATTTCACCGATTTTTGACTGCACAATTGCATCTTTATCTATCCTGAATCCATTGTATCCATATAAACAGCACGCCGAAGCATTATATTGTGAATGCTCATTGCCTTGATATGGATAAAAATCAGCATTTAATGCCATAGCCCATTCTAGTGGCATTGCGGAAAATAATAACTCAAGATAAAGATCACGACCTTCTTTATTGAATAGTTCGGACATGACTGGAGCTATGCCAATATTTGCTACCCCCATAGCTCCGCGTTCATGGATATTCATTTCCATCGAGTGCCAATTTTTAGATAATGCGGAAACAAATAAATTGAATATTTCACTATCTGATTTTTTTAATGTTTTTAGGATGTTTAATTTTTCTTCAAAAGAAAAGGTTGTAGCAAGAAAACCTGTTTTTTTTCGGATGTCAACGATTGATGATGATGCTAAACGTCTGGATAAAATAATACATTCAGGATGAGTATTTAGGCACTCTTCTAAAAAAGATACGTTATATCTTGTTATGTTTTGCGGTAACGCAAATTGAATTCTTCCTCTTGAGATTAACTCTAATAGGTGATGCTTTGGTATCTTTAAATGGCTTAAAAAGTCATTATCTTGTCCTATGAGAGGGTATGATATTATCACTCGTTCATAAATGGATAAATAATTTCTTATATTGTCAGGCCTCAGAACTTGTGCGTCAACAAAACAACTGCTGTATTTATTATTGAAACTCGTTGGGAGAACCTTGTCCTTTTCTAAATCATAAGATGTAAGAATTAGACTTCGGTTATCAAGCCAAAAATCCTCATCTTCCTCATGTAGATTTCGTAGTTTTGTAGGGATGTTATTAGGTAATATTTTGTTTGGTATTAAAGCTAAAGGATCTGAGTGTTTTCTTTCAGACTTGCTGATATTTAATAAATTGTAGTCTGTTATATATTTGATCTTGTATTTAATGCCGATGCTATATAGTGTTGTTTCTATTTCTGCTTTTTCATCTTCGGTTAATTCTTTGGAAAAAGACAGTTCTAAATATAATGATGGGAGTTCAAGATTATACCTAAATGGGTGTAATTTTTTGTTTATATACTGAAAAAGTAAATTTTCCAATTCGGAATTTGTATATGGTGCGCCAAAAGAAAGAGCAACTTCGTAGTTTTCTCTTCCTCTGATTTTTATTGCATTACTAGGAATGGTTTGTGTTAGTAATAATTTAGGGCTACCAATAATTCGATGATCTTCTTGTATTTTTTCAAATTTCTCTAAATCAGATTCAGTGAGCATTCCATCTTTTTTAATCAACACATAATATTTTGAATCACAATACCATAATCCCTTTATATCCATTTCAGGATGGGCTAGTGCAAGCGATTCAAAACCATATCGTGAGTAGTTAATATCATATTCATCTATATCGCTCATGATTTTTTCCTTAAAATATAAAACTTTTAGTCAAACATGATTAGAAATTTATAGTATCTAAATACCTATACGGATAGTAAAGTAATTTATGATTTTTTGTAATCCGCAGGCGTGTCTAAGAAAGGCAATACTTATCCCAATCATCCATCAACGCTACACGCTTAGGCCATAGCGTCCCGCGTTGGTATGCTGCTTCAGCCTTATCTGCTAACTGGTGAGCCAGCGCATGTTCAATTACCTCACGTTGATGGTCTGTAGTTTCACCAGCCCAATCACGAAAAGTTGAACGGAAGCCATGCTGTGTCAAACCACTATGTCCCATTCGTTTCAATACAGCCAGCAATGACATATCTGATAGCTGTCCTCCACGCGGGGCAGGGAATACAAGATTATTGTCTTTGAAGCGGGGTAAATCCTTTAATAGGGCAATGGCAGAATCAGACAGAGGAACCCGGTGCTCTTTACTGGCTTTCATTCTGCTGGCAGGGATGGTCCAAGTTTTGTTCTTCAGATCTATTTCTGACCACTCAGCGCCACGGACTTCACCAGAGCGCGAAACTGTCAGTATTGAAAACTCAAGTGCTCGCGCTGAAATGCCTGCTCGTTTACGTAGTTCGGTCATGAATGAACCGATCTCGTTGTAAGGTAATGCAGCATGATGTTTTTGGGTCTGAACTTTGCTTGGCATTGGCAGGAGGGGCTTAAGCATACCTTTCCATGAAGCAGGGTTATCGCCCTCAAAGTATTCTTTCGCTTTTGCGTAATCAATGATCGCTTCAATGCGACCACGCAGACGGCTGGCAGTTTCGTTTTTTGTTAACCAGATTGGTTCAAGTATCGCTAATAGGTCAGTCTTTGTAATCTCAGCGATGGTTTTTTGACCAATAACAGGATAAGCATACGTTTCCAGCGTGGACCGCCATTGGGCAATGTGTTTCTGGTTCTTTAGCTCTTTGGTCTTAATTGCGATAACGTCTTCAGCACAGCTAGCAAAGGATTTGTTCTTGTGGGCCAGACGTTCCTGATGCGCTTTATGGGCGTGCTTTTCTGCAAGAGGGTCAATGCCATTACGGATTTGTTTACGCAGCTCACGAGCTTTATCACGCGCTTCTGCTAATGAAACTTCAGGGTAGGGGCCAAGACCCATGTTTAAACGTCTCGGAACGGTTCTTCCTAGAGCATTTACTCTTACCCCCATAGCAACGCAAAGCACCCATGAACGCGACTGGCCTCTGTTTCGAAGATACAGGCCGTCAACGCCACCGACGGCAAAAGAACCTTCTTTTTTCAACTTAGCGACTGCGAGTCCGGTGAGTTCTTTTGCTTTTTTCGGCATAGTAAAATCCTGTCATACAAACCGCCATGCATAAGGTACTGCATAAAATGTCAGATTTTTCCGTATGTAGCAAGACGTCCTCGTACAATGTATTTTGACAACATATTGTTTATTAATGGTAAAAATGGAATATTTCTGACATTATCGGACATTAATTTGGCGGACTACGCCTCCGCCAAATACGAAACCCAAGTCGTTATGCGACTTGGGTTTTTTCGTTTTATTCGGTTCTGGTTGCGGCATTTAACGTGTCAGGCAAACAGATTCAGCGTGTTAGTCATGTAAGCCGTGGCTTAACCCCATGAAACCGAGTCCTGTCGCCAACACGTCGAGCCAGGATTGACCGAGATAACGTGTTTGCGACAGTAAACCTCTGTTTGTGTCGCGGATTAGACGTCGAGCTTACGGCCAGCCAACCATTCCACTCTGGCCGGGTCGCGATGGGAAAAGAATGCGCTGGTTGCGGTGTCGATCGCGGTGATGTGCAGCATGTCTTCCGCGCTCAGTTCAAAATCGAGGATGTTGATATTCTCTTCCATACGTTCTTTGCGCACCGATTTTGCCAGTGACACGATGCCACGCTGGAAGATCCACCGCAGGACAACCTGACCGACGCTTTTGCCGTATTTCTGGCCTATCGCTGTTAACTCAGGATGCTGGAACAGACCGTTTTTCCCTTCGGCAAACGGGGCCCACGCTTCAGGTTGAATACCACGACTTTGCATCCACGGCACGGCATGCAGCTGCTGATTGAAAGGGTTCACTTCAATCTGATTCACCGCCGGGGTGACCTTATTAAAGGCAATAAGATCGGCCAGTCTGTCGGGATGGAAGTTGCTCACGCCAATAGCACGAATTTTACCTGCCTGTTGCAGCTCTTCCATGGCACGCCATGCGCCGTGGACATCGCCGTAAGGCTGGTGAATCAAATACAAGTCAACATAGTCGAGCTGTAGTCGGTTCAGTGACCGCTCGAACTGGGCCTTTGCACCTTCGTAGTTTGTATCGTGTAACCACAATTTGGTGGTCACAAAAAGCTCATCGCGGGCGACGCCGCTTTGTTTTAGCGCGTTGCCTACCTGAGTTTCATTCAGGTAAGAGGCTGCGGTATCAATCAGGCGATAACCCGTTTCGATGGCGTCAATCACCGCCCGCTCGCACTCGGCGGCATCCGTCATCTGGAATACACCAAAGCCCAACAGGGGCATATTAATACCGTTGTTCAGTGTGACTGTTTGCATGACGTTATCCTTCAACTGTTGTCCCGTAACAGCATAACGCAAACTGATTTATTTGATTAGGTGGAGTAATTCACTAAGCTTTATTAGATGGATTCATTAATCTTATGGAACAACGCTGGTCGGCTTCGAGCCGGAAACGGACTTTATCTCTCCGGCTCCACCCGACCATCCATCAGGATATACTGCGCCGCTTTACGTGCGTATTGATCAATCAAAGGAACAAGCCGAGTAAAATGCTCGCTGGCACAGTGTGCATCGAGTGCTGCCCGGTCTGGCCACTCTTCAATGAAAATAAAATGCCCCAGATCCTTTTCATCCCGGTACAAATCATAAGCAATACACAGAGGCTCTTTCTTCGTTGCCGCGATGAGTTCGCGGTATAAAGGGAGAACGTTGTCGACGCATTCAGGTTTGATAAAATCTTCGGCGATGACTTTTAGCATGCGAACTCCTTCATTAAAAATGGTACAAGGTTTTTTACGGATAATGCCAGCCTCAAGGGCCGGTCAGAGCCAGAAACAGACGCTCAGATTTAATAAATCTGCCGACAAATGGCCAGCAGACTTTTTAGAGTATTAGTTGCGTGCAGCGATAGCCGCAGCGGCACCGCCCATAGCAACAGCGCCTATACGATTGGCAAATCTCACCGCTTTAGGAGTCCGTAATAAAACGCGTGCTCTGTGTGCAAGGAACGTCCAGGTCAGATCGATCGCGGCCAATGTCACCAGCGTAATGCTGGCAAGGATTGCCCATTCACTTACACCGGCTTTTGACAAATCGATAAACGACGGAAGAAGAGCCAGGTAGAACACCATGATTTTGGGGTTACCCAACGTTAATGCCATACCCGCGCTAAACATTGACCATGAAGATGTCCGTTGCGGAAGTTCGTCTGTTTTCTCATTCACAGGCTTGCGCCACATTTTAAACGCAAGCCAGCAAAGGTAGGCGATGCTTACCCATTTCAGAATATGAAAACCGAACTGGAATGTTTGCGCGAGGGTAGTTAGCCCGGCCATAGCCATGGAAAGCCAGATCACTTCACCTATCCACATTGCAGCGATGAAAGGTATGACATTTCGCCAGCCATTCGTAATGACCCGTGACACAAGGGCAGCAATACTGGGCCCTGGAACGCCGGCATTAAGAAACAGCGCTCCGGCAAATAAAAAATAAGGAATAAATTCCATCGTTAACCTCAAATAAAAGTGCCCCGAAAGGCTTATTGCACCTGCTGTGTACGTCCTGGAAGTCGGTGATAGCCCAGTCCTAATCTATCAGGATTTCAACCAACGATAATCTGGATACCAGTACAGTGGCCCCCATTGGTCGGGTGGAAATCAACAGAACAGGCAGTAACCACCACATAGAGATCTGTTTCCGCGAGTAATAGCACATTTCCTCCGGGGGGATTGTTCGAAGCCAATACCTCAAGCTTACCGTTAGCCTGCGGTTCTGAGCGTTGGAAAAAATTGACCGGATCGGGAACGATGGGGAGTGATATGTCTGCCGCCTGCAGTGCTCTCAGCATGTTGTCACGACAGTTCGGGTGATCATACAGGCCTGCTCGTTCGTAAAGTCCAGGGTTGCAGGCCGGGAACAGCATATCATGTGGGCATGGTGAGTTATCCTGCACTAATGTGAGTAAGGGGTTGGCTTTTTCACTGTAAAAAGACTCTCCCGGTGCGGGGAATAATCGCTCTGTTATATCTCGCGTCTGAGATGTGCTTAGCCAGTCATTTTCACCAGCGCTGATAGACATTGCCCACAAGTCCGCAACCTGCTGCCCTTCAGGGTCAATAACACTAAACGTTTGACCTTTAGCAACCCAAAAGCCACGACCATCCTGTGGCGGAATATCTATCTTTATCTGCTCGCTCATTTCCTGACATCCATTCTGATTACCAGTAACGAAGATTAACAAAATGGCAGTGGCGTAACTAATGAATGATGAGGAAACGGATATTGCTCGTATAATAGGGTGTTAATCAATGGGGAGCCGGATCTCCTCGCCACGACCCGCGACGATTACCCCAGCAGCAACCCGCTGCATGGCAATGTCGACGTCTGCTCTGAGGATCCCGACATGACCACTTTTCATCAACTTACTGCCACCAGCCTGCAGGGTCAGCTCATCTCTATGGCTGACTACGCTGGCAAGCTGGTTCTGGTCGTTAACACTGCCAGCCATTGTGGCTTTACGCCACAATACGCAGGTCTTGAGGTGCTTTACAAGAAGTACGCTGCGCAGGGGCTGGTGGTGCTGGGGTTTCCCTGCAACCAATTTGGTAAGCAGGAACCCGGCGGTGCCGACGAAATCGCTCAGACCTGCCACATCAACTACGGTGTGAGTTTCCCGATGTTCGAGAAAGTGGAGGTCAACGGCGGCGCAACGCATCCGGTATTTCGCTACCTGAAAGACGAATTGCCAGGCGTGCTGGGTGGGCGGATCAAGTGGAACTTCACTAAGTTCCTGATTGGACGCGACGGTAAACCGCTCAAGCGTTTTGCACCGTTCACCACCCCAGAGAAAATAGAAGCCACAATTCTTGCTGCACTGGAAATCTAAGTGTTTTGTCATTCTCAGGGGGGAATAGCAGTATCTCGTGCTACTGCGGATTTTTTACCTGAATGCTCAGTGCCATGACGGCGCTGGCTGTCGTAAATACCGCAATGATCCAGCCCATTGTCCAAGGTGTGCCATCGCTAAAGAGTGCCAGCAACAGCGAGGAGATGATGCCGCTACCGTATTGCAACGCGCCCATTAGCGCCGATGCGGAACCAGCAACATTCGGCGCGGCGTCCAGTGCACATGCCGTAGACGTCGCGGCGATGATGCCATTTATTGATAAGAACACGAATACGGCTCCGACAATCACGGTGATCCCTCCCGCGCCCAGACCCGTTGTAACAGCCAGCACGATGGCGGCAACGGTAGCGATGAAGACAGCAATCTTAAGTAACGCTTCCAGTGGGTAGCGATAAACCAGGCGTCTGTTGACCGTGCTCACGGCCATCAGTCCCACAATGTTGATGGCAAATAACCAGCCATAATGCTGCGGATCAACGCCGAAGTACGTGATGTACACAAACGGGGAACCGGTGATAAAGGCGTAGGCCGCGATGTAGTAAAACGTCAGGCATAGCGTAAAGCGCATATATCTGGTGTTGGTCAGTAATGCGGAATAATGATGAAAGGCGCTGGAGATGGAAGCCTGGGAACGTTTGTCTTCCGTCAGGGTTTCCGGTAGCCAGAATAGCGACAGCAGCATGAATGTACCGATTATCGCCAGTAGCCAGAAAATGGTGTGCCACGAGGTGACCTTAATCATTTGCCCGCCAATCAGAGGACCGGCAATCGGCGCGATAGCCATGATGATCATCAGGGTCGACAGCATTTGTGCTGCGCGAGTACGGCTAAACAGGTCGCGGATCATTGCGCGCGCCAGCATCGGGCCGGTACAGGCACCTAGCGCCTGAAAAACACGCCAGAAGACAATGTGTACAATATCCGTTGATAACGCGCAGCCAACTGAACCTATAACGAATAAACTTAAACCAATGAATAGCGGCAGACGCCGCCCGTAACGATCGCTAATCGGTCCCCAAATCAGTTGTGCAATGCAAAAACCCATGAGAAAACCGGTGATGGTTAACTCAGCATCGCCGTGTAAATCTTTTGCCATCATGGGCATTGCCGGCAGATAGATATCGGTTGATAAGGAGGTCACGGCCATTAAGGCGCTAAGGATAAGGACAAAGGTAAGACCGGTTTTTTTAGCTGTCGCTGACTGCGTTTGTGCTTGTAGGTTAAGCATGCTGAACCATCTGGATATAGAGAGACAGGACCATGTTAACGGGTTTGTGCTTGCAGATAATGGTCAGCAGGAGGATAGGCGCTATGAGTGGTATTCATTAATAATGTGAAGTTTAATTTTCAGGTAAGTGGAAGTTGGCTAATAACGCTTTGTTTTTAACGGTTTATTGATGGCATACGTTATATATCCAGTAAAACCAAAATTAAAAGGTTTCTTTTTTTGCAACTATACTCACTAAGCCTTACGCAGGTTCATTCGCGTTGATGTGTAACATGCTGGTAAGACGTTGCGCGATCAATGTGGTATCAACGATCTTTAGGCGGAATATCCTCTCGAGGGAAATACAACTATGTCATTTGTAAAAACAAAAGATGGTGTAAACATTTTTTATAAAGACTGGGGTGCGAAAGATGCGCAACCTATCGTATTCCATCATGGCTGGCCGCTGAGCGCAGATGACTGGGATAACCAGATGTTATTCTTCCTTAATCACGGTTATCGTGTTATCGCCATCGATCGTCGCGGGCATGGACGTTCAGATCAGGTGAGCGACGGTCATGATATGGACCACTATGCGGCAGATGTGTCGGCCGTGGTAGAGCATCTTGACCTGCATAATGCCGTGCATATTGGTCATTCCACGGGAGGGGGGCAGGTGGCAAGATATGTCGCTCAATACGGACAACCGCAAGGTCGCGTGGCGAAAGCCGTGCTGATCAGCGCCGTGCCACCGCTGATGGTTAAGACAGATAATAATCCGGGAGGGACACCGCTCAGCGTTTTCGATGGATTCCGCCAGGCGCTTGCCGCCAATCGCGCGCAGTTTTATCTTGACGTGGCAACCGGGCCTTTTTATGGATTCAATCGGGAAGGGGCGGAGGTATCCAATGGAACTCTTCAAAACTGGTGGCGACAGGGCATGATGGGGAGTGCAAAAGCGCACTACGAAGGAATTAAGGCGTTCTCTGAAACCGATCAGACCGATGATTTAAAAGCCATTACGCTACCCGTTTTGGTGATGCAAGGAGATGATGATCAGGTCGTCCCTTATAAAAATGCAGCGCTGTTGCAGGATAAATTGCTCGTTAACAGCGTTCTGAAGATTTATCCAGGTTATCCGCATGGGATGCATACTACCCATGCCGAGGTGATTAATAACGATCTGTTGCACTTCATTCAGGCCTGAAAATATTCTGAAGTTGCGGTGAATGTTCAGAATATGCATTAAATCATTGTTAATCGATTATTTAAAAACTCTGGGATTACATAATGTAACCCCAGAGTGTTTATCATATACGGATATATTATATTTATTTATATCAGCGCGATGTTTTAAATCGCGCTAACGTGTTTTCAACGAGCACAAAGAAGACCGGGACAAAATAAATCGCCAGTACGGTCGCCGCCAGCATGCCCCCGATTACGCCGGTACCGACGGCATTTTGTGCACCAGAACCCGCGCCGTTGCTTATAGCCAGTGGAATTACACCTAAAATGAAGGCCAGTGAGGTCATCAGAATAGGGCGCAGACGCATTTGCGCCGCCTCGACGGCAGCCTCAAGCGGTGTTTTGCCTTCTTTTTGCATAATCTCGACGGCAAACTCAACGATCAGAATGGCGTTTTTAGCCGACAGGCCCATCGTGGTGAGCAGGCCGACCTGGAAGTAAACATCATTGCTCAAACCACGCAGGTCGGTAGCCAGCAACGCACCGGCGATGCCAATGGGTACTACGAGCATCACGGAAAAAGGAATGGACCAGCTTTCATACAGTGCTGCCAGCGCAAGAAAGACTACCACGAGCGAAATGGCATATAGCATGGGGGCCTGGTTGGTGGATAACGCCTCTTGATAAGACAGACCCGTCCACGCGTAGCCGACGCCGGCAGGGAGTTTATTCATCAGGGATGCCATAAAGTTCATTGCATCACCGCTGCTTTTCCCGGCAACCGGCTGTCCCAGAATTTCCATCGCAGGCTGCCCGTTGTAGCGTTCAAGACGGGGTGAACCATAGGTCCATTCGGTGGTTGAGAAGGCGGAAAGCGGGGCCATAGAGCCGGAGGCGTTGCGCACGTACCAGTGGTTTATATTGCCAGGTAGCATACGGAACGGCGTATCAGCCTGGACATACACTTTTTTAACGCGGCCCTGGTTAAGGAAATCATTGACATAGCGGCTACCAAACGCTGTAGAGAGGGTCTGATTAATATCCGCGAGTGAAACGCCCATGGCCTCAGCTTTTTTTGCGTCAACATTAACATGGAACATCGGTGTGTCTTCCAGCCCGTTAGGACGCACCCCGGCGACCTCTCCGGATGACTGACTGGCCAGCTCCAGCAACTGATTGCGTGCCTGCATCATTTTTTCGTGTCCGAGATTACCGTTATCCAGCAGCTCCATATCAAACCCTGAAGCGGTTCCCAGTTCTGCTACCGCAGGTAAATTGAACGGATAAATCACGGCATTATTAATGGCGCTTAAAGCCACCATTGCCCGTTGAATAATGGCGGTAACTGCATTTTCTTCACCAACACGTTCTGACCATGGCTTCAGGCTGATAAAGGCCAGCCCGTTGTTTTGCCCCTGGCCGCTGAAGCCAAATCCACCAACGGTAAAAACAGACGCGACATTTTTCTGTTCTTTCGTCAGGTAGTAATCTGTTATTTCGTCGAGGACTTTGCGGGTATTGACCATCGTTGAACCTGAAGGCAATTGTGCCGTGGTCATGAATACCCCCTGATCTTCTTCAGGTAAAAAGGAGGTTGGGGTGCGTAAAAACAAGCCAATCATGCCGGCCCCGATCACCAAATAGATGACCATATAACGGCCTGTGCAACGCAAGAGTTTACGCGTGCTGTCCGTGTAGTGCCGGGTGCACTTCTCCATGAAATGATTGAAATGGGTGAACAGAAAATGTGTTCTTGTGTTCTCCTCCTCAGGCGCGGGTTTCAACAGCGTGGCGCAAAGTGCGGGTGTCAGGCTCATCGCCACGAATACCGATAGCGTCATAGAGGAGATCAAGGTGATGGAAAACTGACGGAAGATTTCACCTGTCGCGCCGCTCATAAAGGCCATCGGCATAAATACGGCAGATAACACCACGGCAATACCGACCAGCGCTCTTTGCAACTGGCTCATCGCTTTATGCGCTGCCTCTTTTGGCGGCAATTTTTCTTCGCAAATAATACGCTCAACGTTCTCGACCACTACGATGGCATCATCGACTAAAAGTCCTATTGCCAGCACCATGCCAAACATCGTCAGTGTATTAATCGTAAAACCGGCGACAGACAAGATGGAAAATGTGCCGAGAATAACCACGGGAACTGCGATTGTGGGGATAAGCGTCGCGCGGAAATTTTGCAGAAATAGATACATGACGAGGAAGACCAGGATAATTGCCTCGATCAATGTTTGGAAAACACCCTGAATTGAAATCTTGATAAACGGGGTGGTGTCATAGGGGTAAACGGTCTTCATGCTGGCCGGGAACCAGGCCGATAATTTGTCCAGCTCTTTTTTGACCGCCTGGGATGTTTCCAGGGCATTTGCGCCGGCGGCAAGCTTAATCGCGATCCCGGCGGCAGGTTTGCCGTTATACCGTGCGACCGTCGAATAATTTTCCGCCCCCAGCTCAATTCGCGCAACGTCACGCAACAGAACCTGAGAACCGTCTTGCTGGACTTTCAGAAAGATCTTGCCAAATTCATCGGTACTTTGCAGGCGAGTCTGAACAACGATCGATGCATTCAACTGCTGGTCTGCCGACTGAGGCATCCCCCCCAGTTGTCCCCCCGATATCTGATTATTCTGTATCTTAATTTGCGCAATAACGTCCTGCGGTGTGAGGCTATATTTGTTGAGTTTTTGCGGATCCAACCAAATGCGCATGGCGTATTGTGAACCGAATAATTGCACGCTCCCCACCCCGGCAGTACGACTGAGAGGATCTTTAATGTTTGAGGCAACATAGTCAGCAATATCATATTGGCTCAGGCTGTTGTTATCCGAGATAAAGCCGGCAACCATTAAGATATTGCTACTGGATTTATCCACGCTGACCCCTTGTTGCTGAACCTCCTGCGGCAAGGAGGGCATCGCCAACTGCAGTTTATTCTGCACCTGAACCTGTGCAATATCGGGTGATGTGCCGGTTTTAAACGTCAGGATAATTGACGCATTGCCTGCCGCGTCGCTGGTGGACGACATGTACATCAGGCCATCAAGACCATTCATATTTTGTTCAATCACCTGAGTGACGGAGTCTTCTACGGTCTTTGCGTCTGCGCCAGGGTAGGCGGCGTTAATCGTAATCGTCGGGGGCGCTATTTGCGGATATTGGGCGATCGGCAGGTTCATAATAGCGATCCCCCCGGTAAACATCAGAATAATTGCCAGCACCCAGGCAAAAACCGGGCGCTCAATAAAAAAGTTAGCCATGAAGAAGGTGTCCTTAATACCTGAAATATTACTGTTCGGTTACCGTGTCAGGGCTGTTTGATGGCGAAGAGAGAACCCGGGCTTTCATTCCCGGACGGATTCGTTGTAATCCGGAAACAATAACCCGGTCGCCGGGACGTAATCCTGCGGTCACTAACCATTGGTTACCGACAGCTTTTACTGCGTTGATTTCGCGCAGTTGCACCCTGTTTTTCTGGTCGAGGATCAGGGCAGTCGCCTTTCCCTGCTCGTTATGGGTAACCCCTTGCTGAGGAACCATTAGAACGTTCTGCTGGCGACCTTCATCCAGTAAAGCCGTAACGTACATACCGGGTAAAATCTCGCCGTCAGGATTCGGGAAGATGGCGCGCAGGGTCACGGAGCCAGTGACTTTATCGACGGCGGGATCGGAAAACTGCAGCGCCCCGGTATAGCGGTAGGGTTTGCCATTTTCCAGCATCAATTCAACCGGGATCTGGCCTTTTTCCTGGGCGATTTTTCCACTGGATTTTTCTTCTTTCAGGCGTAAGAAGTCCTGCACCGACTGGGTTAAATCGACGTAAATTGGGTCTAATTGCTGAATGGTGACCAGCGCGCTTTCCTGATTTGCGGTGACCAGTGCGCCAACGGTAACGGAAGACGTGCCGCTAATGCCATCGATAGGCGAGGTGACATTGGCGTAATGAAGGTTAATGGCGGCCTGCTCGACGTCCGCTCTGGCGACGGCAACATTAGCGTCAGCTTCATTAAGCTGTGAACGCGTGGTGTCATAATCCTGACGACTGACGTAATTGGATTTTAATAAAGCTGACTGGCGCTGGAATGTTAAACGTAGATTATTGGTAGTGGACAGCGCTTTTGCCAGAGCGCCTTTGGCCGCATCGAGTTTTGCCTGCAGAGGCGCCGGATCAATTTGGTAGAGCGATTCACCTTTGCTGACTTTATCACCCTCAATAAAATTTCGCTTAATAATTATACCGCTGACCTGCGGTCTTATCTCAGCAATTTCGAACGATACGGCCCTGCCCGGAAGTTCACTTTTAATATCAACGGAAGAGGGTTTCAGAGTAATAATCCCAACTTCGGGTTCTCTGGTGATGTTTTTTTCTGAGGATTGATTGTCACACGCGGTGATAATTGCGACACTAAAAAACAATGGTATCAGCAGTAACCGTTTTCTGTTCATAGTAATCCCTGAATAATTTTGACGTACACAGTATTTTGCATTGTATGCAGGGGAGGGATGTCATCGATAAATAGCATGAGGCGATCAGGCATAAGAAGGATAAAGCCTATTTTTGGCTAATGATTTAGCAAGTGAATTACAGGTAACAGAGTGCGTTATTTAAATTCAGGTTCACCCAATGTGTGATGGCGAGTTATACTTGCACTATCGTATTTAAAGCACACGCCGACAGGGCGAATGTCAGGGGCAGAATCATTACGCCTTTTGTTTTGTTCATTTTAATTCCCTGCTAAAAAAGACAGGTTTATAGTAAACCTTTGCACATTATTGTCATCAAGCGCGCAGCTGATTATCTAAAAGTAATATAATTGTAGCTCATGGTTATAGATGGTTTCTGGTGTACAATATTAATCATGTCAGGCGAAGAATATAGGGAGAGTATGATGATAAAAATTGGTAGCCTGCTGGCAGTTGGTATCCTGTCACTGCCCGCGTACGCCGCGACGACCGGACCATACAGCCCTGTCGCGGGCGTACTGTGCGACAAATATATCTGTGCGGATGAGCACGGCTTGTCGGTGGCGCTGACCACGAAGTATGTCGGAAAGAAGCAGGGTGATAAACTGGCAGCGGCCGGACAATTTGACACGACGGCCTTTACCTTCCAGGGCGGTCTGTTCTGCGACACCACTGAGCGTCTGTGCCGGGATGACCGATATTTTGGACCAGACGGTAAACGCAGTGGCAAAGTGAACACCCACTACACGGCGTTGCTGTTCGGCAAGACGGATAAATCCTGACTACACGGGTAAGCGCTGAATTCGTCGCTTACCCGTGGTATTTCACGTTATCAATCGGGCGTTAATCTCAATACGTTATGAATGCGTGACAAAGCGTGACAAACGCTGGCGCAGCAGGCGATTTTCCTGACGCAACTGCGCATTCTCTTCCAGTAACGTGAGCGCAACGGCTATCCCCGGCCAGTCAAGCGCCAGTTCCTGACGTAAACGCAAAGCCCATCGTACGACACTTAATGCGCGATCGTCAAACTGCCAGTGGGCGCTTTCATCTTCGCGGGGTTCGATCATCCCCAGGCCGACAATCTCAGTCAGCTCCTCGGCGGAAACGCCGGTATGCAGGCAAAACTCAGTAATGGTAAAAGTGACGGTAACGTTAGCCATTATGCTTTCCCCCACTCTTTGCGTGGATCAAAGGTCTTCTGCGCGTCCGCTAGCTGTTGCCACAATGCGACGCTGTTGTCGTCAGGTTTGGGTGGCATCACAATTTTGATCACCGCGTACAGGTCGCCGGTCTGTTTTTTACTCACCAGCCCTTTGCCCTTGATGCGTAATCGTTGTCCGGCCTGGCTGCCAGGGGGGATCGTCAGCAGGATACTCTCTGTGAGTGTTGGCACGGTCACTTTTGTGCCCAGTGCGGCTTCCCATGGGGCAAGGGGCACGACAATTTCCAGGTCCTGATTGACGATATCAAATAGCGGATGCGGCGCGATATGAATCACCAGCCACAAATCACCGTTCGGGCCACCGTTCTCACCGGGCGTGCCCTGGCCTTTCAGCCTGATGCGCTGGCCGTTGCCTACACCTGCTGGAATTTTCACATTCAGCGTTTTGGGGATCTCTCGCTCTACCAGGCCAAACGCATTGTAGACCGGTAGGGAGTAACTGATGGTGCGGCTATGCTCAGCAAGGGTTTCTTCGAGGAACACGGCCACATCGATTTCGATATCGTGCCCACGACGGGCGTGGCGCTGTTGCGACTGGCGAGCGTGTTGACCAAAAATGGAGGAGAAAATATCGTCAAAATCTTCGGCGTTGTAGCTCTGACCTTCACCTTGCTGGAACTGACGGCTGAACTGCGGATCGTTGCGGTGCTGCCACAACTGATCGTATTCGGCACGACGTTGTTCATCGCTTAGGACTTCCCAGGCTTCAGCAACCTCTTTAAAACGCGCTTCGGCGTCGGTTTCTTTGCTGACGTCAGGATGGTATTTGCGGGCGAGTCGACGATAGGCGGTCTTGATGGTTTTGAGATCGTCCGTCGGTTTCACGCCCATGATGGCGTAATAATCCTTTAATTCCATAGTGTTATCTCGTATGAATCAACCCATGAAGAAGGATACCCCTCGGGAAAGGCATCACCGTAAGTTTAGGGTAATCCTGAAAAGTGCGAATGCCAACTATGAAAGGGACGAAAACAGTGACGCTTGACGGCATGAATCGGACATTTTGCACCACCAACGGTAGCCGACGGTTTCTGTTGGTGGTGCGTCGTGCAATATTAATGATCAGGATTTGGTAATAAGAAAACGGACCGTCTCTGCGTAGTTCTGCACAAAGGCATTCACGTTATCGGAATTTAATCCTTTCGGGTTAATCATATATTTGCCGTTAATGAAGATAGCCGGTACGCCTTTCAAATCGACGGCTTTGGCCAATTCTTGCTGTTTGGCAGTCAGTGATTTCACCGCAAAGCTATTCCATGCGGCATCATAATCGCTGGCGCTCACGCCTGCCTGGATAAACACGTTGCGAATATCATCAGCGGTTTTAATCGACTGTTTCTTCTGTACGGCATCAAAAAGTAAAGGTTTAACCTTATCTTCTACATTTAACAGCATGGCGACAGACCAGGCGTGCGTCATATCGGCTCCCAGAGGACCTAAAAAGTCGACGTGGTACTCGGTGAGTTTAACATCCTCAGGTAAGGCTTTTTTCACATTATCAGTAACTTCCAGGACCTCATCGTATTGATAGCAAGAGGGGCAGTAGAAGGAGAAAAACTTCAGTGCAGCAGGCGCTGACGGTACGGCTTTTTCCAGCGTGATAAATTCTTTTCCATCGGTAAATGTTGCGGCCTGAGCACTCACGGTAAACAGCAACCCGATCAGCGGAAGTAGATATTTTTTCATTTTCATATACTCTAAATAACATATTATAAACAAAGATGTTTATAATGAACGCGATGTCCATTACGCCATCATTATAATAAAGCATTTATTTTATAATGCGCTGCTCCTTACTTTGATTTACGCATGGATGCTTTTTAATAACGTATTTAAATGCCTGGGTGAATTTTTTGGAGTTATCGGAAATAGCGAAATATTTCCCTCGTTATATTTTACGGTGGCGATTATTTGTTTCCATGACATACAAGCAGGGCGAATGAATGTCCTGCACCGACATAACTTTACAGCGTAAAGGTTGCCAAAACCTCGCCAGTAGCTAAGATAACCGCGTCAATCAGTGAGGGTAAAATGGCAAAACGTCAACGGATGGGATGGTGGTTCCTGTGCCTGGCATGTGTTGTGGTGATGGTATGCACCGCGCAGCGCATGGCGGGTCTGCACGCGTTGCAGATGAACACCGCTGCCGCAACCGTTGTTGCCAGCGCGCAAACAGAGGCTGATGACGCCTCACCCGTGACCCCTTGCGAACTGAGTGCGAAGTCATTGCTGGCTTCGCCTCCGGTGCTGTTTGAAGGTGCCATTCTGGTGCTTTGCCTGCTTCTGTCGCTACTGGCGCCGGTGCGGGTTTTTCGTCTGCCGTTTTTCCCACCGCGAGCTATCTCGCCGCCCACTCTGCGGGTTCATCTCAGGTTTTGCGTCTTCCGTGAATGACAGAGCAGCCGTTGCTGACTGTTAGATAATTATTCACGGAGAAAAAATATGATGACTGTTTTCAGGCAGGCGCTGCTCTGTCTGTTATTGCTATGGCTGCCCGTATCCTGGGCGGCTGATATCGGCTGGCTGCGCTCAGCCGAGAATGACCATGCCAGTGTGCGGCTGCGTGCCGATACGTCCGCCGAGGGGGAAACCAGGCTGCTGCTGGACGTCAAACTGGAGGATGGCTGGAAAACCTACTGGCGCTCACCGGGCGAGGGCGGCGTCGCGCCGTCTATTGCCTGGAAGGGCGCCATGCCAACCGTGGACTGGTTCTGGCCCACGCCTGCGCGTTTTGAAGTCGCCAACATTACTACCCAGGGCTATCACGATCGGGTGACGTTCCCGATGGTGGTGCGCGGTACGTCACCGGCTACGCTGAACGGCGTTTTGACGCTGTCGACCTGTAGCAACGTTTGTCTGCTGACAGATTATCCCTTTTCTGTGACGCCTTCTGTCCTGGACGCCACCTTTGCCCATGACTATGCACAGGCCATGGGGCAGATCCCACTTGCCAGTGGTCTGACGGATTCTCTGCACGCCGGGGCGCGCGCCGGAGAACTGGTCGTCGAGGCGCAGCGTAAGGGCGGCTGGTCTACACCGGGGTTGTACCTGGATACTGTCGATGAGGCGGACTTTGGCATGCCGACAATGCGCGTGGAGGGTGAAACGCTGCGCGCCACGATCCCGGTGCATGACAGCTGGGGTGAGGGTGCGCCGGATCTGCGCGGTAAATCGCTCACGCTGGTGCTGGCAGATAACGGTGTCGCTCAGGAAAGTCGTCTTGTCATTGGTGACGCGCCGGCAGCAGAAAGCGCGGCGCTCCCGCTGTGGCAGGTGGTGTTGATGGCGCTTCTGGGCGGGCTTATCCTCAACCTGATGCCCTGCGTGCTGCCGGTTCTTGGGATGAAGCTGGGTTCAATTTTACTCGTCGAGGAGAAAAGCCGTCGCCAGGTTCGCCGCCAGTTTCTGGCTTCGGTGGCCGGAATAGTGGTCTCCTTTATGGCGTTGGCCGCGCTGATGACGGTGCTGCTGATGACCAATCAGGCACTCGGCTGGGGGATCCAGTTCCAGAGTCCGTGGTTTATCGGCGTGATGGTGCTGGTGATGCTGACGTTCAGTGCCAGCCTGTTCGGGCTGTTTGAATTCCGTTTACCTTCAAAGATGACCACTACGCTGGCGACCCACGGTGGCAATGGCCTGGCCGGTCATTTCTGGCAGGGCGCGTTTGCGACGCTGCTTGCCACGCCGTGCAGTGCGCCGTTCCTGGGTACGGCGGTGGCGGTGGCGCTAACGGCTTCACTACCCACGCTGTGGGGGCTGTTTCTGGCTCTAGGGCTGGGAATGAGTTTACCGTGGCTGCTGGTGGCGCTGCGCCCGGGTCTGGCACTGCGTTTACCGCGTCCGGGACGCTGGATGACTATCCTGCGGCGTTTGCTCGGGGTGATGATGCTCGGTTCAGCCATCTGGCTGGCAACGTTGCTGCTCCCGCATCTGGGGTTTACCAGCCAAAGTGCTGCCAAAGAGAGCGTCAACTGGCAGCCGCTTAGTGAACAGGCCATTACCGACGCGCTGGCTCAGCATAAACGTGTTTTTATCGATGTGACCGCCGACTGGTGTATTACCTGTAAGGTCAACAAATTCAACGTCTTGAATAAAGAAGACGTGCAGGCCGCCCTGCAGCAGCCAGATGTGGTGGCACTGCGCGGTGACTGGACACTGCCCTCTGAAGCAATTACCGAATTTCTAAAAAAACGCGGCCAGGTTGCTGTGCCGTTTAACCAAATTTATGGCCCCGGCATGCCGGAAGGCCAGGCGTTACCGACGCTGTTAACCCGCGATGCGGTGTTAAACATGCTGGTAGATGCTAAAGGAGTCACGCCATGAAACTGTTGATTGTTCTGCTGTTGTCCCTGTTTTCTGCCGTCAGTGTGGCGCAAGAGCCCGCGCCGTTTACCCCGGAGCAGGAAAAGCAAATTGAAGCGTTAATTCAGGAAGCGCTGTTTAACGATCCTGACAGTCCGCGCATTGGCGCGAAGCAGGCAAAACTGACGCTGATTAACTTTACCGATTACAACTGCCCGTACTGCAAGCAGCTGGATCCGATGCTGGAAAAAATTGTGCAAAAGTACCCGGACGTAGCCGTAGTGATTAAACCGCTGCCGTTTAAAGGTGAAAGCTCGGTGCTGTCGGCGCGCACCGCACTGATGACCTGGCGTGAGCACCCGCAGCAGTTCCAGGCGTTACATGAAAAACTGATGCAGAAAAGAGGCTACCATACTGCTGCCAGTATTAAACAGGCACAGGAAAAATCGGCGGCAACCCCGGTAACATTGGATGATAAAAGTATGGAAACGCTGAGCACCAACCTGCAACTGGCGCGGCTGGTAGGTGTGCGCGGTACGCCTGCCACGATCATCGGCGATGAACTGATCCCAGGCGCCGTACCGTGGGAAACGCTGGAAGCCGTGGTCAAAGAAAAGCTGGCGGCGGCCAATGCTCAGTAAACTGCGCCGCTGGCTGCGCGAAGGGCTCATCTTACTGGTGCTGATTGCGGGCGCGATGTTGCTGATGGATGCATGGCGAGCGCCCACGCTCCCCACCGCTTTTGACAGCACGCCATTGCAGACGCTGGAGGGTGAAACCGTTACCTTGGCGGCGCTCAGTCAACAAGAACCAGTGCTGCTCTATTTCTGGGCCAGCTGGTGTGGCGTTTGTCGCTTCACCACACCGGATGTTGCCCGGTTGCAGCGGGAAGGCGAGAACGTGATGACCATTGCGTTACGCTCCGGCAGTGAAGCGGAAGTGTCTCGCTGGCTGTCGCGCAAAGGCGTGGACTTCCCGGTCATCAATGACGCCGATGGCACGCTCTCCCGCAGTTGGGAGGTTAGCGTCACGCCGACACTGGTAGTGATGTCGCAAGGCCGCGTGGTCTCCACAACCAGCGGCTGGACCAGTTACTGGGGCATAAAATTGCGGCTGTGGTGGGCAAAAACGTTCTGAATATCGTGCCGGGGAAACCCGGCATTTTTTTACAGCTGAGATAAACCCTTAACTACACCTGCATTTTTGCGAAAGCGTTCCCGGAAAAATGTCTTGTTTCTGTCACACTCTGTGGTGATTGATAACAACAAGAGGTCGTAGGGATGAATAAATCACTAATCGCCGCAGCCGTGGCAGGGGTCGTATTACTGTCATCCGCCGCACAGGCGCAGACCGCGCCGGAGGGCTATCAACTCCAGCAAGTATTGATGATGAGCCGACATAACTTACGTGCACCTTTAGCCAATAATGGCAGCGTTCTGGAGCAATCGACGCCGAAGCCGTGGCCACAATGGGATGTGCCGGGCGGTCAACTCACCACCAAAGGCGGGGTGCTGGAAATCTATATGGGCCATTACATGCGTGAATGGCTGGCAGAGCAGGGGATGGTGAAATCCGGTGAATGTCCGGCCCCGGACACGGTGTATACCTACGCCAATAGCCTGCAGCGTACGGTCGCAACGGCGCAGTTCTTTGTGACCGGCGCGTTCCCGGGCTGCGATGTTCCCGTGCACCATCAGGAAAAAATGGGCACCATGGATCCCACCTTCAACCCGGTAATCACCGATGATTCCACCGCCTTTAGTCAGCAGGCCGTGCAGGCGATGGAAAAAGAGCGCAGCAAAATGCAGCTTAGCGACAGCTACCAGTTGCTAGAGCAAATGACAAACTACAAAGACTCACCGTCCTGTAAAGAAAAACAGCAGTGCTCACTGACCGACGCCAAAGACACGTTTACTGCGAAGTACCAACAGGAGCCAGGGGTTTCAGGACCGCTAAAGGTTGGTAACTCGCTGGTGGATGCGTTCACGTTGCAATATTACGAAGGGTTCCCGCTAAATGAGGTGGCCTGGGGTGAGATCAAATCCGATCAACAGTGGAAGGTGCTGTCAAAGCTGAAGAATGGCTATCAGGACAGCCTGTTTACCTCGCCGGCCGTGGCGCAAAATGTGGCCAAGCCGCTGGTGAAATATATCGATAATGCACTGGTGACCGAGCGTACAAAAGCGCCGAAAATTACCGTGTTGGTCGGTCACGACTCCAACATTGCGTCATTACTCACAGCGCTGGATTTCAAACCGTATCAGCTGCATGACCAGAACGAACGCACGCCGATTGGCGGGAAGATTGTCTTCCAGCGCTGGCATGACAGTAATGCTAACCGGGATCTGATGAAAATCGAGTATGTTTATCAGAGCTCGCAGCAGCTGCGTGATGCACAAGTGTTGACGTTGAAATCACCCGCGCAGCGCGTGACGCTGGAACTGAAAGGCTGCCCGATAGATGCGAATGGCTTCTGCCCGATCGATAAATTCGATAGCGTGCTGAATGCGGCGGCAAAGTAGAGTGAAATAACAAGAAACTCCCCCGTACAGACGGGGGAGTCATGATGCTAGACGTTTTTACGTTCGATAGTCTGTTCACCCCAAAAGAGTGAGTCTTTGTCCGTTTTCTCGAAGGCTTTGATCAGCACCTCGTCGCTGCCTTCTTCCCAAATTTTCTCCGCCAGTTTCTCGTCATAATGGGCGACTTCAAAAATAGCCTCGGCGATTTCCGACGATGTATTGCGCAGACGCGCCCATTCACCGACGCGATGGGCTTTCGCTTCTTGAGTTGGCATACGAATCCTCCTGTTGCAGATTAGCCGTTGAGTTTTACTGCCAGACCGGCGACATATTCACCCTGATAGCGGGCGATAGACAATTCTTCCTGACTTGGCTGGCGAGAGCCGTCGGCCCCGGCAATGGTGGTCGCGCCGTACGGTGTCCCGCCGCGAACTTGCGAGACGTCAAACAGCTCTTGCGCGGCGTATCCAATAGGAACGATGACCATCCCGTGGTGGGCAAGCGTTGTCCAGGTTGAGGTAATGGTTTGTTCCTGACCGCCGCCGGTTCCTGTTGAGCTAAATACGCTGGCGAGTTTGCCGTACAGGCCGCCAGAAGCCCACAGGCCACCGGTCTGATCCAGGAAGGTACGCATCTGACCGGACATATTGCCAAAGCGGGTAGGGGTGCCGAAAATAATGGCGTCGTAATCAGCCAGTTCTTGCGGGGTCGCGACAGGGGCATTTTGTGTTTTACCGCCCGCCTTCAGGAAGATCTCAGGCTGCATCGTTTCTGGCACACGCTTAATAATGACTTCCGCGCCATCGACCTTATTTGCACCTTCTGCGACTGCATGGGCCATCGTTTCAATGTGTCCGTACATGGAATAATAAAGCACCAGAACTTTTGCCATTTTACACTACTCCTCGAGTTAACCGTCTGTGTAGCGAATCGCTACCTCTCTTTAAAGATATGACGTACTGCCAGGAGTGCAAATTTCACCATCATTTCTTTGATTTATAACAATTTTAATGGCAGTTCTATTTTGTCGCAAAATGATACATTTTTGAGCAGGTTGGATTTGCTAGTCATAAGAAAGGGTTATTGATTTCCGGCGGTGATTATTCGCCAAATACCGGCAAACCTGTTGCAGAATATTACCGTTAGCCGGTTGTCAGGCCAGTCTTCACTATGCTTAATCCCACGCAGCGAACATAGGGCATTGCCCACAGCTTGCGTGAGGTATCACTCCTCAGTACCTATGCAATATGATGTCTAATCAATGACGGAGGTCAGTAATGGCAAACCATCGAGGCGGTTCCGGCAACTTTGCGGAAGACCGCGAAAGAGCATCAGAAGCAGGTCGAAAAGGTGGCCAGCATAGCGGGGGTAATTTCAAGAATGACCCGCAACGCGCTTCAGAGGCAGGCAAAAAAGGGGGCAAAAATAGCCACGGCAATAACAAAACGTAATTGCCAGGCTGTCTGTTAACTATATCGTGACGTCTGAGCGTTTTACGACAGACGTCGCAAAGCCACCGCCGCCGGATTGTCCGGCGGTTTTTTTGTTTGAAGGTTGCACGGTAACCACTTCCCGTAACCGCTTTAATTTATCCATTCACCGTATGATTTGTTATGCTGACGCCCTCAGAACAAGGAGAGAGCGGATGGCTCAAGGCGCAGAGAAAAAAACAGGTAAACGCTCGCAGGCGGTCAACGCGAAACGCCAGGCCATTTTAACTGCGGCGCTAAATATCTTCTCCCAGTTTGGGATCCACGGAACGCGTCTTGAACAGGTGGCTGAGCAGGCGGGCGTGTCAAAAACCAATCTGCTCTATTATTACCCGTCAAAAGAAGTGCTCTATATTGCCGTGTTACGCCAGATCCTCGACATCTGGCTGGCGCCGCTGAAGGCCTTTCGTGAAGACTTTGCGCCGCTGGTGGCGATCAAAGAATATATCCGCCTCAAACTGGAAGTTTCCCGCGATTACCCGCAGGCATCACGGCTGTTTTGTATGGAGATGCTGGCAGGCGCGCCGCTGCTGATGACCGAGTTGACGGGAGATCTCAAAACGCTGATTGATGAGAAATCCGCGCTGATTGCCGGGTGGGTCAGTAGCGGCAAACTGGCTCCGGTCGATCCGCATCATCTGATTTTTATGATTTGGGCTTCAACCCAGCACTACGCCGACTTTGCTCCACAGGTGGAAGCAGTGACGGGTGCGACACTACGCGATGAAGCCTTTTTTAACCAAACGGTTGAGAACGTCCAGCGGATGATTATCGAAGGGATCCGCGTGCGTTAACCGGCGGGCGGTAACGGGCAGCTTAAATCACCTTCTTCACACTGCAGCAGCGAGGCGAGAAACGCTTCGCGCTCGTGGGTTTTATCGGTCAGACACTGGCTCGCGATCATCGATTGCACGCTGCCGCCTTCCGTACCTGAGCTGATTAACGCGCAGTCAGCATCGCGCAGAGTTATCCACGCGACTTGCGCCTTTTTCAGTAATTCACGTTGAGTGGGCACTGCACGCTTAAGCGCATTCTGATAGGTATCATTGAGCTTTGCATCCGCCGTTTTAAACTGCTCAGCAGCGCAGGTGTTCATCTCAGTTTGGGTGTTCGCGCTGGTGCAGTCTTCTGCCAGCGCCGGGCTGCTGAGCAGCAGTGCCGCACATGTCAGTACAATTCGTTTCATGCTTCTCTCTGACTCCATAAAAAAGGCCCCGTTACCGGTAATACTGTTCAGTCAACGACTCAGTTTCAGAAAGCATCAACCAGTGTTGGGGAGGTGATGAACATGCTATCTCAGAGAGAGGTTCCGTTCACCTCATGTTCATCGTTTTTCTGAGGCACCGATTCCTGTGAACGTGTAAAGGGCGTTTTCCGCCACGCCCTTTACAATCCCGGCTCCCGGCAGGAAAATTGCCACTTCATGGTTCCCTCCGCTTATTTCTCCAGGCTATCGGGCCGGGCGCGAGGTAGCGTCCCTGCAAAACGCGCCCTGAGCCAGCATCCATGCTGGCTCTCCCGGCCTTACGGAAACACGTCGGCAATTTTCAGCCGGACCAGCCCACACCTGTCCACCTGTGCTTTTACTTGAATATCTCTGAACAGCAAAACGGATATAGCTGAAAGCCAGAGCGCTGAAGCGACACCCTGGTCCGGCTGAAAATCGATGAGGTGTTGACGGCTGACCGGGTCTGCCCGCAGGGATGCGGGCAGAGGGGACGGCCTGCATGGATGCAGGCTCGGCCCCGACCCGACAGTCAGACGGAATAAGACGAATAACTCGCGTAGCGACGATTTTCCCGCCGGGAGCCTGGGTTGCAAGGGAGGCGGCGGTGAGCCTCCCTTGCACGTTCACGGGTACCTGAGCTTCAGAGAAATGATACCGCTGAGGTGAACGGAACCCTGAGTAAGAATCACATGTTCACCCTACATGCTTAACTGAATGGTATTGCCGTTACCGGAGCCTTAATTAACCATACCCTTAGCCGATTGTCATCAGGCTGGCGTTACCGCCAGCAGCAGCGGTGTTGACGCTCAATGAGCGTTCAATATACAGCCGCTCCAGCAGGATATTGCTCTCACCACGGGCAAAGCCTTGTACCGAGACAATTGCGCCATCCCGTGCGGCAACCGCCTCGCATAACGCGCGCAGTTGATCGGAATCACCGTGGAAGATAACGGCATCGAACGGTTGTACGGTCAGATTATCCGCTTTGGCAAACTGGATGCGCCCGGAAAGAGCGGCAGGCAGACGTTTTGCCAGATCGCGGTGGAAAGCATCATCCGGCCACAGGATGAGACTGCCCACGGAAGCCACGGCGGCGACCTGAACCAGTGCGTCCTGTTCGTTATCGGCAATACACAGAACGCGATCGCGAGGTAACAGCGTCCAGGTGTTGCGCTCGCCGGTAGGGCCAGGCAACAAACGCTGAGTTCCGGCCTGCGCCAGTTCAGCAAACTGTTGGCACAGGGTCTTCAACGCCGGGCGATCGGCTGCCCATTCGGTGAGGGCATCCAGCGGCTGGATCAGCGCCGCCTTGAGCTGTGCATCGACAGGGTAATCGGCATCCTGGCGCGCCAGGGTGATGCTTAGCGCATTTTCCGGACGGTTAGCCAGCAGACGGTACAGATACAGCGGACCGCCGGCTTTCGGACCGGTGCCTGACAAGCCTTCGCCGCCGAAGGGCTGCACGCCGACCACCGCGCCAACCATATTACGGTTGACGTACAGGTTACCCACGTGTGCGGAGCCGGTGACCTGAGCGATGGTTTCATCAATACGGGTATGCACACCCAGCGTCAGGCCGTAGCCGGAAGCATTGATTTGCTCAATCAGATTGCCCAGATTGCTGCGGGTGTAGCGTACGACGTGAAGCACCGGACCAAACACCTCTTTTTGCAGTTCGTCGAAGCTCTCCAGCTCAATCAGCGTCGGCGCAATAAAGGTACCGGTTTGCCATTCCCGCGCATCCTCGCTGTTTTCACGTGCAGCCTGGAATACCGGACGTCCCTTGGCGCGCATGGCCTGAATGTGGCGCTCAATATTGGTTTTGGCCTCATCATCAATAACCGGCCCAATGTCAGTGGTCAGGCGGCCCGGATTGCCCATCCGGCATTCGGCCATTGCGCCGCGCAGCATTTTCAGTGTGTGCTCGGCGATGTCATCCTGCAGGCACAGGACGCGCAGTGCCGAGCAGCGCTGTCCGGCGCTGTCAAAGGCGGAGGCCAGCACATCAACGACCACTTGCTCCGTCAGCGCCGAGGAGTCGACGATCATCGCGTTCATTCCACCGGTTTCGGCGATCAGCGGGATCGGACGGCCTTGCGCGTCAAGACGGCGAGCAATATTACGTTGTAACAGCGTGGCGACTTCCGTTGAACCGGTGAACATCACGCCGCGTACGCGCTCATCGGACGTCAGCTGTGCCCCGACGGTTTCACCCTGGCCGGGCAACAGTTGTACCACGCCTGGCGGCACGCCAGCTTCCAGTAAAATGGCGATCCCCTGGGCGGCAATCAGCGGTGTCTGTTCTGCCGGTTTTGCCAGCACGCTATTGCCTGCAGCCAGCGCGGCGGCAATTTGCCCGCTGAAGATGGCCAGCGGGAAGTTCCACGGGCTGATACAGACCACCGGGCCGAGCGGACGATGGGTTTCGTTATCAAAATCATCGCGGACTTGCCCGGCGTAATAATGCAGGAAGTCGACCGCTTCACGCACTTCGGCAATGGCGTTGCTAAAGGTTTTACCTGCTTCGCGAACCAGAATGCCAATCAGTTGCTGCATCTGGCCTTCCATCAGAACGGCGGCGCGATGCAGAATAGCGGCGCGCTCCTGCGGCGGCGTAGCGAACCAGATCGGCGCATTACTTACCGCGCTTTGTAACGCTTGCTCCACTTCATTCGGGGAAGCTTCACGCACGTAGCCCACAATATCTTTCGGCTCCGCTGGGTTAATTACCGGCGTCATTTGTCCGTCAGTCACCGGATGCTCCAGCATCGGTTTCGCGTGCCATTTTTGCAGTGCGCTGTTGAGCAGGGCAGAGGACAGCGAGGCCAGGCGATGTTCGTTCGCCAGATCCAGTCCGCCTGAGTTTTCGCGTCCCTTGCCGTACAGGTCGCGTGGCAGCGCAATCTTCGGATGCGGTAGACCCGCCAGGCCTTCCTGCTGCGCCAGTTTTTCTACGGCTTCGACCGGGTCGGCGACCAGTTCATCCAGCGGCAGGGTGGTGTCGGCAATACGGTTAACGAACGAGGTATTCGCGCCGTTTTCCAGCAGCCGACGCACTAGGTACGCCAGCAGCGTTTCATGGGTCCCTACCGGTGCGTAAATACGGCATGGGCGGTTCAGTTTGCCATCGGCAACTTTGCCGGTAACCTGCTCGTACAGGGGTTCACCCATGCCGTGCAGGCACTGGAACTCGTACTGTCCGGGATAATAGTTCTGACCCGCTAACTGATAAATGGCCGCCAGCGTATGGGCGTTATGGGTGGCAAATTGCGGGTAGATCAGATTCGGCACGGCAAGCAGTTTTTTGGCGCAGGCCAGATAGGAAACGTCGGTGTAGACCTTACGGGTATACACTGGATACCCTTCCAGACCGTCCATCTGGGCGCGTTTAATTTCGCTGTCCCAGTATGCGCCTTTTACCAGGCGGATCATCAGGCGACGGCGGCTGCGCGTGGCCAGATCAATCAGATAATCAATCACGTACGGACAGCGTTTCTGGTAGGCCTGGATGACAAAACCAATCCCGTTCCAACCCGCCAGCTCAGGTTCGAAGCACAGTTTTTCCAGCAGATCGAGGGAGATTTCCAGGCGGTCTGCTTCTTCGGCGTCAATATTGATGCCAATGTCGTACTGACGCGCCAGCAGGGTGAGCGACTTCAGGCGTGGATAAAGCTCGTCCATTACGCGATCGTACTGCGCACGGCTGTAGCGTGGGTGCAGCGCCGACAGCTTGATCGAAATCCCCGGCCCTTCATAAATGCCGCGTCCATTAGACGCTTTACCAATCGCGTGGATAGCCTGCTGGTAAGACACCATATAGGCCTGCGCGTCAGCGGCGGTCAGTGCGGCTTCTCCCAACATGTCGTAGGAGTAGCGGAAACCTTTGTCTTCCAGCTTCCGTGCGTTAGCCAGTGCTTCGGCGATGGTTTCCCCGGTGACGAACTGCTCCCCCATCAAGCGCATCGCCATATCGACGCCTTTGCGGACCAGCGGCTCGCCGCTCTTACCGATGATGCGGTTCAGCGAGCGCGAGAGGCTGGCTTCGTTATGTGTGGAGACCAGGCGTCCGGTAAACAGCAGTCCCCAGGTTGCCGCATTGACGAATAACGACGGGCTGCGTCCAATGTGCGACTGCCAGTTACCGTTGCTAATTTTGTCGCGGATCAGCGCATCGCGCGTGGCTTTGTCGGGAATACGCAGCAGGGCTTCCGCCAGGCACATCAGCGCAACACCTTCCTGAGAGGACAGCGAGAACTCTTGCAAGAGTCCCTGTACCATGCCGGCGCGACCGCTGGCGGTTTTCTGGTTACGTAGTTTGTCGGCTAACTGATATGCCAGCTTATGAGCCTGTTCAGCGATCGGTTGCGGCAGGCGCGCCTGTTCCATCAGCATCGGTACGGCGTCGGTTTCTGCACGACGATACGCGGCGGTGATCGCCGCCCGGGAAACAGACTGCGGCAGGATCTGCTCGGCAAACTCGAGGAAAGGCTGGTGAGTTTCATTCTGGTATGCCGAGGCGTCATCACCTTCATTGGCTGCACCCGCCAGTAGGGCAGGCAGCTCAGGCAGGGCATCGTCATTTTCCAGTCTTTCGAGATAATTAAAGATGGCTTGTTTGATCAGCCAATGCGGCGTGCGATCGATTCGTGTTGCGGCTGTTTTAATACGCTCGCGTGTGGCGTCGTCCAGCTTAACCCCCATCGTGGTGGTTCCCATGCCGTTTACTCCTGTTGTGCTGAAATACGGGACTGATAGTTACTGAGAAATATCCACTATGTTGCAACTTTGTGCAACCGTGTTAAATGTGACTTGGTTTGCAAGCTTGAAAATGAATGAAATGTTAATAAATGTGGTATTTGTTGGGATGTCTGTAAAAAATACGAGCGCTTTTTCTCTGCGGCAGTTAACACTTTTTAAAGGTGCAACCGCGAAAAGTGTGAGAGAGTGCAACCTCCAGAAAAATGCTATCTACTCGAGATCAAAATTGATGTAAATGGTGTGTTAAATCGATTGTGAATGATCCTTGCTTCCGGCAGGATACGGTCGCCCAGGTCAACATAGATATCTTTGCCACGTTCCGGCAGGGTAATAAAACGGCAAGCCACGGCATTGTCGATACATAATTTTGGAGAGTTTTGATGGCTATTAGCACACCGATGTTAGTGACATTCTGTGTCTATATTTTTGGCATGTTGTTGATTGGGTTTATTGCATGGCGTTCAACCAAAAACTTTGATGATTACATTCTGGGTGGACGCAGCCTGGGGCCGTTTGTCACCGCGCTTTCCGCCGGGGCATCCGACATGAGCGGCTGGCTGCTGATGGGGCTGCCGGGGGCGATTTTCTTGTCGGGGATTTCAGAAAGCTGGATCGCCATCGGCCTGACATTAGGCGCATGGATCAACTGGAAGCTGGTGGCCGGACGTTTACGCGTACACACCGAGTTCAATAATAATGCTCTGACGCTACCGGATTACTTTACCGGTCGTTTTGAAGATAAAAGCCGCGTGCTGCGTATTATTTCCGCGCTGGTTATTCTGCTGTTTTTCACCATCTATTGTGCTTCAGGGATTGTTGCAGGGGCGCGTCTGTTCGAAAGCACCTTCGGCATGAGTTATGAAACAGCGCTGTGGGCGGGTGCGGCAGCGACGATTATCTATACCTTTATTGGTGGTTTCCTGGCCGTCAGCTGGACCGATACCGTGCAGGCCAGCCTGATGATTTTTGCTCTGATCCTGACGCCGGTGATGGTGATTATTGGCGTCGGCGGCTTTGAAGACTCGCTGGAAGTGATCAAACAAAAGAGCATTGAGAACGTGGACATGCTCAAAGGCCTGAACTTTGTCGCCATTATTTCCCTGATGGGCTGGGGGCTGGGTTACTTCGGTCAGCCGCACATCCTGGCGCGCTTTATGGCGGCAGATTCTCACCATAGCATCGTGCATGCACGTCGCATCAGCATGGCATGGATGATCCTGTGTCTGGCGGGCGCGGTGGCCGTTGGTTTCTTCGGTATCGCCTACTTCAATAACAATCCGGCACTGGCCGGTGCGGTGAACCAGAACGCCGAGCGGGTGTTTATTGAACTGGCGCAAATCCTGTTCAACCCGTGGATTGCCGGTATTCTGCTGTCGGCTATCCTTGCGGCGGTGATGTCGACGCTGAGCTGCCAGCTGCTGGTGTGTTCCAGTGCCATTACGGAAGATTTGTACAAAGCGTTCCTGCGTAAAAATGCCAGCCAGAAAGAACTGGTGTGGATTGGCCGCGTCATGGTACTGGTAGTCGCGCTGATCTCTATTGCTCTGGCAGCTAACCCGGAAAACCGCGTTCTCGGTCTGGTGAGCTACGCCTGGGCTGGCTTTGGTGCGGCATTCGGACCAGTGGTGCTGTTCTCCGTACTGTGGTCGCGTATGACCCGTAACGGTGCGCTGGCGGGGATGATCATTGGTGCGGTCACGGTTATCGTCTGGAAACAGTTCGCCTGGCTGGGCCTGTATGAAATCATCCCGGGCTTTGTGTTCGGCAGTATCGGTATCGTGGTGTTCAGCTTGCTGGGTAAAGCACCTTCAGCCGCAATGCAAAAACGCTTTGCTGAAGCTGATGCGCATTATCATTCTGCACCGCCGTCACGTTTACAGGTTGAGTAATCTGCTTATTGCTTCTACAGCCCGCCGCGTGCGGGCAATGCCGTTCAGTTAACGACTAGTTTCAGAAGGCATCAAGATGTGCTGGCGGAGGCAATGAATATGCTATCTCAGAGAAAGGTTCCGTTCACCTCATGCTCATCGTTTTTCTGAAGCACCGATTCCTGTGAACGTGTAAAGGGCGTTCTCCGCCACGCCCTTTACAATCCCGGCTCCCGGCAGGAAAATTGTTGCTTCGCAATCCCCTCCGCTTATTCCTCCAGGCTATCGGGCCGGGCGCGAGGTAGCGTCCCTGCAAAACGCGCCCTGAGCCAGCATCCATGCTGGCTCTCCCGGCCTTACGGAAACACGTCGGCAATTTTCAGCCGGACCAGCCCACAACTGACCACCTGCGCTTTTACTTGAATATCTCTGAACAGCAAAACGGATATAGCTGAAAGCCAGAGCGCTGAAGCGACACCCTGGTCCGGCTGAAAATCGATGAGGCGTTGATGGCTGAACGGAAACTTATTCAGGGTAAAATGTTCTCCATACATGCTCAACTGAACAATATAGCGCCGCGTGCGGGCTTTTTATGCCGCTTCGCAAAATCACAGTAACCCTTATCAGACTAACTGTTTACATTAAGTCATCATTCTCAAAACATTCTGCTTGAGTTTTTCTTTTCTGTAATGATAATCACTATCACTGTAATTTACTTTTCTTTTCACGAGTTGACTGAGAATAACGTTTAAGGGTACTTCGCATGTTTGTTCCATTTCTGATTATGTTGCGCGAAGGCCTAGAGGCCGCGCTGATTGTCAGCCTGATAGCCAGTTACCTGAAACGGACTCAGCGCGGTCGCTGGATTGGCGTAATGTGGATTGGTGTTCTACTGGCGGCGGCGCTATGCCTGGCGCTGGGGATTTTCATCAATGAAACTACCGGTGAATTTCCGCAAAAAGAGCAGGAGCTGTTTGAAGGGATCGTGGCAGTGATTGCCGTGGTGATCCTCACCTGGATGGTCTTCTGGATGCGTAAAGTTTCGCGCAACGTCAAAGTTCAACTGGAGCAGGCGGTCGATAACGCGTTACAGCGTGGCAATCATCACGGATGGGCGCTGGTGATGATGGTCTTTTTTGCCGTCGCTCGTGAAGGCCTGGAGTCGGTTTTCTTTCTGCTGGCGGCCTTTCAGCAGGATGTGGGTATCTGGCCACCGGTTGGGGCGATGCTGGGACTGGCAACGGCCGTCGTTCTGGGCTACCTGATATATCTCGGCGGCATTCGCCTCAATCTCGGGGCCTTCTTCAAATGGACCAGCTTGTTCATTTTGCTGGTGGCCGCAGGTCTTGCCGCCGGAGCCATTCGCGCGTTTCACGAAGCCGGGTTATGGAATCATTTCCAGGATGTGGCATTTGATCTGAGCAGCGTGCTGTCTACGCACTCGCTGTTTGGCACGCTGATGGAAGGGATTTTTGGTTACCAGGAAGCGCCAAGTGTCAGTGAGGTTGCCGTCTGGTTTATCTACCTGATCCCGGCACTGATTATGTTTGCATTACCGCCTCGTTCAGGCTCTACGGCGTCTCGTACTGCACCCTGATAACAACGCGACGCAGAATATCATTTAGTTACAACATACTTATTTATAGGGATAGGTCATGACGATTAACTTTCGCCGTAGTGCGCTGCAGCTGGGTATGGCTGCGCTGTTTACTTCTGCTTTTGCCTCACACGCCGCAGATATTCCCAAGGTCAACGTCACGGTTAACGACAAGCAGTGTGAACCGATGACAATCACGGTTAATGCCGGAAAAACCCAGTTCATTATTCAGAACCACAGTCAGAAAGCGCTGGAGTGGGAAATCCTCAAAGGCGTGATGGTGGTGGAAGAGCGTGAAAATATTGCGCCGGGCTTTAGCCAGAAAATGACCGCCAACCTGCAACCTGGCGAATATGATATGACCTGCGGCCTGCTGACGAACCCGAAAGGGAAGCTGATCGTCAAGGGCAGCGCAACGGCAGATGCGGCACAGAGTGACGCCCTGCTGAGCCTGAGCGGTGCAATTACCGAATACAAAGCCTATGTAACCGCAGAAACCGCACAGCTGGTGGCGGGGACCAAAGCATTTACAGATGCCATTAAAGCCGGGGATATCGAGAAGGCTAAATCCTTGTATGCGCCGACGCGCCAGCATTATGAACGTATTGAACCGATTGCCGAGCTGTTCTCTGACCTCGATGGCAGCATCGATGCACGTGAAGATGATTACGAGCAAAAGGCCGCCGATCCTAAATTCACCGGCTTCCACCGTCTGGAAAAAGCGCTGTTTGGCGACAATACCACCAAGGGGATGGATAAATACGCCGACCAGTTGAACACCGATGTTATCGACCTGCAAACGCGCATCAGTGAACTGGCCTTCCCACCGTCTAAAGTGGTTGGCGGAGCGGCGGGTCTGATTGAAGAAGTGGCCGCCAGTAAAATTAGCGGCGAAGAAGATCGCTACAGCCACACCGACCTGTGGGATTTCCAGGCCAACGTCGATGGCGCGCAGAAAATTGTCGATCTCCTGCGTCCTCAACTGAAAAAATCCAATGCTGAACTGCTGGCAAAAGTGGATGCGAACTTCAAAAAAGTCGATAGCATCCTGAGCAAGTATCGCACCAAAGACGGGTTTGAAACTTACGACAAACTGACCGATGCTGACCGCAACGCGCTGAAAGGACCGATTACGACGCTGGCAGAAGATTTGTCGCAATTACGCGGCGTACTGGGTCTGGATTAAGCATCATGCAACAACATAATGAAAACGGCGTGAGTGAACCCTCACGCCGACGTCTGTTGAAGGGCATGGGAGCATTGGGCGGCGCGCTGGCACTGGCGGGCGGCTGTCCGGTTGCGCATGCGCAAAAACCGCACAGTGCGCCGGGCACTCTGTCACCCAATGCGCGCGATGATGTACAGCCCTTTTATGGACCGCATCAGGCGGGGATCCTGACGCCGCAGCAGGCCTCGATGATGCTGGTGGCATTTGATGTCCTCGCCAGCGACAAAGCAGATCTTGAACGTCTGTTCCGTTTACTGACCCATCGCTTTGCGTTCCTGACCACCGGCGGCCCGGCTCCAGAAACGCCGAATCCGCGCTTGCCGCCAATGGACTCCGGCATTCTGGGGGCTTACATTGCCCCGGACAACCTGACGATGACGTTGTCGGTCGGCCATTCACTGTTTGATGAGCGCTATGGCCTGAAAACACAAATGCCGAAAACGCTGCAAAAAATGACGCGCTTCCCGAATGATTCGCTGGATGCGGCGCTGTGCCACGGGGATCTGCTGTTACAAATTTGCGCCAACACGCAGGACACCGTTATTCACGCATTGCGCGATATCATCAAGCACACGCCGGATTTGCTCAGCGTGCGCTGGAAGCGAGAGGGATTTATCTCCGATCATGCTGCACGCAGTAAAGGCAAAGAAACCCCGGTAAATTTACTCGGTTTTAAAGACGGGACCGCGAACCCGGATGGTACTGATGAAAAGCTGATGCAAAACGTGGTGTGGGTCACGGCCGATCAAGGCGAGCCTGCATGGGCGGTAGGGGGCAGCTATCAGGCGGTGAGACTTATTCAGTTTCGCGTGGAGTTCTGGGATCGCACGCCGCTTAAAGAGCAGCAAACCATTTTTGGTCGCGATAAACAGACCGGCGCTCCGCTGGGAATGCAGCATGAGCATGATGTACCGGACTATGCCAATGATCCTGAAGGTGAGGTGATTGCGCTCGACAGCCATATCCGGCTGGCGAACCCGCGGACCAAAGAGACCGAATCCAGCCTGATGATGCGTCGTGGCTACAGCTATTCGCTCGGTGTGACGCAATCTGGACAGCTGGATATGGGGCTGCTGTTCGTATGCTATCAACACGATCTGCAGAAAGGTTTTTTGGCCGTACAGAAACGCCTGAATGGTGAAGCGTTGGAGGAGTACGTTAAGCCGATTGGCGGCGGTTACTTCTTTGCTTTACCGGGCGTAAAAACACCGGACCACTACCTCGGACAATCTCTGCTACAAGCCTGATACCCGTGCCCCGCGCCTGTGCGGGGCAATTCCTCACATGTTGACCTGATACAGCGATGAACGAAATAATTAATTTTCGTGATACGTGCTGCAGTGAAATAATTCTGTCATCTCTCTGTAAGAGACTGTTGCCAACGATAAGATGGAATTTAGTTAACAATAAGTAAAAATATTGTTGCATTGGGAATAAATTCTGTTGTACTTATATGTAACAGCGGTAGTTCCCGGCAGTGATAGTCATTCACTATGGAGATCGCGAATGGTAACGTCCTGTATTGGACAGGTTTCTTACATTATCACCACCTTACGCGGACGTTTCTCTTCCGGTAGCCATCTCGTCACCGCTAAATTCCTCTCTCTTCCACATCTTATCCTTGTTACTGACGCCTTATACGGTGCGCGTAGCCGTGTGTGGTGTCTTATTCGTAGGCAAGCAATGGCTTACAAGGAAGCCAACCCTCAGATGTTCGTGCGCATAATCGTGCCGAAGATGGCGCGTGTGATGTATACCTACAACTCAAGGTGCTATCCATGGGAAGACAAAAAGCAGTGATCAAAGCTCGTCGTGAAGCAAAACGTGTGCTGAGACGGGATTCGCGTAGCCATAAACAACGTGAAGATGAATCGGTCACCTCGCTTGTGCAGATGGGCGGCGTAGAAGCGATTGGTATGGCGCGTGACAGTCGCGATGCCACACCTATCACGGCGCGAAATGAGGCTCAGGCGCACTACCTGAATGCTATTGAGAGTAAACAGCTGATCTTCGCCACCGGTGAAGCCGGGTGTGGTAAAACCTGGATCAGCGCGGCAAAAGCAGCAGAGGCTCTGATCCACAAAGATGTGGACCGGATCATTGTCACCCGTCCAGTTCTGCAAGCTGATGAAGATCTCGGCTTCTTACCTGGAGATGTTTCCGAGAAGTTTGCTCCCTATTTTCGCCCGGTGTATGACGTGCTGGTAAAACGTCTGGGTGCCTCCTTTATGCAATATTGCCTGCGACCTGAGATTGGGAAGGTAGAAATCGCGCCGTTCGCGTATATGCGCGGACGGACATTTGAAAATGCCGTTGTCATTCTCGACGAGGCTCAGAATGTCACTGCTGCGCAGATGAAGATGTTTTTGACGCGTCTCGGGGAGAATGTGACGGTAATTGTGAACGGGGATATTACCCAGTGCGATTTACCGGCGCATGTTCGATCCGGACTAAACGATGCGCTGGCCCGCTTCGAAGAAGATGACATGATTGGAATCGTTCGTTTCAATAAAGATGATTGCGTTCGCTCGGCGCTTTGTCAGCGGACGCTTAACGCTTACAGCTGATAGGTTCTGCGTCTTCAAGGCCCGGGGAACCGGGCTTTGTTTTTTATAAGCAGGGATAATCGTTTATATGCATATAAAAAAACACAGACACGCTTCTTTGCAGGATGCCTGATGGCGCTTCGCTTATCCGGCCTACGGGGATTTGCGTTGTCGGCCGGATAAGATGCTCGTATCGCATCCGCCATATTGCAACAGACGAAAAAAAAGCCCGTACTTGCGTACGAGCTCTTCTTCAAATATGGCGGTGAGAGAGGGGTTCGAACCCTCGATACGTTGCCGTATACACACTTTCCAGGCGTGCTCCTTCAGCCACTCGGACACCTCACCGTATTGTTGTTCCTGCGTTAGCGGAACGGGCGCTAATGTAGGGGAAACACCGCCCCGACGTCAATCTACTTTTTAAAAAAAACGTGCATTTACACAAACTTCAAGCAACATGGGGCGTAAATAAGCAAGAATTGCTTTTTTTGCCAGCATCCTAAAATTTGCTATTCTGATATTCCTTGGAAAATGATGATAAGTGCGAGAAAGTTCCGCATAACACTGCTCAGGAGTTAATATGGAAATACTTTTCTATCACCCGACATTCGATACGGCCTGGTGGCTGAAGGCACTGGCTAAGGCAATTCCAGGCGCAAATGTCCGTGAATGGAAGCGGGGTGATAATGCGCATGCTGACTATGCCCTCGTCTGGCATCCACCGGTTGATATGCTGGCAGGTCGCAAGTTAAAAGCTGTTTTCGCGTTGGGCGCCGGCGTGGACTCTATCCTTAGCAAGCTAAAAGCCCACCCTGAAATGCTGGATGCGTCAATCCCGCTTTTCCGTCTGGAAGATACCGGTATGGGTCTGCAAATGCAGGAATATGCGGTGAGTCAGGTGCTGCACTGGTTTCGACGTTTTGATGACTATCAGGCGCTAAAAAGTCAGGCGAAATGGCAACCGCTGCAAGAGTATACCCGCGAAGAGTTTACTGTCGGGATTATGGGGGCAGGGGTATTAGGGGCTAAAGTGGCTGAGAGCCTGCAAGCATGGGGCTTCCCGCTGCGTTGCTGGAGTCGGACGCGTAAGTCCTGGCCCGGTGTGGAAAGCTTTGCCGGTACCGCAGAGCTGGCGGCGTTCCTGAGCCAAACGCGGGTGCTGATTAATCTTCTTCCAAATACGGCGGAAACGGTAGGTATTATTAACACCGGGCTGCTGAATCAATTGCAGGATGGGGCGTACGTGCTTAACCTGGCACGCGGGGTTCATCTGAAGGAAGACGATCTGCTGGCTGCGCTGAATACCGGAAAGTTGAAGGGCGCGATGCTGGACGTCTACAGCAGCGAGCCGCTACCGGAAAATAACCCTCTATGGAAACATCCGCGCGTGGCGATGACGCCGCATATTGCCGCCGTGACGCGTCCTGCAGAGGCCGTAGACTATATCTCACGCACCATTTTAAACCTTGAGAGTGGGAAAGCCGTAACGGGTCAAGTCGATCGCGTTAGGGGATATTGATAACAACCCGGCCAGCCGCCGGGTTTCGTCTAAACACCGTCCTACAGCTCTAATTATTTAGGGTATTAATGGTGGAGATACCTGCTATCCTTGACGAAAAATGACTACAGGAGAGAATTATGTATCCCGTTGACCTGCATATGCATACCGTCGCCAGCACCCACGCCTACAGTACCCTGAGTGATTACATCGCCGAAGCCAAACGCAAAGGTATCAAGCTGTTTGCGATCACCGATCACGGGCCGGACATGGCAGATGCCCCGCATCACTGGCATTTTATTAATATGCGCATTTGGCCAAGGTTGGTGGACGGGGTGGGAATTCTCCGCGGTATTGAAGCGAATATTAAAAATATTGACGGCGAGATCGACTGCTCCGGTCCGATGTTTACTTCCCTGGATTTAATCATTGCAGGCTTCCATGAGCCGGTTTTCGCACCTGTTGATAAAGACACGCATACCCAGGCGATGATTGCCACAATGGCGAGTGGTAATGTGCACATTATCAGTCATCCAGGAAATCCAAAGTATGAGTTAGACTTTACCGCCGTCGCACAGGCGGCAGCGAAATACCAGGTAGCACTGGAAATCAATAACTCCTCATTCCTGCATTCACGTAAGGGCAGTGAAGACAACTGTCGCGCAGTCGCCGCAGCGGTACGTGATGCCGGTGGATGGGTGGCGTTAGGATCGGATTCCCATACCGCCTTCACGCTGGGGGAATTTGGTGAATGCCGTAAAATCCTGGATGATGTGAACTTCCCGGAGGACAGAATTTTAAACGTATCGCCAAAACGCCTGCTGGCGTTTCTGGAATCGCGCGGCATGGAGCCTATCGCGGAATTTGCTGAACTTTAATTGTGAACTAACTGGAATACAACAATGAACGAGTTTTCTATCCTGTGTCGCGTCCTGGGATCGCTGTTTTACCGCCAACCGCAGGACCCGTTACTGGTTCCTCTTTTTACCGTGATCGGTGAGGGTAAACTGTCAGCAAGTTGGCCACTGGAGCAAGATGAACTGCTGGCTCGCTTACAGAAAAGCTGTGATATGCCGCAGGTGGCTGCAGATTATAACGCGCTGTTTGTCGGTGAAGAGTGTGCGGTGCCACCTTATCGCAGCGCTTGGGTCGAAGGTGCTAAGGAATCCGATGTTCGCGCATTCCTTTCTGCGCGCGGCATGCCGTTGTCGGATACTCCTGCTGATCATATCGGCACATTGCTGCTGGCTGCGTCATGGCTTGAAGATCAGTCTGCTGAAGATGAAAGTGAAGCGCTGGAAACGTTATTCGTTGACTATCTGCTCCCGTGGTGTGACGCGTTCCTTGGCAAAGTGGAAGCGCATGCCAGTTCCCCATTCTGGCGTACCATGGCGCCGCTGACGCGCGATGCGATTGGTGCGATGTGGGACGAGTTGCAGGAAGATACAGAAGAGTAAATGTGATTTAAGTCACTTTGTTCTGCAACGCAATTTATCAGCTTGCATAAATTGTGTGCACGATCTCATTATCATGCCGTTTTTCTGCTAAGATGCGCGGCATGAACATACTTCTTTCTATTGCAATCACAACGGGCATTCTCTCCGGTATCTGGGGATGGGTGGCCGTTTTTCTTGGTTTACTCAGTTGGGCAGGTTTTTTGGGTTGTACAGCCTATTTTGCCTGTCCGCAGAGTGGGCTGAAAGGGCTGTGGATCTCAGCGTGTACGCTGTTAAGCGGTGTGGTGTGGGCGTTGGTGATTATTAACGGTAGTGCGCTTGCCCCGCATATGGACATCATCGGCTATGTCATTACGGGGATTGTTGCCTTCTTGATGTGCATTCAGGCTAAGCAATGGTTGCTTTCATTTGTGCCGGGTACGTTTATTGGTGCATGTGCAACATTTGCAGGGCAGGGGGACTGGCGTCTGGTTCTGCCTTCGTTAGCAGTGGGACTGGTGTTTGGCTATGCAATGAAGAACAGCGGATTGTGGCTGGCGTCCCGCCGTGAAAACCGAGAATCACCTTCGTTGACCAGTAAATAATAAAAAGCGTGAGGTTACCCTCACGCTTGTCGTTGTCTTTTCATATTCAGTATCAGGATTCCGGCGGTACCGACAAATGACGGTATTTAACCAGAATATCGTTATCGACCTGTTTCTTATCCTGCAAGTCCCATAATCCGCGATCAATCCCGTCGTTAATCAGGAAAATAACCCCAGTTTCAATGGCTGACATCAGGCACAGCATAACGGGTTCGTTAGAGGTATAACCGATTTCACCTTCCAGCAGACGTTGGTAATCAATGAAGCGGAATACCCCAGCCTGGACTTCATAGGAGAGAATGGTTTTGCTGGTGTTCACCGAAGAAAGGATTTCACCCGTGCTGACGTTGACCACACGCAGGTTGACCGCAATCTGATCAAGTTGGTATTGCGTGTCTGCGCCAATACCGAAATAACGCGCGCCAACCCCACCAGACTTAACGTTGCTTTCATAACCGATGATAGACCCTTCCACCATTACGTTTGCGGCGGTCAGTGACTGAAGCGGAATACGGTTATTTACAGCAACGGTACCGTTTTCTTGCGCAGCACGAATAATTTTTCGTTCGTTAAGCAAGTTCTGTAATCCCTGACGCTCCAGTGGTACAAACCAGCGAGAATCCTTCAATGCGGTGACCAGCATCGCCGTGGCACTTTGCGGGACAGCCGTTGAGAAGTTACTTGCCGGGTAAGGCTTAAATTGACCCGTTTCATCTTGAATGTTGTAAACCGAGACAAAAATCTTGCCCGTAGGCATTGGCAGGTGCGTCAAGTCTTTATAGCTTTGGGCACGCGGCATTAATGTCGGTTTAGCGGCTTCTTGTGGCGGGGCTGTTAAGCATCCGCTGAGTAAGAATATTGCAACCAAAATAAGTAAGCGCTGCATGATTTTTTCCTTTCGTAGCTATAGCTTAGAAATCGGCTGACTGTGTTTGTAAACCCGACACTTCTATCGTCGATGTTTTGCCCGTTTTCCTGTCTGTGACATTGAGTTGCAGCTGCCCATCCCGGTTGGCGATATCAATGATAAAATCATTGGTTACCATCCTGCCCGGCTTACCGGTATTAATATTGGTAAGCAGACCTCCGAGAATTTGTGACTGGATGGCCTGGGTAAAGTTGTCCAGGGCCGATGGGGTTTCAAAACCGAAATCGTCACCACTTGGATCTTTATACGAGTTTTGCGCCTGCGCACTGTTCAGCAAAAAAGCGCCGTTATTTGGGTTGCCACCAAAGTTTGGATTGCGGAACTGGAACGTCATGTTTCCGGCCCAACTTAATGGTGAAATTAGCATGAGCAAAACCACTGCATGTTTGACACGCATGAAAGCCTCCGGACAAAATCATGTTTTAGAATTCATCACGCGCTAAATCGCTTGTGCTTAATAGTGTTTGATCTATTTGCCGACGATTTAATGCATCTTCTGTTTCAGCCAGAGCGAAGACGACTATTTTGTCGAAGTCTCTTTTCGTCGGGAATAAAAAAGTCTGGAAGATAACGTCCTGATTGATCGTTATGGTGATCCAACTTCCCCAACGTGCACTGGGCCTTTCATTGATGGTTAAGTTTCCTGTGTACTCACTTTCCCACTTGTCGCTAAACGCACGATAAAAATCATGGCCGATTGAAGAGACAGTGTGGTCGGTTAACAGTCCGGGAACCTCCACTTCTACAGCAGCGTGTAGATTCCCGGCAGCAAGGAATAAATTTGCTGCCACAATCCAGTTCAAATAGCGTTTCATGGCATTATCGCCTGAGGTTATCATTGGCCCACGAGACCGCCTGCGTACGGTTCTTCACAGCTATCTTTTTGAAAAGATTATAAAGATGCGTTTTTACCGTATTTTCACTGATAAACAGTGAGCGTGCGATTTCAATATTTGAGGCGCCGATACGCAGTTTATTAAGGATCTCTTTTTCACGATGTGTGAGTAGTGCTGACTCTGTACTGTTATAACGATAGTTTCCAGAATGTGTGATCAGGTAGCTGGCGAGCTTTTGCGAGAAGTAGCATTCACCGCGTAAAACGCCTTGTAACCCGGCCACCACACGCTGTTCATCTTCTGCTACGTAAAATACACCATTGATATGCGGCCAGTTTTCAATATCCCGGTACGGATAATCATCGGGTGTATTCAACAATAACGTCTTTATACTGTTGTTTTTTCTACTTAAGTTATCTTGCCAGTAATGGATCAGCTTTTTATCTGCCTCCATCATATCCAGTAAAACAATGCAGCTGGAGGAAATATCGTCCAGAGAACGTTGAATATTATGCAGTTTTCCGGTGAGCGCCAGCGATTGCTTTAAATGTTGTAATAATGCAGTTGCCTGCAGGGACGGTTTAGTGATCAACAATAATGTATGACCATGAATACTATGGACTTCATTAAACATGATGAAACTCCACTTTTATAGTCGCACACCTGACAGCTGCCTCTACTAAAATAGAGACACCAGAAGTACTGACAGATGCTGCACTGCTGTGTAGAAATAAAATATCGACCCAAAGGGGTAAAAATATTAAAACAAATGGACTTCAACTGATTTCAATCTAGCTATTACAAATCTTAAAGCAAGTGTTAAACTTGTTACAGAATGTAAATTTATATATTAAAATGTGATTTTAAGGTTTTTATTGAGTTTAGATTTGATAGGAAAGTTGTACACTTTACTGTTATTGCATAGATTTAAAAAATCATACAAATTATATTAATCTCATGATAAATAAGAAGTTTATTTATAGTTCTTTCGTTTTATCTTTCTAATGAATTCTGAAGTTTTTGTCTCACTTTACGTTGAGTAATTTTCGACAGAAAAAAATGATGTTTGTCACGACTTGCGCCAGGGCCTATCAACACCTCGCGCTGCGAGGGCCTGAAGTCGCTGAAGATTGGTTTTTTATGCTTCTGCATAGAAATGCACATCTCACGCTAAAGCCAAAATAAAATGTATACAGATAACAGCGTTATTGGCTGTTAATTAGTACTTTGGGGTGAATCTGAATATAAAAATACCACTCGCGGGTGAGTTATTTAAAATGTTTCAACGGACATACTCTTCATCGTAACGTGGCATTAACAAGTTTAAGTCATGTTAACAACAAAACTTGAGTGGTAAATAATTCAACTTCATGTACGACCAGGTCCAGGGTGACAACATGAAAAACAAGTTGTTATTTATGATGTTTACAATGCTGGGTGTGCCTGGAATTGTGTCCGCAACAAGTTATGACATGGCTAATGCAGAATATAACTTTGCGGTAAATGAATTAAGTAAGTCTTCATTTAATCAGGCAGCCATTATTGGTCAAGTAGGCACTGGGAACAGTGCCAATACACGCCAGTCGGGCTCGAAGCTATTGTCGGTCATTTCGCAGGATGGTTCAAGCAACCGAGCGAAAATAGATCAGGCAGGATCATATAATCTTGCATATATAGATCAGGCGGGTAGTTCCAATGATGCGAGTATAAAACAAGGTTCTTACGGTAATACGGCCGTTATTATCCAGAAAGGTTCGGGTAATAAAGCAAATATTACCCAGTACGGTACACAAAAAACAGCAGTTGTGGTGCAGAGACAGTCGCAAATGGCCATTCGCGTGACTCAACGCTAATCCATGAACGACTTTTAAATCAATCCGATGGGGGTTTACCATGAAACTTTTAAAAGTGGCAGCATTCGCAGCAATCGTAGTTTCTGGCAGTGCTCTGGCTGGTGTTGTTCCGCAATGGGGCGGCAACGGCAATCACCATGGTGGTGGTAATAATTTTGGTCCAGAATCATCAATGAGTATTTACCAGTATGGTTCTGGCAACATTGCGAATGCGCTGCAAAGTGATGCACGTAAATCCGATGTGACCATCACCCAGCATGGGCGTGGTAACGGGGCAACCGTCGGACAAGGTGCTGATGACAGTACCATTAGTCTGAAACAGTCAGGCTTCAGCAACAGCGCTGACATCAATCAGTGGAATGCTAAACGTGCGGACATTAACGTGACCCAATACGGTGGTCGCAACGGTGCGGTGGTTAATCAGACTGCGTCTGACTCCAACGTTCTGGTTCGTCAGGTTGGTTTTGGCAACAACGTCACGGCTAACCAACATTAATTCAGTCTGCTGACTGAGAATAAACAGGGCGAAAGCCCTGTTTTTTTTCGGGAGAATAGTATGCATACGCTATTACTTATTGCCGCGCTGTCAAATCAAATCACCTTTAATACAACCCAGCAAGGCGAAATGTACACCATTATTCCTCAGGTAACGTTAACGCAACCCTGTGAATGTCAGGTACAAGTCTTCGCGATACGTGAAGGGAAGGGGGGGCAAAGCCAAACGCAGCAGAAAACAAGCCTTTCGGTCCCTGCTAATCGGCCGATTGATTTAACTAAGCTGAGCTTTAATATTTCCGCTGAGGACTCAGTAAAAATTATTGTCACCGTTTCGGATGGGCAATCGCTGCATCTCTCACAACAATGGACAGACTCATCCGGTCATTCTTGAGGGACTGAAGTATTTGCAGGTCGGGTGTGGCTGGGAGCGCATTGCTGTTCTATGAATATAGAAACGTGAAGATGTTTTTATCGGGTCGTTAATCGCAGCGGTGAAGGATCATACCGATCCCTCAAGAGGACTAATCATTGAGGAACCTTTATGTGTACTTTAGCGAACAGAATTCTGAGTATTGGCATTGGTGTTTTTTCTCTTTTTACAGTATCCGTAAGTGCTCAACAAATCTCAGCGGGTGGGATTATTCATTTTCGCGGTGAAATAGTGGAACCGCCTTGTGAAGTTAGCACCCAGCAACAACAGATAGAAATGTCATGTATACGCGACGGCAAGATGCAAAGTAGCCGTTTTAATGCGCAACAGGTCACTCTGGTGCCGCAGAATGTTAAGCAAATTGCGAGCGCTAACATGCACTACCTCAATGAGCAGAAAACCCTCGCTATTCTTAACATTGAATATAAATAAGTCGTTCTGGCGTAGATATGCAGCCGTTTCGTTAAAAAGTGAGATTTCCTGGAAAACCCTGCTGTACACTGAAGAGAAGGTGTTTCGTCAGGGGAAGTTTATGCAATCGCGTGTTCATGTGGTACAGGGCGACATTACGACGATGGCTGTTGATGTGATCGTCAATGCTGCCAATTCATCCCTATTGGGAGGCGGTGGCGTGGATGGGGCAATTCATCGCGCTGCCGGACCGGCATTGTTGGAGGCCTGTAAACAGGTTATCCAACAGCAGGGAGAATGCCCAACGGGTCATGCGGTCATCACTCTGGCAGGCAATCTTCCTGCGAAAGCGGTTATTCATACCGTGGGGCCTGTGTGGCAGGGGGGCGATCATCATGAAGCTGAACGTCTCGAAGAGGCCTATTTGAACACGCTGCAACTGGCCTTAGCCAATGGCTATCAATCCATTGCTTTTCCGGCGATTAGCACGGGAGTGTATGGTTATCCGCACGCAGCAGCAGCGGAAATCGCCGTCAACACGGTGTTGAGGTTCACGACCCGCCGGGCGCTACCTGAGCAGATTTACTTCGTGTGTTTTGATGACGAAACGGCCCAACTTTATAACAGATTACTCACCCAGCAAGGCGATGATAACCCAGCCTGATATGACGCGGCTCGAGCGCGCAATTACTCCGCTTTGCGCCAGCCATCCTGAACAATGCGGCATCCTTGCGCTGGATGACAGTCTGGATGCGTTTGCCGCTCGCTATCGACTCACTGAAATGGCGGAACGCTCCCTGGATGTGCAGTATTACATCTGGGAGAACGACATGTCCGGGCTGCTATTGTTTTCGGTACTGCTGGCCGCAGCGAAACGTGGCGTGCAGGTCCGTTTGTTGCTGGACGACAACAACACGCCGGGTCTGGATGATACGCTGCAATTACTGGATAACCACCCGAATATCGAAGTCCGCCTGTTTAATCCTTTCTCTTTTCGCATCTTGCGTGCGGTGGGCTATTTAACCGATTTCGCCCGACTTAACCGTCGTATGCATAATAAAAGTTATACCGCCGACGGGGTGGTCACGTTGGTTGGCGGGCGCAATATCGGTGACGCCTATTTTGGCGCAGGCGAACAGCCGCTATTTTCTGATTTGGATGTAATGGCCGTAGGGCCGGTGGTGACCGAGGTTGCGGATGATTTTGAACGTTACTGGCAGTGTCAGTCCGTTTCAACACTCAAAAAAGTGCTCTCACTGTCAGAGCCTGAACCTACCCAGCGTATTGACCTGCCGGAGTCCTGGTATAACGATGATATAACTCGCCGTTACCTGAATAAGCTGGAAACCAGCCAGTTTATGGCCAGTCTCGATCGGGGGGCGTTGCCGCTGATTTGGGCCAAAACACGCCTGCTCAGCGACGACCCGCTAAAAGGTGAGGGGAAGGCTCCGCGCCATTCGCTATTACCTCAGCGCTTGTTCGATATTATGGGCTCACCTACCGAGCGTATTGATATTATTTCCGCCTATTTTGTGCCTACACGGGCGGGCGTTGCCCAACTGCTGCGTTTGGTGAGAAAAGGGGTCAAAATTGCCATTCTAACCAATTCGCTGGCGGCGAATGATGTGGCAATTGTTCATGCCGGCTACGCGCGCTGGCGAAAAAAACTGCTGCGCTATGGTGTGGAATTATATGAGCTTAAACCGACACGCGATCGCGCCACGGCTGTGCACGATCGCGGATTAACCGGTAATTCGGGCTCGAGTTTGCACGCTAAAACTTTCAGTATTGACGGGCGTAAGGTGTTTATCGGCTCGCTTAATTTTGATCCGCGCTCCACATTGCTCAACACGGAAATGGGATTTGTTATTGAAAGTGAAAGCCTGGCCGCACTAATTCATAACCGTTTTATGCAGAGTCAGCATGATGTTGCCTGGCAATTGCGTCTCGATCGCTGGGGACGGATTAACTGGGTTGACCGCCAGCAGGGTCATGAGCAGGTGCTGAAAAAAGAACCCGCCACCGGATTCTGGAAGCGGGTATTGGTGAAGCTGGCCTCGATATTACCGATTGAATGGTTGCTCTGAACGACGTAACCCAAGCTAACCAGTGACGGCCTTGTTTTTGTCCTGCTTAACCGGCGGTTTTCCTGAAAACAAAAACTTCAGTACCGGGATCCGGAGATGAATTTCGTACAGTATCACCGCGATCCCGACCACAAACAGCAGTCCACAGAGAAAGCCCAGCAGATTGGATGAGATGTGCGGTGTGATATAGGCGCCGAAAAACAGCGTTAACGGATGATGCACCAGATAAATAAACAGCGATGCATTGACAAAATAGGTTACGCGCGCTGACTGAAAATTCAATAAACGATAGCCGAGCGAAAAGACCACGTTAACCATCAACAGCCCCAGAACCATGGTTACCACGTATTCAGTTTCATACATCCAGGCGTCGCCGTTGCCGTAACGTTGGTTAAGTAGGTACGCCACAAAGGCCGCTCCTGCACCGAGAGTGCAACCACGCGAGGGGGTGGTGAACAGCGCCTTCAGATTGGGATTAATGAATGCCAGCGCGCCGAGCATAAAGAAAGGCACATAAAACAGCGTTTGCATGACGACAAAATTAAACATGCCGTCGCTGAGGATCGAAGGGTAGAGAATAAAAATGGTTCGTCTGACGACGGCGTAGCCCACACCAAGCAAGGCAAAAATTAGCGTTAACTTTACCATTGACGCTGGGGCAGGGGGCGTTCCCTGCTGGCTTTCCTGACGCTTCTTAATTTGGGTAAATACCCACATGCTCACGGTCGTTAACACCACAAGGACCAGCAAAAACCACAGATGAGAAATGAGCTCCCAGGCAAGGGCGTTATATTTATCGTACCCGCTGAGCGTGTGCCAACTCTCTGCTTTCCCTTTTACATATTGCAGCATGATAAATTGCGGCAGTGTGAGCAAGGGAATCGCGGTCAACATCGGGATCCCCACGCGCTCAACACGCACTTTCCACCAGCGTTTTAATGGATAGCGTAAAAACAACATGTAGGAAAAATAACCCGAAATAACAAAAAACACCTGCATGCGAAACGCATGGATGAAGTCGTTAAACAAGGTTAGCCACCACGACGGTTCAGCACTGTTCACGTGCCAGGTGTGTGTGGAATAAATCAATGAGATATGGAATGGGATCCCCAACAACATCAGCCAGGCGCGGATGGAGTCAAGAAAATATTCACGCGGAGGGGATACAGAGCTCATAAACAGTTACGTATTCTCAGACTTTTCGTCTTATCCCTAAGACGAATAATGGTTACATTCGAGGGCAACCCTACACGAAGTCCAACAACCTGTCTCCAGGATAAGCACGCAAAGTGAAAACAGGCAGATGAACCTGATTAAACCATGAGCCAGCGCGCGAACAATACAGGGATTCAGTTGTCGGAATACCCGATTATCCATTAAAATGGATCGGATCAATATAAGCACACAAAGGGGGAAGTGCTTACTAATTATGAAACATAAACTACAAATGATGAAAATGCGTTGGTTGGGTGCAGCAGTCATGTTAACGCTGTACACATCTTCGAGCTGGGCATTCAGTATTGATGATGTGGCAAAGCAAGCTCAATCCTTAGCCGATAAAGGCTATGAGGCGCCTAAAAGTAACTTGCCCTCCGTTTTCCGCGACATGAAGTATGCGGATTATCAGCAGATCCAGTTCAATCACGATAAAGCCTACTGGAGCAATCTCAAGACCCCATTTAAGCTCGAGTTCTACCACCAGGGTATGTACTTTGACACGCCGGTCAAGATCAACGAAGTTACCGCCACAGCGGTAAAGAGAATCAAATACAACCCGGATTATTTTAATTTCGGCGATGTTCAGCATGATAAAGACACGGTAAAAGATCTCGGTTTCGCCGGGTTCAAGGTGCTGTACCCGATCAACAGCAAAGATAAAAACGATGAAATCGTCAGCATGCTCGGTGCCAGCTATTTCCGCGTCCTGGGAGCCGGTCAGGTTTATGGCCTGTCTGCTCGCGGCCTCGCTATTGATACCGCACTGCCTTCCGGCGAAGAATTTCCCCGTTTTCGCGAGTTTTGGATCGAACGTCCAAAACCGACTGACAAACGTTTAACCATCTATGCATTGCTGGACTCCCCACGCGCCACCGGGGCCTATCGTTTTGTGATTATGCCAGGCCGTGACACGGTGGTGGACGTTCAGTCCAAAGTTTACCTGCGCGACAAAGTAGGCAAACTGGGCGTTGCGCCGCTGACCAGTATGTTCCTGTTCGGGCCGAACCAACCGTCTCCGGCGACCAACTATCGTCCGGAGCTGCATGACTCTAACGGTTTGTCTATCCATGCTGGCAACGGCGAGTGGATTTGGCGTCCGCTGAATAACCCGAAACACCTCGCGGTGAGCAGTTTTGCGATGGAAAACCCGCAGGGATTTGGTCTGCTGCAACGTGGCCGCCAGTTCTCGCGTTTTGAAGATATCGACGACCGCTACGACCTGCGTCCGAGTGCCTGGGTAACGCCGAAAGGTGACTGGGGCAAGGGGAAACTTGAGCTAGTTGAAATCCCAACCAACGATGAAACCAACGACAACATCGTCGCTTACTGGACGCCGGACCAACTGCCTGAAGCAGGCAAAGAGATGAACTTCAAGTACACGCTGACCTTTACCCGCGATGAAGACAAACTTCATGCGCCGGATAATGCCTGGGTACAGCAGACACGTCGTTCTACCGGTGATGTCAAACAATCGAACCTCATTCGTCAGCCTGACGGCACGATTGCATTTATCGTCGATTTTGCCGGCGCAGATATGAAAAAACTGCCGCAGGATACCCCAGTCACCGCGCAAACCAGCATTGGTGATAACGGTGAAATCGTTGAGAGTACGGTGCGTTATAACCCGGTCACTAAGGGTTGGCGTCTGATGCTGCGCGTGAAAGTGAAAGATGCGAAGAAAACCACTGAAATGCGTGCTGCGTTGGTCAATGCCGATCAGCCGTTGAGTGAAACCTGGAGCTACCAGTTACCTGCCAATGAATAAGACAACTGAGTATATTGACGCAATGCCGCTTTCGGATATCGAGAAAGCGGCACTGCCGAAAACTGACATCCGCGCCGTTCATCAGGCGCTGGATGCCGAGCATCGTACTTACTCGCGCGAAGACGATTCACCGCAGGGGTCTGTTAAAGCTCGCCTTGAGCAAGCCTGGCCGGATTCTCTGGCCAAAGAGCAGTTAATTAAAGACGATGAAGGACGCGACCAGCTGCAGGCTATGCCGAAGGCTACGCGTACATCTATGTTTCCCGATCCCTGGCGTACCAACCCGGTAGGCCGTTTTTGGGATCGTCTGCGTGGACGCGATGTTACGCCGCGTTATCTTTCTCGTTTGACGAAAGAAGAACAAGAAAGTGAACAGAAATGGCGTACCGTCGGGACGATTCGCCGCTATACGCTGCTTATCTTAACGCTGGCGCAAACGGTCGTTGCGACCTGGTATATGAAGACCATTCTTCCGTACCAGGGCTGGGCGTTCATTAATCCGGCAGACATGATGGGGCAGGACCTGTGGGTCTCCTTTATGCAATTGCTGCCCTATGTGCTCCAGACCGGTATCCTGATTCTGTTTGCGGTATTGTTCTGCTGGGTATCGGCAGGGTTCTGGACCGCGCTGATGGGGTTCTTGCAACTGCTGATTGGCCGCGATAAGTACAGTATTTCCGCGTCAACGGTGGGGGATGAAGCATTAAACCCTGAGCACCGCACCGCGTTGATCATGCCTATCTGTAACGAGGACGTTGACCGCGTATTCGCGGGGCTGCGCGCCACGTGGGAATCGGTGAAAGCCACGGGTAATGCTGCGCATTTCGATGTCTACATCCTGAGCGACAGCTACAACCCTGATATCTGCGTGGCGGAACAAAAAGCCTGGATGGAGCTGATCGCTGAAGTGCAGGGCGAAGGACAGATTTTCTACCGCCGTCGTCGTCGTCGTGTGAAGCGTAAAAGCGGCAACATTGATGACTTCTGCCGTCGCTGGGGGAATCAGTACAGCTACATGGTCGTCCTGGACGCTGACTCGGTAATGAGCGGCGATTGCCTGACCGGTCTGGTGCGTCTGATGGAAGCGAACCCGAATGCCGGTATTATTCAGTCGTCGCCAAAAGCGTCCGGTATGGACACGCTGTATGCACGCTGCCAGCAGTTTGCTACGCGCGTGTATGGGCCGCTGTTTACCGCCGGGCTTCACTTCTGGCAGCTCGGGGAGTCGCACTACTGGGGTCACAACGCGATTATTCGCGTGAAGCCGTTTATTGAGCATTGTGCGCTCGCACCGCTACCGGGTGAAGGCTCGTTTGCGGGTTCGATCCTCTCCCATGACTTCGTGGAAGCGGCGTTAATGCGTCGTGCAGGCTGGGGGGTGTGGATTGCCTACGATCTGCCGGGTTCTTATGAAGAGCTGCCGCCAAACCTACTTGATGAACTGAAGCGTGACCGTCGTTGGTGTCACGGCAACCTGATGAACTTCCGTCTGTTCCTGGTCAAAGGGATGCATCCGGTTCACCGTGCGGTGTTCCTGACGGGCGTGATGTCTTATCTGTCTGCCCCGCTGTGGTTTATGTTCCTCGCGCTTTCAACCGCATTGCAGGTGGTGCATGCGCTGACGGAGCCGCAATACTTCCTGCAGCCGCGTCAGCTGTTCCCGGTGTGGCCGCAGTGGCGTCCTGAACTGGCGATTGCGCTGTTTGCCTCAACCATGGTGCTGCTGTTCCTGCCGAAGCTGCTGAGTATTTTGCTCATCTGGTGCAAAGGGACGAAAGAGTACGGCGGTTTTGTCCGCGTGACGCTGTCGCTGCTGTTGGAGGTGCTGTTCTCCGTGCTGCTGGCGCCGGTGCGTATGCTGTTCCATACCGTCTTCGTGGTCAGTGCTTTCCTCGGTTGGGAAGTCGTCTGGAACTCGCCGCAGCGTGATGATGATTCCACTCCGTGGGGTGAAGCGTTTATGCGTCACGGCTCCCAGCTGCTGCTGGGTCTGGTCTGGGCGGTCGGTATGGCCTGGCTGGATCTGCGCTTCCTGTTCTGGCTGGCACCGATAGTCTTCTCCCTGATCCTGTCGCCGTTTGTGTCGGTGATTTCCAGCCGTTCAACGATAGGGTTACGTACCAAGCGCTGGAAGCTGTTCCTGATCCCGGAGGAGTATTCTCCTCCGCAGGTGCTGGTGGATACGGATAACTACCTGGTGATGAATCGCAATCGCTCGCTGGATGACGGCTTTATGCACGCGGTGTTTAACCCGTCATTTAACGCACTGGCTACGGCGATGGCGACCGCGCGTCACCGCGCCAGTAACGTGCTGGAGATTGCCCGTGACCGTCATGTCGAGCAGGCGCTGAACGATACACCTGAGAAACTGAATCGCGATCGCCGCCTTGTGCTGTTGAGCGATCCGGTGACTATGGCGCGTTTACATTATCGCGTCTGGAACTCGCCGGATAAGTATTCGTCGTGGGTTAATTATTATCAGGGGATAACCCTGAACCCGCTGGCACTCAGGAAGAAATAGAACGCCTGAAATGTGAAAATACCGGCCTGGTGCCGGTATTTTTTTATGCGGATGACAATGTTGTTAATGAGGGTTCAGGTGCGAATACTTGCGGTTGGAATCATGGTCATCTTGCTGAGCGGGTGCGGCAGTATTATTAGCCGCACGATCCCGGGGCAAGGTCACGGAAATCAATACTATCCCGGCGTGCAGTGGGATGTCCGGGATTCAGCATGGCGCTATGTCACCCTGATCGATCTGCCTTTTTCACTGGTGTTTGATACGCTGCTGTTGCCCCTTGACATCCACCATGGTCCCTACGAGTAATTACCGCTCATCCCATTCGTCGGCTGCCGTCTGACCTTCCTCGGTATCCAGAGGTGGTTCAAGCTGGAATTCGCCTTCATCCCACTCGTGGAGGGTATTTTCCTCCAGCCACTCCTGGCGAATTTCAATCTCATCATAATCGCCATCAAAGACGCTTTGTGCCGCTTCACCGCTCAGCATCGGCAGACATTCGCCTTCCTCATCTTCGTCGGCGAAAAACTCAGCCTGCCACATGATGTCACCATCCTGTAGCACATACTTTTGTACGTTCAACTGCTGAACACTGGCGTCGTCCGCATCTAGGTCGGGGTTATCAGCCAGAAACTCTTCACGGGCAGCATCAATGGCTTCTTCCAGCGTGGCATACATGGTCATCAGCGTCTCCCTTTGATTTAATGAGGTATTCAGGGAAATAATAGTTGATTCTCCGCTAGTGCAAGTATGAATGCACAAAAATCATTGCGTGCGCTGGGTTTCGCGACGTCGGCGCAGGCTGTTCCAGGAGTAGAGCGCGTTAAATAAGACCACTCCCGCGGTCACGCAGAAGACCGCGCGAAAACCATAGTTGGCTGAAATAGCTGCGCCCATCAGTGGCCCCGTCACGTTGCCAATATCACGAAATGACTGGTTGTAGCTGAAAATACGCCCGGCTATTTGGTTGGTTGAGTTATAGACCAGCAGCGTTTGTACGGCAGGGAGCAGTGCGCCGTCGGCGGCTCCCAGCAAAAAGCGCAGGACGCCGAGCTGCCAGGGCGTCTGGACGAATGACATGGGGATGAGCAGCAATACGGAAATGACCAGGGCGACAATCAGGATCTTCTCCGGGCCTATGCGGTCGCCTAATTTGCCCAGCCTTGGCGCGCTGAGTAAAGCGGCCACGCCGGGAACGGAAGCGATCATGCCGCTGATAAAAGCGATATTGCCGACGTTACCCGCCAGTTCCCGCACATACAGTGTCAAGATAGGTGCGATGGATCCGGTTGCGACCTGAATGATCAGTGTGGTGACGAACAGACTCAGTACCAGCTTTGGATTTTTTAAGGATCCGACGACCTCCCGAATGTGCAACATCTCTTTTTTGCTGACCGGTTGAAAATGCTCACGTATAAAAAATAACGTCAGCATAAAACAGAGCAGCAGCACGCTGGCGGTAATAAAGAAAACGGGGCGCAATCCGTATTGGTCGGCAAGCAAGCCTCCCGCCAGGGGGCCCAGCAGTGCGCCACTGACGCCACCGGTTGAAAGTGTTCCCAGTGCCCAGCCGCTTTTATTGCGCGGCACCTGGGTGGCGATCAGCGCATTCGCATTGGGAATGAACCCACCAAGCAGTCCCAGCAGCGCACGCAGGATCAAAAACTGCCAGATATTTTGCGCCAGCCCCATTAGCAGCATCACGACAGCCATCCCCAGCGCTGAGCGCAGGAGCATGATTTTCCTGCCTTTGCGATCTGCAAGGCCGCCCCAGAAAGGTGAAGCGATAGCTGAAAAAAGAAACGTAATGCTGAACACCAGACCCGACCACATGTTCAGGGCGCCGTGTCCCGTCACGCCGAGGCTTTCGACATACAGGGGTAAGAAAGGCATCACCAGGCTAAATGCTGCACCGGTTAAAAAGCAACCGAGCCAGGCAACCGTGAGATTACGCTTCCAGTTGATGGAGACATCTGAGGGTGACATAGCGATCCGCAGTGTGGCGCGCTGTTTGCGCTATCGTGTAAAAATAAGTAAGCAGACTAATTATGCGCCTGGTTGATAGTCGCTGCAATGCGCAGAGCAGTAAAACCTAAACGGAGGGGGAGATGTTGCAGCCCGCGGGCTGCAACAAAGGGTCAGTACAAGGAAGGTGCGCCTTCAGGGCGTGTTTTGAACCGGCGATGTAGCCACATATATTGCTCCGGCGCCATCATGATGCATTTCTCAATAATTTTGTTCATCCACGCGGCGGTGGTTTCAGCATCGTCCAGCGGCGGCGAACATTCCGGCGGCAGCATAATCAACTGATACCCTTTGCCGTCAGGTTTACGACGAGGGACAAACGGCACCAGACACGCATTGGACATCCGCGACAGCATCCACGTCCCAGAGGTGGTTGCAGCCTGCTCTACAGCAAACAGCGGCACAAAGACGCTGGAGCGTGGGCCGTAGTCGTGATCCGGGGCATACCAGACCACTTCACCTTTCTTCAGAGCCTTGACCATCCCTTTTAGATCTTTACGATCGAGCATTGATTTATTGGAGCGCATACGCCCCCAGGTTTGCAGCCAGTCGAGCAGCGGATTGTCGTTGGGGCGATACACCCCGATACCGGGTTCCTGTAAACCAAACTGACGCGCGCCTAATTCAAGCGTCAGAAAGTGCAGACCCACTAACAGGATCCCACGCTGCTGTGCCTGAACATCACGAATATGCTCCATGCCGATTACTTCGGTCCAGCGCGTAATACGACGGTCGGACCAAAACCAGGCCATGCCAGTTTCCACTACGCCCATGCCGACGGACTCAAAGTTTTTTACCACCATCTGCTGACGCTCTTGTTCGCTCATCTGTGGGAAGCACAGCTCCAGATTACGCGAAACAATCTTTGCCCGGCGTCTCATCACATGTAACGCCAGCCGACCTAATGTACAGCCCAGCTTATAGAGGAACGGATAGGGTAACTGCACGATCAACCAAAGGATGCCAATACCTAGCCAGGTTAACCAATAACGTGGATGCAAAAGTGCAGCCGAGAACTTGGGTAAATTCGTCATGTCTATCCTGTCATTAAACGACCAATGCCCTGTATTGTCGCATTTTTTCGCGCGTATCAAAAATTTGTGACGGGAGAATGGCTGGTTTTTCGTCAATTGTTGTGACGCTTTTATCATGAAGTATGAAATGTAGCGTAAAATGTGTGGATGTAAATTGGCAATGTTTGCTTTATGATGCCGGCCGATTTTCATCTTTTTACTGACTGCAGGAAACGTACACCATGCCAGTGTTACACAACCGCATTTCGAATGACGCGCTCAAAGCTAAAATGTTGGCGGAATCTGAGCCGCGCACCACGATTTCATTTTATAAATATTTCAACCTCGTTAATCCTCAGGATACGCGTGATGCGCTGTACCAACTGTTCACCGAGCTGAACGTTTTCGGGCGCGTATATCTGGCGCACGAAGGCATTAACGCACAAATCAGCGTGCCGCAAAGCAAGGTTGAGGCATTCCGTCAGCAGCTGTACGCGTTTGATCCTGCGTTTGCCGGGCTGCGACTTAACATTGCGCTGGACGATGACGGAAAATCGTTCTGGGTACTGCGCATGAAAGTCCGTGAACGTATTGTGGCAGATGGCATCGATGATCCTGCTTTTGATGCCAGCAATGTTGGTGATTACCTGAAGGCGGCAGAAGTGAACGCCATGCTTGACGATCCTGACGCGGTGTTTATCGATATGCGCAACCACTATGAGTATGAGGTGGGGCACTTCGAGAACGCCATGGAGATCCCGGCAGATACGTTCCGCGATCAGTTGCCGAAAGCCGTTGAAATGATGCAGGAACATAAAGATAAAAAAATCGTAATGTACTGCACGGGCGGTATTCGCTGTGAGAAGGCCAGCGCCTGGATGAAATACAACGGGTTCAGTAAAGTCTGGCACATTGAGGGCGGCATTATTGAATATGCCCGTAAAGCTCGAGAACAGGGACTACCGGTACGCTTCATCGGTAAAAACTTTGTTTTTGATGAACGGATGGGGGAGCGGATCTCCGAAGATGTTATCGCACATTGTCACCAGTGTGGTGTGGCGTGCGACAGTCATACCAACTGCAAAAATGACGGCTGCCATCTTCTGTTTATCCAGTGCCCGGCCTGCGCCGAGAAGTACAAAGGGTGCTGCAGCGATCTGTGTTGTGAAGAGAGTACGTTGCCTGAAGAGGAACAACGTCGCCGTCGCGCAGGTCGTGAGAATGGCAATAAAATTTTTAATAAGTCCCGTGGCCGTCTGAATACTAAACTGGGTATTCCGGACCCTGCGCAATAAAATGATGCCGGATGAGGGCTACAGCCTCATCCGGCTTCCATTTTGGCAGCATTGAGATGCTATTTCTGCTGAACACCTTCTACCGAGATGATTAAGTCTACTTCCTGTGAAGCAGGCCCCAGGTCGGTGGTGATGTTAAAGTCCTTCAGCTTAATCTTCCCTTGTGCTTCAAAGCCTGCACGGGTGCCACCCCACGGATCGCCACCCTGACCAATAAGCTTCGCGTCCAGCGTGACCGGTTTGGTGACGCCATTCAGCGTCAGATCCCCGGTAATATCCAGGTCGTTACCCGCTTTCTTCACGCTGGTGGAGGTGAAGGTCGCCTGCGGGAATTTGGCGACGTTAAGGAAATCTGCGCTGCGCAGATGCTTGTCACGCTCGGCATGATTAGTGTCAACGCTGTTGGTGTTAATGGTGACGTTCACTTTATCGGCGGCTGGATTTTTTTCATCGAAGGTAAACGATCCGTCGAAGTCTTTAAAGGTGCCGTACAGCCAGCTGTATCCCAGATGCTGAATACGAAAATTAACAAAGGCATGTTGTCCTTCTTTGTCGATTTTGTAATCTGCCGCGATGGCCGAACCGGTGGTAAACAGTAAAGATGCGAGAGTCAGTCCCAGCAGGTTTTTTTTCATTTTAAGCTCCATAGTCAGATGACGATTTTCCCAACATGCGATTAAGGGTATCGTCGTTGTCGATAAAGTGGTGTTTCAGGGCCATCAGCCCATGTAAAAGAGAGAGGACCACAACGCTCCAGGCAAGCCACAGGTGCAGACTCCCGGCGAGATCGGCCTGCGCCCCGGCATTGGCGAGCGTGGCGGGGATCTCAAACCAGCCAAAGACGCTGATGGGTTTGCCGTCTGCGGTCGAAATTAAATACCCACTGATGACAATGGAGAACAGCAGCAGATATAAACTGAGGTGGCCCAGGGCCGCAGCCAGACGAGTTAAGCGAGAATAGCTTTTCAATGCCGCAGGAGGAGGAGAGAACAGCCGCCAGACCACGCGAATCACCAGCCCCATCATCAGCAATACGCCGATGCTTTTATGCAGTTCAGGTGCCTGGTGGTACCAGCCATCGTAATAGCTGAGTGTGACCATCCATAAACCCAACGCAAACATGCCATACACGGCAAGCGCGACCAGCCAGTGTAAAACGGCTGACACCACACCATAGCGCTGTGGACTATTATTGAATTGCATAAATACACCGATAGATATTTCAGAAGTGAATGAAAATGGCCTGTAAAAGACATTAATGCAACTAATAAATAACAATAGTGATGATATTTATTCTTAATTCAATAAATTTGATGTGATGATGAGTTGATCATCAGGTGTTTAGAGAAAGATGGGCGGGTAGAGCCTGATGTGCGGTACTTTGTAGGGTTTCTGATTATTCAATTAATCACAATAAAAATTAAAGAAATCTCAATTGCTGTCAATTATTGTCAGCAGGCTAAGATCAGAAAAACATAATATATATTACATCCATGATTGCCAGCAGCGACCATAAAATAATGTAGAGCATAAAATGCTCGCGTATATTATTCACCAGATAGTCAACGATGCGGCGCATCACTATTATTCCTTCAATAAAATGGCCCCAGTGGCGAGGCCATATCATGGTTATAGTTTAAAACGGCTCAGTTTGAACGGTGCCAGGTCGAAGGCCGACGGCTTGTCCTGGGCAAAATCAGCCGCAATCTCCCCCAGTACCGAGGCAAACTTAAAGCCGTGACCGCTTAGCCCGGTAATAATAAGCGTATTATCATGTCCGGGTAGCGTATCAATAATAAAGTCTTCATCCGGAGAGTTATCGTAGGTGCACGACGCACCGTGCAGACAACATCCCACGCCGGGCAGAACAGAACGCAGGAACGGGAAAGCCTCTGAACCATCGCTGGCGACAGCGGCAAACGCTTTGCGCTCTTCGGCTGAGTGAATAACCTGCCCGCCGTTATGTTTACCAATCTTCAGTTCGTCGTTCTCGGCCGGGAAACCGTAATACTGATCGCCATTAGGCAATTCGCCGGTGAAGGCCGGGAAATTGTTTTTAACGCTGTAGCGCCCGTCAGCCTGATACCACGCGAACACTTTGCGCACTGGCTGTATCGGCAATTCCGGTACTAATGCCTGTACCCAGGTGCCGGCACTCACCAGCGCTTTTTTCGCGTGATAGTCGCCGTCTGCGGTCTCAACCGTTACGCCATCATCATGATGGTGAATCGCGGTAACCGGGCATTTAAACAGCTGAGCGCAGCCTGCTTCCTCAGCCAGGCGAATCCAGGTCTTAATGGCCAACTCACTGCGCAGAAAACCTGAATCGGCCTCAAACAGGCCGATATAGTTTTCCGGGACACGAATTTCGGGCCAGCGGGCCATGATGGCAGCGGCATCCAACTGTTCAACGTTGAGCTGCCACTGTTTTGCGCTTTGCGCCACATTAGATAAGAACGTGGAATCTGCCGGGCCGAGGTTGACAACGCCAGAACGGACAAACACAGGTTCTTCATTATGCTGGGCGAGTTCATCCCACAATGTCTGCGCACGCAGGACCAACGGAACGTATTTTTCACCTTCGCCATAGGCATGACGAATTAAGCGTGTATCGCCGTGATGGCTACCCTGTTGATGCGGCGGCATATGTGCATCGATCATCAGTACATTCAGACCGGCGCGCGTGGCATAGTATCCGGCGGCGGCGCCTACGGAACCGCTGCCAATAATGATTAAGTCGTATTTCATCCGCTTCTCTCTGCAATCGCGATAGTAGCAGGGTAAATAACTGACCCGCATTATTCAACTATCAAATAAGAAAGGCACCGTTAAGGTGCCTTTTGAAGGTTGGGTGCATCAGATTTAATGACGCTGATACTCATTAGCGGGGAAATCACCTGATTCAATTTTGGCGATTCCGGCTTCTAATATCGAAATAAATTGCCTGGCAACATCAGTGGTTAACCAGAGCGTTTGACCAACTTCAGTCCCATTTGGGTCTGGACGATTCGGGGTCTGGTAGTGCAAACGCAGCATCAGCGCATCATAGCTATCAACGGTGCTGATGTCCCATCCTACAAGCGGATGAGTCTGAATGACTTCATTATTCTTTTCCATCATGCCCCCTAATTCGTGTTACTAGACAACGGTTTTCGAGGTTCAATGCGTTTTTTTCTGAAGCAAGTTCAGTATATCAATAAATAAGGGTATTCACTGAAAATTTAAAGAGGACAAGGCATAATTTTTTTGTTTTAAGTGTTATCTGAACGATAAACCGGCATGTCATTCATATTTTTTTAGCATGTTGTGCAGTTATTTTGTGGTTTTGACTAAAAGATAATCAGCATGTAAATAAACATTAACTGTTTTGTTGAGAGAGATTGCTCGAAATCTTTATGATACGGGAAAATAAAAAAGCCGGGGCGACCCGGCAAAAAACATCACTGCATATCATTTTTTATTCATTAATGAACCAGTCATCCGCGCTTTCCCATGTCTCTTGCAGGATCTCGCTGATGCGTTCTTTGTCCTCTTTTGTCGCGCTAATGACCGACAGATTGTTTGTGCCGGCATAACGAACGGTGACGTTACCGTCGTTATCCGGAAAATGATGGTGAATACGACGGGAGAGTTCACCTGCCAACGCGTCAATGGCGCCAGCAGGCAAAGGTGAAGTTTTGGCAATAGTGACTTCAATACGCATAATAGCCCCCTGTTGAATATACTGGTTATTTATACAGCTAACTTCGCCAGTTGACAACAGGTTGCGACATTTTTTTAGCGTTTCACTGACCAGCGTACTGTTTCACCGCCGAGGAAAGGCACCAGCGTGTCTCCCTCCAGCGCGATACTTTCCGGTATCTGCTGCTCTTCTTTAACCAGTTCAATAAAGGTGTCGTTAACCGGCAGTCCGTAGAAGCGAGGACCGTTAAGCGAGCAGAAGGCCTCTAAATGGGCCAGGGCGTTCATCTCTTCGAAGACGGTGGCATAACTGGCGAGTGCGGTAGGGGCATTAAAGCATCCCGCGCAGCCGCAGCTGGATTCTTTACGATGACGCGCATGCGGCGCCGAGTCAGTGCCGAGGAACGCCCGGCTGAAACCACTGGCGACCAGTTCGCGCAGCGCCTGCTGGTGGACGTTTCGCTTGAGAATAGGCAGGCAATACAGATGCGGACGAATGCCCCCGACCAGCATATGGTTGCGGTTAAACATCAAATGCTGCGGGGTAATGGTCGCTGCCAGCAGATCATTGCCGTCACGCACGTAGTCGGTGGCGTCTTTAGTGGTGATATGTTCAAACACCACTTTCAGCGCGGTCAGACGCGACCGCAATGGCTCCATCACCGTGTCAATAAAGCGTGCTTCGCGATCGAATATATCAATCTCCGCATGCGTGACTTCACCGTGCACCAGCAAAGGCATGCCGAGTTTTTCCATCCGTTCCAGAACCGGCATGATGGCATCAATAGAGGTCACGCCGTGAGTAGAGTTGGTGGTGGCGTTAGCCGGGTAGAGTTTGGCGGCGGTGAAAACACCTTCGTTGAACCCGCGCTCCAGTTCGTTGGGATCCAGCGTGTCCGTCAGATAGCAGGTCATTAACGGGGTGAAATCGTGTCCGGCAGGTACGGCGTCCAGAATACGCTGACGGTAAGCGATGGCTGCGTCAACAGTAGTGACGGGCGGTGCCAGATTCGGCATGACAATTGCGCGTCCATAAATTTCACTGGTATAGGGCACGACAGTTTTCAACATGTCGCCATCGCGAAAGTGAAGATGCCAGTCGTCTGGGCGGCGGATCTTTAATACCTGGGATGGTGCAGTCATCAATATGCTCCGGCTGAGGATAGTCTTTTTTGCCGGAAACAAAGGATAAGCGGAAACGTTTTCGTTTGCACGAAAAAAAAGGGCGCTGATGCGCCCTTTGGTGTGTTAATCGGTGAACGGGATGATGATTTCACCCGGTTTTACTTCAATTCCTTTTGCCAGCTTTTTAGCCAGCGCTTCGCCTTCACTGCTGTCTTCACGCAGGACGTATGCCGGTTGCTGGTTGAAATAATTGCGCAGCGACTGGTTTAAATACGGCATCAGAGTTTGCAAAACCGACTGCATTTTTTCTGGTGTGACGGTCGCATCAACCACTTCCATCTCTTGCAGATAAATCGCGCCTTTTTCTTTATTGAACACCGGTAATGCTTTTAACTTGAGCTTCATTGTCGCTTTCTGGCTGCCAAATAGTGAGTTCATGTCCAGGTTGGCATCGCCGGTCAGGGTCACTTTATTGGGTTCTTCACGACCGATCTGACTGGTCAGATTGCTCAGCACGATGTGGGCTTCAGCAACGCCGGGCAAACCGATATCTTTCGAAAAATTATTATGCTTTGCCAGCGCCTGGTTAATTTCTTGCTCGCTTACCGTGTATTGTGTGAGTTGATTACAACCAACCAACAGGCCGCTGACAATAAGTGCAGCAGCAAAAAAAAACTTTTTCATGGGGTTCCTCAACATGATGCTTATGGCGTAATCGTGACACAAAGCAGCATCCAGTACCAGCGCCCCGGACACCAGCAGAAAAAACTGAAAAGGTGTCCGGGCTGAGGGTTACGCGTCAGGCATCAGGCTCCAGCATGCCACGCGTCGTGCGTTTGTGGCTGAACTGCCAGCCCAGCGCCAGGAAGGTGATAATGCCGATAACACCCAGCATCATCCACGGTAACTCGGGCTGCGACAGTGCCTTACCCATATCAAACAGCCAGCCGCCGCCGATGTAGCCTATGGCGCCGCCGATGGCGAGTCCCAGCCGACTAAAGCCCATATAGCTCCCCCGGGCCCGTGCACTCGCCAGCGAGGCACTGAGCGTTTCACGTGCTGGCTCAGCAATAATGGAGCCGATATAGAACGTGCAGATCAGGGTGAAGAGTTGCTGTAGGTTTCCGACCAACCCAATAGGCATCATGCTTAGTGACATGATTAACAGACCGGCCATCAGGCGGTGTTCAAGGCGAAAACGTTTTTCGCTCCAGCGGGCAATCGGGTAGAGCAACGTTAACGAGAGGCACGCCTCGATGGCATACATCCATTTGACGGCCGCTGGGGATCCTGCAATGTCGTTAACCATAATCGGCAGCATCAGCATCACCTGGACTGCCAGCATGTAGTAACCTGCCAGCGTCAGCACGTAAGTGACAAATCGCTTGTCACGCATCACGTGGTTCATCCCTTCACGCACCGGAATTTTCACTGTCGATAGTTTCCACGCAGGAAGCAACCAGGCGTTAAAGGCGGCGCACAGGATGAAGATAATGGCCCCGGTGGCGCAGACCAGCCTGAAGTCATACTGTAACAGCCAGCTTCCCAGTAATGCCCCAATGACCGCCCCGGCGCTGTCCTGCATCATCAGGATGGAGAAGAAGCGCCCGCGCTTTTCCGGGCGGATCAGTTTGACCACCAGCGCCGAACGGGGGGGATCGAACAGCGTGCCGCCCAGCCCGGAGAGAAAACAGGAAAACCACAGAAGCCAGGGTTCATGGGCGATTCCCATCGTCGCAAACCCGGCGGCGCGCATCAGCATGCCGGTGACAATCATCGGTTTTGCGCCAAAACGGTCGGCAATGGCCCCGCCAAAAATTCCCAAACCCTGCTGAATAAATTGACGTAACCCGAGCGCGATGCCGACCATCACGGCGGCCCAACCCATTTGGTCGACGAAACGAATCGAGATCAGCGGGAAGACGACGAAGAAGCCCAGCACGACCAGCATATTATCGATAAGCAGGAAATATTTACCCAGGTTCCTCGCCTGCGAGACTTGCGACATTTCCCCTCCAGGGAAAAACTCGTCACTCTGTTTAGAGTTTTAACGGTAAGCCTGTCTATTCTGCGGGGTTGTCTGACCTTTTCCCACCCTCGGTGGGACAATATTTTTTTATCAAAAGTCGGTCTTGATAGAGAGTTTTCATCAAAATGTGTGAATAATTCAAGAAATGGTGTTTTGCTCTTTTCATCGGGCATATTTGTACAGGTATAGTATCGCGAATAGCGTATTGAAAACGGTGCGGGAAGGAGTAGGTATAGAATGTTTGGCTATCGCAGTAACGTGCCAAAAGTGCGCTTAACCACGGACCGCCTGGTCGTGCGTTTAGTGCATGAGCGTGATGCCTGGCGTCTGGCAGATTATTACGCAGAGAATCGTCATTTCTTAAAGCCCTGGGAGCCTATTCGCGATGAAAGCCACTGCTATCCCTCTGGCTGGCAGGCGCGTCTGAGTATGATCACCGAGTTTCATAAACAAGGCTCTGCCTATTACTTTGCGCTGCTCGACCCGGAAGAGAAAGAGATTATCGGTGTTGCAAATTTCTCCAACGTTGTGCGTGGATCGTTTCACGCCTGCTATCTCGGCTATTCCATTGCGCAAAAGTGGCAAGGGCAGGGATTGATGTATGAGGCATTGGTTGCAGCCATTCGCTATATGCAGCGTACGCAGCATATTCATCGCATTATGGCGAACTATATGCCACACAATAAACGTAGCGGCGATTTGCTGGCGCGGCTTGGATTTGAAAAAGAAGGTTATGCCAAAGACTATCTGCTGATAGATGGGCAGTGGCGCGATCATGTGCTGACGGCGTTAACAACATCAGAATGGACCCCCGGTCGCTAAGTTTCAGCTGTATTGGCTGATGAATGGAGAAGACGATGAAATATGAATTAACCGCTACCGAAGCACGCGTGATTGGCTGTTTGCTGGAAAAACAGGTAACTACGCCGGAACAATATCCGCTCTCCGTGAATGGTGTCGTGACCGCCTGCAACCAAAAAACTAATCGTGAACCGGTGATGAACCTGTCGGAATCGGAGGTGCAGGATCAGCTCGATAATCTGGTGAAACGCCATTTCTTGCGTACGGTGAGCGGATTCGGCAATCGTGTGACCAAGTACGAACAGCGCTTCTGCAATTCAGAGTTTGGTAACCTTAAGCTCAGCGCCGGTGAGGTGGCCTTGATCACCACGCTGTTACTGCGCGGTGCGCAGACGCCGGGCGAACTGCGTAGTCGCGCATCCCGCATGTATGAATTCAGCGATGTGGCGGAAGTGGAGTCAACGCTGGAACAGCTGGCCACCCGCGAAGATGGTCCTTACGTGGTCCGTCTGGCGCGTGAACCGGGAAAACGCGAAAGCCGCTATATGCATCTGTTCTGTGGCGACGTCGATCTGACGATGGTGACAACCGCCGATGAGCCTCAGGCGGCATCCAGCGATTTGCAGGCGCGCGTTGAGGTGCTGGAAAGCGAAGTCGCTGAGTTAAAACAGCGGCTCGAATCCTTGCTGGCGCATCTGGGAGAGTAACGTGAAAAAACTTCGTATCGGTGTCGTCGGGTTGGGCGGCATCGCGCAAAAGGCCTGGCTACCCGTGTTGGGCGCCGCTGCGGACTGGACGTTACAGGGGGCCTGGTCACCTTCGCGTGAGAAAGCAGAACGGATTTGTGCAGCCTGGCGCATGCCGTATGTTGATTCATTACAAAACCTGGCGGCAACCTGTGATGCGGTTTTCGTACACTCCAGTACTGCGACGCACCATGCGGTAGTCAGCGAATTGCTTCATGCCGGGGTCCACGTTTGCGTGGATAAACCGCTGGCGGAAAACCTGCGTGATGCGGAACAACTGGTGGAGCTGGCGGCGCGAAAAAAACTGACGTTGATGGTCGGATTTAACCGCCGGTTTGCGCCGCTGTATCGCGAGTTAAAGTCGCAGTTAAGCCAGCCAGCCTCCATCCGCATGGATAAGCATCGCAGCGATAGCGTCGGGCCACACGATCTGCGTTTTACGCTGCTGGATGACTATCTGCATGTGGTGGACACCGCGCTGTGGCTGGCAGGGGGAAAGGCACAGCTAAATAGCGGCACGCTGTTAACCAACGAGTCCGGAGCAATGCTGTATGCAGAACACCATTTCTGCGTCGACCGGCTGCAGATAACGACCAGTATGCATCGCCGTGCGGGCAGTCAGCGCGAGAGCGTGCAGGCGGTTATCGACGGTGGGTTAATTGATGTCACGGATATGCGTGAATGGCGTGAGGAGCGCGGACACGGTGTCGTTCAGCAACCGATACCCGGCTGGCAAACGACGCTGGAGCAGAGAGGCTTTACCGGATGTGCGCGCCATTTTATTGAATGCGTGCAAAATCAGACAGTTCCTGAGACAGCGGGTGAGCAGGCTATTCTGGCGCAGCGCGTGGTGGAAAAGCTGTGGCGGGATGCGATGGACGAATAACCCCCTGTAACATCTGGCGGTAGTAATTCAGCATAATCCAGGTACTATACCCAAAATAATTCGAGTTGCAGGCAGGCGGCAAGGGAGTGAATCCCGTTAGCTTACTCAGGTAAGTGATTCGGGTGAGCGAGCGCAGCCAACGCACATGCAGCTTGAAGTATGACGGGTATATATGCCCACTCAAAATAACACCTCTTTTCAACCATAGGCTGGCTTGTAGGCCTGATAAGACGCTGCGGCGTCGCCATCAGGCACAGTGACATTGCCGGATGGCGATGTTGGTTATACGGGGTTTTGCCTCAGAGTCTGGAATACAACATAGATGAATTTATTAAAGTCACTGGCAACCGTCAGCTCAATGACGATGTTCTCACGTGTGCTGGGTTTTGCGCGTGATGCGATCGTCGCCAGAATCTTTGGTGCAGGGATGGCGACCGATGCCTTTTTTGTGGCATTCAAACTTCCTAACCTGCTGCGTCGAATTTTTGCTGAAGGCGCATTTTCTCAGGCATTTGTCCCTATTCTGGCTGAATACAAAAGTAAGCAGGGCGAAGACGCCACCCGCGTGTTTGTTTCCTACGTGTCTGGCTTGCTGACGCTGGCGTTGGCCGTTGTGACGGTTGCCGGGATGCTTGCCGCGCCGTGGGTGATCATGGTCACCGCGCCAGGCTTTGCCGATACTGCTGACAAATTTACGCTGACTACCCAGCTGTTGCAGATAACCTTTCCTTATATTCTGTTGATTTCGCTCGCCTCGTTGGCGGGTGCGATTCTGAATACCTGGAACCGTTTCTCTATTCCGGCGTTTGCGCCGACGTTTCTCAACATCAGCATGATCGGTTTTGCGCTGTTTGCCGCGCCGTATTTTAATCCGTCGGTGCTGGCGCTGGCATGGGCCGTGACCGTCGGTGGTGTGCTGCAACTGGTTTATCAGCTTCCGCACTTGAAGAAAATTGGCATGCTGGTGCTGCCGCGCGTGAATTTTCGTGATGCGGGCGCGATGCGCGTAGTGAAGCAGATGGGGCCGGCGATCCTCGGCGTTTCCGTCAGCCAGATTTCTCTGATTATCAACACGATTTTCGCGTCATTTCTGGCTTCAGGTTCGGTTTCCTGGATGTACTACGCTGACCGTTTGATGGAGTTCCCTTCAGGTGTTCTGGGCGTCGCGCTGGGCACTATTCTGCTGCCCTCGCTGTCAAAAAGTTTTTCCAGCGGTAACCATGATGAATATTGTCGCCTGATGGACTGGGGTTTACGCCTGTGCTTCCTGCTTGCTTTGCCCAGTGCGGTGGCATTGGGGATCCTGGCAAAGCCGCTGACGGTTTCATTGTTCCAGTACGGTAAGTTTACCGCTTTTGATGCGTCCATGACCCAGCGCGCGCTGGTAGCGTATTCGGTCGGCCTGATTGGCCTGATCGTGGTGAAAGTATTGGCCCCCGGATTTTACTCCCGTCAGGACATTAAAACGCCGGTGAAAATTGCCATCGTGACGCTGATTATGACCCAGGTGATGAACCTGGCGTTTATCGGTCCGTTGAAACATGCCGGGCTGTCGCTGTCGATCGGTCTGGCGGCCTGTCTGAACGCCTCGCTGCTGTACTGGCAGTTGCGTAAACAGAAAATATTCACGCCACAGCCGGGTTGGGCCTGGTTCCTGGCGCGTCTGGTGATCTCTGTGCTGGTGATGTCTGCTGCGCTGGTGGGGATGCTGTACATTATGCCGGAGTGGTCTCAGGGGACGATGCTGTGGCGTCTGCTGCGCTTAATGGCGGTGGTGTTGGTCGGCATTACTGCTTACTTTGCCGCGCTGGCCGTGCTGGGCTTTAAAGTGAAAGAGTTTGTGCGCCGAACGGCATAATGAACATACTGCCGGATGAGGGGATCACCTTATCCGGCCTGCAAAACACGCAGGCCTGAAAGCTACGAGCCGTCAGGCATTCGTCAAATTGAGAACTTCTTTCCGCCGCGATGGGCTGAAGATGTTTGGCCGTTAGCGCCATACAGCGTGGGTTCCTGATGCGGTTTAAGCACCTCGAGCGCCTGTTGATTGCGCTCGATTTGTCCTTCCAACAGCCAACCATTATGCTGGTTGAGATCGCGTAAATGCTGCGTTTTAGTGGTAATCGTCTGCCAGCGTTGGGCAATATCATCATTAGCGCTGCGCGTCGCGTCGTGCTCAAGACGTCGCTGCTGCTCCAGGTAATCCAGGGTTGCCAGCAAAGAACTTTTTTCTTCTGTAATACGCTGTAGCTGGCTACCGTGAATGTGGCCTGCGGAAAGTTGCTGCTGCTCAGCATCCATCACCGTTTTCAGGTCATTCAGGACAGTCGTCATCTGATCAAGTATTTCTGACAAACGCGTCATACTTTATTTACTCTGTAAGTAGCTCTGCGCCTCGCGGATCAGCGAGTCGGCAATTTTTCCGGTATCCATTTTCAACTCACCGTTACGGATGGCGGTTTTCAGTGCTTCAACGCGCTCCATATTGATGTCGTTGGTGCCGGGTTGCATCAGCTTTGCCTGCGCGTCGCTCAACATGACGCTAGTGCTGTTGGTCGTGGACGTTTTTTCCTTACGCGTTTTTTGGACCAACGTGTCGCTGGCTTCGCGCGGCTGGACAGTACTAACTGGCTTCAATGGTGAGGTACGATCAATACTCATTTTTTTATCCTCATCGAGGGGTTACGCTATAGCGGCCCGCTTTAATCATTGGTTGATTATCTATCGGCATCCGCAAAAAAATCTTTAACCTATTATAGGTTAATAAGAATATTCCCATCAGAATCGACGACGCCGCTGACGACCTGGCCTGAAAGCATCCGTACCCTGGCGTTCTGGGCAACCGCCGCATTATTCAGCGCCTTACCTTCCGCATTCACGCGAAAACCGTCTCCATTGGCGATAACCAACACGCGCTGACCCGCTTTTATCCGCCATGCTTGACGCAGCATGGTGAGCTGGATCGGCTGGCCAGCGACCACATCACGCAGACTCACCGCTTCCTGCACCTGGTTAATGTCCAGCACGGTACGTGGCGGCAGTTGGTCCAGACGACCGCGTTTTAGCGTTACGCTGGCTGAGTTAAGCGCGCTTCCCCGGGCGATGGGGGCAGCGGCAACCACGTAGTCGCCCGTGGCCTGCACGTTCACCTGTAGGTAACGTTTTTCATTGCCGCATCTCGCCAGCACATTCACATTGCCCCATAACTTCGCGCTACCGGCCACGCTGAGTGCCGGTTGCTCACAGGCAGGCAGCAGGTTGGGTGGGGTCCGGAGGGTAACGATCACCTCGTCACTGAACCCTGCCAGTCGCTCGGAAAACCACGCCGTAAGCTGCGAATTCAGGTCTTGCGCCAGCGTCAGGGGGCTGAACAGCAGTGCGACCACCGCTATTCCGCGTTTGAACGTTTGCATCAATACCTCTCGCTTTTTCAGGCTGTGGCTGGATTTTACCTGTGTGACGCCGCCATCAACGCAACAAATAGCGACGCATTTTGCGCTTATTCCAGCGATAACGCGCGCGTAATGGGATTTAAGCTGTCGGCTGAATTTTGTCATTTGCGGAGGAGATATGCTCGATAAGCTCGACGCCGCCTTACGTTTTCAACAGGAAGCGCTGAATCTGCGCGCCCAACGCCAGGAAGTATTAGCGGCCAACATTGCCAACGCCGACACGCCGGGGTATCAGGCGCGCGACCTGGATTTCGCCAGTGAATTAAAAAAAGTCATGGTGCGTGGACGGGAAGAAACCGGCGGTGTCTCGTTGACGCTGACCTCTGCACAACATATTCCGGCCCAGACACTTTCTGCACCTTCGACGGAGTTGCTTTATCGCATTCCGGACCAACCGTCGCTGGATGGCAATACGGTGGATATGGACCGCGAGCGTACGCAGTTTGCCGATAACAGTCTGAAGTATCAGATGGGGCTCACCGCATTGGGTGGACAAATCAAGGGCATGATGACCGTGCTGCAAGGAGGGAACTAATTCGTGGCGTTGTTAAATATTTTTGATATCGCAGGTTCGGCGCTGACCGCGCAATCCCAGCGCCTGAACGTGGCGGCGAGCAATATGGCGAATGCGGACAGCGTGACGGGACCTGACGGTCAACCGTATCGCGCGAAGCAGGTTGTTTTTCAGGTTAATGCCGCGCCGGGTGCGGCTACCGGTGGCGTAAAAGTCGCTGATGTGATTGAGAGCCAGGCGCCGGACAAGCTGGTTTATGAACCGGGTAATCCGCTGGCCGATGCGAACGGTTACGTCAAAATGCCCAATGTGGATGTGGTCGGAGAGATGGTCAACACCATGTCAGCCTCACGCAGCTATCAGGCAAACGTCGAAGTGCTCAATACCGTAAAAAGTTTGATGCTTAAAACGCTGACGCTAGGCCAGTAAAGGAGCCGCACATGTCAATTTCGGTAAAAATGAATGACCCGAGCAGCACGGGCGTGAATGCAGCCAGTAACAACAGTTCACTGACGGGCAGCAATGCCGCCGATCTGCAAAGCAGCTTTCTGACGCTGTTAGTCGCGCAGCTGAAAAACCAGGATCCGACCAACCCCTTGCAAAACAACGAACTCACCACCCAGTTGGCGCAAATCAGTACCGTCAGCGGGATTGAGAAGCTGAATACTACGCTGGGGTCGATTTCTGGACAGATAGACAACAGTCAGTCGCTGCAGGCCAGTACCTTGATTGGTCATGGCGTGATGATTCCAGGTACCACGATCCTGACCGGGAAAGGGACGGAAGAGGGGGCGACCACCACCACGACACCGTTTGGCGTTGAGCTGCAGCAGCCAGCCGATAAGGTCACTGCCACCATTACCGATAAAGACGGCAAGGTCGTGCGCACGATCGATATTGGTGAGCTGAAGGCGGGGGTTCACACCTTCACCTGGGACGGCACCATGACGGATGGCACAGCGGCCCCAAGCGGTTCCTACAACGTTGCGATATCCGCCAGCAATGGGGGGACGCAGCTTGTGGCGCAGCCACTTCAGTTTGCGTTGGTGCAGGGGGTTATTCGCAGCAACGGCGGTAACACGCTGGACCTCGGCACCTATGGAACCACCACCCTCGACGAAGTACGGCAGATCATCTAAGCCTTCACACTTATCAGGAGTAAGTCATGGCCTTTTCTCAAGCGGTCAGCGGTCTGAACGCTGCAGCGACCAACCTCGATGTCATTGGTAACAACATCGCCAACTCCGCGACCTACGGGTTTAAATCCGGTACTGCTTCCTTTGCGGATATGTTTGCCGGTTCTAAAGTGGGCCTGGGCGTTAAAGTTGCGGGTATTACCCAGGACTTTACCGATGGCACTACCACCAACACCGGCCGTGGGCTGGACGTTGCCATTAGCCAGAACGGTTTCTTCCGTATGGTCGACAGCAATGGGTCTGTTTTCTTCAGCCGAAACGGTCAGTTCAAGCTCGATGAAAACCGTAATATCGTCAACATGCAGGGGCTGCAGTTGACGGGTTATCCGGCCACCGGCACACCGCCGACGGTACAGCAGGGCGCAAACCCGGCACCGATCACGATTCCGAATACGCTGATGGCGGCGAAATCCACGACCACCGCGTCTATGCAGATCAACCTGAACTCCACTGACAAGATTCCGGCGAATAAACCTTTTAGCGCAAGTGATGCGGACTCGTACAACAAAAAAGGCACCGTGACCGTATTTGATAGTCAGGGTAATGCCCATGACATGAATGTTTTTTATGTCAAAACGACGGATAACAAATGGGATGTTTACACCCAGGATGCCAGCGTGGCGGGTTCTCCCGCGACTAAAAATGCGGTGATGAACTTCAGCGCTAATGGCACGCTGGCCTCGGTGAATAACTATATTCCGGGTACGGTACCTGTGGATCCGTTAGATCCGACTGGCCCCAAAATTCTTGTTGAAGGCCCCGCCAACGCCCAGCCGCAAATTCAGATAACCACCGGTGCTATCAATGGCGCGGTCCCTGCGGGTTTCTCTCTGAGTTTCCTCAATTCCATGCAGCAGAATACCGGCGCCAATAACATCGTTGCGACGAATCAGAACGGCTACAAACCGGGCGATCTGGTGAGCTACCAGATTAACGATGACGGCACGGTAGTGGGTAACTACTCCAACGAACAGAAGCAACTTCTGGGACAGATCGTGCTGGCTAACTTTGCCAACAACGAAGGTCTGGCTTCTCAGGGCGATAACGTCTGGGCCGCGACACAGTCTTCTGGCGTCGCGCTGCTGGGCACCGCGGGCACCGGTAACTTCGGCAAGCTGACGAACGGCGCGCTGGAAGCATCGAACGTGGATTTGAGTAAAGAACTGGTGAACATGATCGTCGCCCAGCGTAACTATCAGTCGAACGCGCAGACCATCAAAACCCAGGATCAGATCCTCAACACGCTGGTCAACCTGCGCTAAGCGCTTGACGGGATGGCTTAATGGATCACGCAATTTATACCGCCATGGGCGCGGCCAGTCAGACGCTGAACCAACAGGCGGTGACGGCCAGCAACCTGGCAAACGCCTCAACGCCGGGTTTCCGCGCGCAGCTTAATGCGCTACGTGCGGTACCGGTTGAAGGGCTCTCTTTACCGACGCGTACGCTGGTGGTGGCCTCAACGCCAGGGGCTGATATGACGCCAGGTCAGATGGACTACACCTCCCGCCCGCTGGACGTTGCGCTGCAACAGGACGGCTGGCTGGCGGTTCAGACCGCTAACGGCAGTGAAGGGTATACCCGTAATGGCGCAATTCAGGTAAGCCCCACCGGTGAACTGACCATTCAGGGACACCCGGTGATTGGCGAAGCCGGGCCAATAGCGGTACCGGAAGGTTCAGAAATCACCATTGCTGCTGACGGGACGATTTCTGCGCTGAACCCAGGCGATCCGGCGAATACCGTGGCGCCTGTCGGGCGTCTGAAGCTGGTGAAGGCGACGGGAAGTGAAGTGCAGCGTGGTGATGACGGTATGTTCCGTCTGAGCGCGGCGGCACAGGCGACCCGAGGCCCGACGCTTCCGGCCGATCCCAGCATCCGCGTGATGTCGGGCGTGCTGGAGGGCAGTAACGTCAAACCGGTTGCCGCGATGAGCGACATGATCGCCAGCGCCCGTCGCTTCGAAATGCAGATGAAGATTATCAGTAGCGTGGATGATAACGCGGGTCGCGCCAACCAACTGCTGTCGATGAGTTAATACAGGACATTTTATGATCAGTTCATTATGGATCGCCAAAACCGGCCTGGATGCACAGCAAACCAACATGGATGTGATTGCCAACAACCTGGCAAACGTCAGCACCAATGGTTTCAAGCGTCAGCGTGCGGTGTTTGAAGATCTGTTGTACCAGACGATTCGTCAACCGGGCGCGCAGTCTTCTGAACAGACCGTACTGCCTTCGGGTTTGCAAATCGGTACCGGTGTGCGTCCGGTGGCGACCGAGCGTTTACACAGTCAGGGCAACCTGTCACAGACCAATAACAGCAAAGATGTGGCGATTAAAGGCCAGGGTTTTTTCCAGGTCATGTTGCCGGATGGTACTTCTGCTTATACGCGTGACGGCTCTTTCCAGGTGGATCAGAACGGTCAACTGGTGACGGCAGGCGGTTTTCAGGTTCAGCCAGCGATCACCATTCCAGCGAACTCGCTCAGCATCACTATCGGGCGTGATGGCATCGTCAGCGTAACCCAGCAAGGACAGGCGGCGCCGGTACAGGTAGGCCAGCTCAACCTGACCACCTTTATGAACGATACCGGACTGGAAAGCATTGGTGAGAACCTGTACACCGAGACGCAATCTTCAGGTGCGCCGAACGAGAGCACGCCTGGGCTTAACGGCGCGGGTCTGCTGTATCAGGGCTATGTTGAAACCTCTAACGTCAACGTGGCGGAAGAGCTGGTGAATATGATCCAGGTTCAACGTGCTTACGAAATCAACAGCAAAGCGGTGTCGACTACCGATCAGATGCTGCAAAAACTGACGCAACTCTAACGTGTTGTCCGGTGGGGTGAAAACCTCACCGGCACACTGATGTAGAAGATGAAGGCAATGCGAAAAAACGCGCTTCACCCATATCCGATTACGGCCCTGCTGGTGGTGTCACTGACAGGATGTGCCTGGATCCCGGCCACGCCGCTGGTTCAGGGGGCGACCTCTGCCCAGCCGATACCTGGCCCAACGCCGGTGGCGAATGGATCAATTTTTCAGTCTGCGCAGCCAGTTAACTATGGCTACCAGCCGCTATTTGAAGACCGCCGTCCGCGCAATGTTGGCGATACGCTAACTATCGTATTGCAGGAAAATGTCAGTGCGAGCAAAAGCTCTTCTGCTAATGCCAGCCGTGATGGCAAAACAAACTTTGGTTTCGACACGGTGCCGCGTTACCTGCAGGGACTGTTTGGCAACGAGCGTGCTGACGTAGAAGCGTCCGGTGGGAACTCCTTTAACGGTAAAGGTGGCGCTAATGCCCGTAACACCTTTAGCGGTACGCTGACCGTGACCGTCGATCAGGTTCTGGTCAACGGCAATTTACACGTTGTGGGTGAAAAGCAGATCGCCATAAACCAGGGCACTGAATTTATCCGCTTCTCCGGGGTGGTTAACCCGCGCACCATCAGCGGCAGCAACTCTGTTCCGTCAACCCAGGTGGCGGATGCACGTATTGAGTATGTCGGTAACGGCTATATCAACGAAGCGCAGAATATGGGCTGGTTGCAGCGTTTCTTCCTTAATTTGTCACCGATGTAAGCGAGGCTTTCTGTGTTTAAAACTCTTGTTGCAATGGTCCTGATGCTGGCAACCACGTTGGCCCATGCCGATCGTATTCGCGATCTGACCAGCGTTCAGGGTGTGCGTGAAAACTCGCTGATTGGCTACGGGCTGGTGGTAGGACTGGACGGCACGGGTGACCAGACCACCCAGACGCCGTTCACCACCCAAACGCTCAATAACATGCTCTCTCAACTGGGGATCACCGTGCCGACCGGCACCAATATGCAGTTGAAAAACGTGGCGGCGGTGATGGTGACTGCATCCTTTCCGGCGTTTGGACGTCAGGGACAAACCATTGACGTTGTGGTCTCTTCAATGGGTAATGCCAAAAGCCTGCGCGGCGGGACGCTGCTGATGACCCCGATGAAAGGGGTTGATAGCCAGGTGTATGCGCTGGCGCAGGGCAATATTTTAGTCGGCGGCGCCGGTGCGGCAGCGGGCGGCAGTAGCGTTCAGGTGAACCAGCTCAACGGTGGGCGGATCACCAACGGGGCCACTATTGAACGCGAACTTCCTAGCCAGTTTGGTGGCGGAAACACCCTCAATCTGCAGCTGAATAATGAAGACTTTACCCTGGCACAGCAGATAACCGACACCATTAACCGTTCGCGTGGGTTTGGCAGCGCCACGGCGCTGGATGCGCGTACGATTCAGGTGCGTGTGCCTAGCGGCAATAGCTCACAGGTGCGCTTCCTCGCTGATATCCAGAATATAGAAGTGAACGTAACGCCGCAGGATGCGAAGGTGATTATCAACTCCCGTACGGGATCGGTAGTGATGAACCGCGAAGTTACGTTGGACAGTTGCGCGGTCGCGCAGGGCAACTTGTCTATCACGGTGAATCGCCAGGCCAACGTTAGTCAGCCCGATACGCCGTTTGGCGGTGGGCAAACCGTGGTTACCCCGCAAACCCAAATCGATATGCGTCAAAGCGGCGGCTCATTGCAGAGCGTGCGCTCCAGCGCCAATCTGAACAATGTGGTTCGCGCCCTCAATGCGCTCGGTGCCACGCCAATGGATTTGATGTCAATTCTGCAATCCATGCAAAGTGCGGGTTGTTTACGCGCCAAACTGGAAATTATCTGATGATTGGCGACAGCAAACTGCTGACCAGCGCCGCCTGGGATGCGCAATCGCTGAACGAACTGAAAGCGAAGGCGGGTCAGGATCCGGCGGCAAATATCCGCCCGGTCGCCCGCCAGGTTGAAGGGATGTTTGTCCAGATGATGCTGAAAAGCATGCGTGAAGCGCTGCCAAAAGATGGCGTCTTTAGCAGCGACTCGACGCGCTTGTACACCAGCATGTATGACCAGCAGGTAGCCCAGCAGATGACAGCAGGCAAAGGTCTGGGGCTGGCTGAAATGATGGTTAAGCAGATGACCGAAGGCCAGGGGACGCCTGCGGATGATGCGCCGCAGGTACCGATGAAGTTTTCACTGGAAACGGTGACCAGCTATCAAAACCAGGCACTGACGCAGATGGTGCGTAAAGCGCTACCGAAAGCGACGGAAGGGAACGATGAACCGCTGTCGGGCGACAGTAAAGACTTCCTTGCTCAGCTATCGCTACCAGCAAAACTGGCGAGTCAACAAAGCGGGGTACCGCATCATCTGATCCTGGCACAGGCGGCGCTGGAATCCGGCTGGGGGCAACGCCAAATCCGCCGTGAGAACGGTGAGCCGAGCTTTAACATTTTCGGCGTGAAGGCTTCGGGGAGCTGGAAAGGGCCGACCACCGAAATCACCACTACCGAATATGAAAACGGTGAGGCGAAAAAAGTGAAAGCCCGATTCCGTGTCTATAGCTCGTACCTTGAGGCGCTGTCGGATTATGTCGGGCTGATATCGCGTAATCCGCGCTACGCCGCGGTAACCGGTGCGGCGACTGCCGAACAGGGTGCGCAGGCCTTGCAGAATGCAGGCTACGCCACCGATCCGCACTATGCGCGTAAATTAACCACCATGATCCAGCAGCTGAAGTCGATGAGCGAGAAAGTGAGTAAAACTTACAGTAGCAATCTCGACAATCTGTTTTAAATAACTCAAGTCTACCCATCCGCTGCCGATAATAACGAGTATTGAAGGATTACAAGGAACCTCCATGTCCAGCTTGATTAACAACGCCATGAGTGGTCTTAGCGCAGCGCAGGCCGCGTTGAACACAGCCAGTAATAACATCTCCAGCTATAACGTGGCCGGGTATACCCGCCAGACGACCATTATGGCGCAAGCAAACAGCACGCTGGGTGCGGGGGGCTGGGTTGGCAATGGCGTCTATGTTTCTGGCGTGCAGCGTGAGTATGATTCATTTATCAGTAATCAGTTACGCGCTGCGCAGAACCAAAGCAGCGGTCTGACAACGCGTTATGAGCAAATGTCGAAAATCGATAACCTGCTCGCCAGCAAGACCAGCTCTATTTCTACCTCGATGCAGGGCTTTTTCACCAGCTTACAAACGTTGGTCAGTAACGCAGAAGACCCGGCGGCGCGTCAGGCATTGATTGGCAAAGCAGACGGCTTAGTCAACCAGTTTAAAACCACCGATCAGTATCTGCGCGATCAGGATAAACAGGTTAATACCGCGATTTCCGCCAGTGTTGACCAGATCAATAACTACTCGAAGCAAATTGCCAGTCTCAACGATCAAATCTCTCGTCTGACCGGCGTCGGCGCGGGCGCTTCACCGAACGATCTGCTGGACCAGCGCGACCAGTTGGTGAGCGAATTAAACAAGATTGTCGGCGTTGAAGTCAGCGTTCAAGACGGCGGCACCTATAACGTCACCATGGCGAATGGCTATTCGCTGGTGCAGGGCAGTAGCGCACGTCAGCTTGCTGCCGTACCGTCCAGTGCCGATACCACCCGCACCACCGTGGCCTATGTCGATGGGGTTGCGGGTAATATTGAAATTCCAGAAAAACTGCTCAATACCGGCTCACTGGGTGGGTTGCTGACGTTTCGCTCTCAGGAACTGGACCAGACGCGTAATACGCTGGGCCAATTGGCACTGGCTTTTGCCGACGCCTTTAACACACAGCATAAAGCCGGTTTTGATACTGATGGTGTTGCGGGTAAGGATTTCTTTGCTATCGGCGATCCGTCGGTGACCAGTAATGCTAAAAACACCGGCAAAGCGGAGTTAACCGCTGAAGTTGATGATAGTTCGAAAGTGCAGGCGACTGACTATAAAGTTGTGTTTAACGGTGGCAAATGGCAAGTCACGCGCCTGGCGGATAATACGACGTTTGAAGCAAAACCGGATGCCAGCGGTAAACTGGATATTGATGGCCTGAAAGTGACGGTGACGAATAAACCAACCGGAGCTAACGATAATGACAGTTTTATTCTGAAGCCGGTTAGCGACGCTATCGTCAATATGAAAGTGATGGTGACCGACGAGTCAAAAATTGCCATGGCGTCAGAGAAAAAGACCGATCCTGCTGCGGAGACGGGCGCAAGCGACAACCGTAACGGTCAGAAACTGTTGGATCTACAAAATAAGGCCACCGTCGGGAATAAAACCTTCAACGATGCCTATGCCACGCTGGTAAGCGATGTCGGTAACAAAACCGCGACGCTGAAAACCAGCAGCACCACGCAAAACAACGTGGTCACGCAGCTCTCTAATCAGCAGCAGTCCATCTCCGGGGTGAATCTCGACGAAGAGTACGGCAATTTGCAGCGCTATCAGCAGTACTACCTGGCTAACGCCCAGGTGCTGCAAACCGCGAATGCGTTGTTTGATGCACTGATTAATATTCGCTAAGGGAGAGGGAATCAATGCGTATCAGTACCCAGATGATGTACCAGCAGAACATGCGTGGCATCACCAACTCTCAGGCGGAATGGATGAAATTCGGCGAGCAAATGTCGACGGGTAAACGGGTCATTAATCCGTCTGACGATCCGATTGCCGCCTCACAGGCCGTGGTGCTGTCTCAGGCTCAGGCACAAAACAGCCAGTACACGCTGGCGCGCTCTTTCGCCACGCAAAAAGTCTCACTGGAAGAAAACGTGTTGGGACAGGTAACGACGGCTATTCAGAGCGCGCAGGAAAAAATTGTCCATGCTGCTAACGGAACGTTAAGTGATGATGACCGTGCATCGTTGGCAACTGATTTACAGGGGATCCGCGATCAGCTGATGAACCTGGCGAACAGCACCGATGGCAACGGGCGCTATATTTTCGGTGGATATAAAACAGAAAGTGCACCATTTGCCCAGGCTGATGGTACCTATACTGGCGGAACCCAAAACGTGACCCAGCAGGTCGATGCTGCCCGTACCATGGTGATTGGCCATACCGGGGATAAAATATTTGCCGAATTGACCAGTAATGCGGTGCCGGAACCCGCGGGTGGAACCCAGGAAAAGAGCCTGTTCAAAATGCTGGATACCGCTATTGATGCCCTCAAAACGCCGGTTGCTGGGGATGATGTGGCAAAAGATAAAGCGGCAGCCGCTATTGATAAAACCAGCCGTGGCCTGAAGAACTCGCTTAATAACGTCCTGTCTGTGCGTGCTGAATTAGGCACACAGCTCAGTGAGTTGAGCTCGCTGGATTCACTGGGTACCGATCGCGCATTAGGGCAAACTCAGCAGATGAGTAACCTGGTGGATGTCGACTGGAACGCAGCGATTTCGTCCTATGTTATGCAGCAGGCTGCGCTGCAGGCATCCTATAAAGCGTTTACCGATATGCAGGGAATGTCGTTGTTCCAGTTAAATCGTTAACGCCTTTTTTTGAAACATATCATGAAACTGGATATGTTTATCTGCCCGCGCCACTTACACCCCGGCGCGGGCATTTTTTTAGGCCGTTTTTGTCCGACTCACCACGGTGTTACCCGTCAGTCTGATCATCAGAGCAATCGCACCGCTGACGGTTGCCAACCCGACAACGCCTTGCCAGTTTGCCAGGGCGTAAACTTGGGTGCCGAGAACTGAACCCAGCGCCATGCCAATGAACACCAGGGTAAACAGCAGGGCGTTCAGGCGGCCCCGCGCCTGAGGCTCAAGGCTATAGACCAGATTCTGGTGAGCCACCAGGCTGGATTGTAGCCCAAGATCAAAGCCGACCGCAGAAAGGGCTATTAGCAGCCACTGTCCCTCAACCGGCAGGGCGGGCAGTAAAAACATCAGCGCGAAAGAAAGCGTCACTAATAATGCCCCCAGTTGCGTGACCTTTTCGCCGCCAACTCTGTCAGCAAGATGTCCGGCTAGCGGTGCGGCAAGCGCACCTGCTGCTCCTGCAATACCAAAACCCCCGGCTACTGCGCTGCCCATGTGATAATGCTCGGATAACATCACCGCCAGTGTTGACCAGAAGGCACTGAAGGCAATTGACAGGAATCCCTGTGCCAGCGCCGCCCGGCGCAGTACAGGATACCGTTGCCAGAGTTTGGCCATTGAGAGCATTAACGACGGATAGCTCAGCGTGGAATTGGCCGCAAAGTGAGGCAGCATTTTCCACATCACCACAGTAATAATGGCAATACTGATGGCGGCGAGTTGATACATCTCGCGCCAGCCAAACGCTTCGCCCACCAGACCACTGACGGTGCGGGAGAGCAAAATGCCCAGCAACAGGCCGGTCATCACCGTACCGACCGTTTTTCCCTGTTTCCCCGCGGGGGCGAGTATGGCTGCTGCGGGAACGATGTCCTGTGCCATGGTTGCCGCCATTCCCATCAGCAAGCTAATCAACAGCAGTGAATGCAGTTGCCCGCTAAAGCTGCAGGCCAGAAGCAGCACGGCAAGTGAGATGCTTTTCAGCAAGATTAAAGTCCGGCGGTCATAGCGGTCGCCAAGCGGCAAGAGAAACAAAATCCCCAGCGCGTACCCGGCCTGGGTAAGCGTCGGCACCAGCCCCATACCGGTGAGACTTAAGGTCAGGTCCTGACCGATCAGCGGCAGAAGAGGCTGGGCATAGTAGATAGCCGCCACGCTGAAACCGGCGCCAAGTGCCAGTACAAAGATGACCCAACGGGAAAGTGCGGTAGATGTGTTCACAAATGATTCCTCAATCACAGGATGTACGGCTATTTTTATCTTTCGCTCATTGGCACGGTAGCGGGCGTGGTGGTAAAACAGTTATACGTTTGACGTATGATGAAAGTGGTTATCTTGAAAAATGAGCGTATAGACAGAGTGGAGCTGATGCGGACGTTTGTGCGCATCGTTGAGGCAGGATCGCTCTCTGCGGCGGCAAAACAGATGGGGACCACCCAGGCGACCGTCAGTCGGAGACTGCAATCCCTGGAAACGCTGCTGGGTGTGAAACTGATTTTACGCACCACCCACGCGATGAAATTGACCGATGACGGAGAGCGGGGATATCAGCATGCTAAGCATATTATCGATGCTTGGTTAGCGCTGGAAGATGGGCTGAATATCACGGAGGATGAACCCGTCGGTACGCTGCGGGTACGAGCGCCTCATGCGTTTGGTCAGCAACAACTGCTTGAACCGCTGCTGCAATTTCTGGCCCGTTATCCGCAGTTATCGGTGGAGTGGATGCTCAATGACAAAACGGTGGATTTCCTTAGCGACAATATTGATTGCGCGATCCGAGTGGGTGCGGAAGTTGATCCGGCAACGGTCTCCGTTCTGCTGGCCGAAGTGCCCCGAAGCATTGTGGCCAGCCCGGCATTGCTGGCGCAGTATGGCGATACTACGCATCCCGAACAGTTATCAACGCTGCCGTGGATTGCTGTAAACACGTTTTATCAGCATAGTGTGTCGCTGCGCCATCAACAGCGAAATGAACCCATCACGATAAATATCTCTCCCCGATTAAGCACGGACAGTATTTATGTTGCCAGAAATGCGGCTCTGGCAGGGCTGGGGGTTGCCATTGTGTCAAGCTGGATGGTGGAAGAAGATATTGTTCACGGGCGTTTAGTCGAGCTATTCGCAGACTGGCCTGCGGCATCGCTGCCGGTGCATCTGGTGTATCCCTGGGCGCGTTATTATCCGGTCCGACTGCGTAAATTTCTGGCGCTGATGAAGGATGTGATGCCGCAGCTGACGGGAATGAAACAAATCGATAAGAAATAAAAAAGCCGACCCGAAGGTCGGCTTTGATGTTGATTACGGCTTACTCAACAGGCTGCGGGCGTGTGGCTGGGGCAGTAGCCTGATGCGTGGCGCTGTGACCGCCTGCGGCACCTTTGCCTTCGAAGTCGAAAGCAGGGCGCTGCCAGTCGCTCTGACGCGGCGCTTCTGGTTCGTAGTCCGGCGCAGGTGCGCGGGTCATCGGTGCGGTTGCGTGGCTGTGAACCGTTACGGGTACAGCGGCAACAGACGCAGGTTCTACCACAGCTTCAGCGACAACGACTGGTGCAACCGGTGCGACTTCTTCCTGCGTAACCGGGGCAATTGGCGCGGCCTCGATAACCGGTTCAGCAACGTCTGGCTGGGCGACAGCGACGTCAACCTGGACAGGTTCTTCGGTAATCGGTGCTTCTACCACGTTTGCTACGGGCTCAGCTTCAGCAACAACCTCTTCTGCAACCGGGACGTCAGCGTCAACGATGAACTGCGGTTGTTCCTCAACAGCCGTCTCGATAACCTCCGGATGTGTGGTTTCAACCGCCACAACCTGAGGTTCGACAACGACGGTTTCGGTGACTACCGGCGCTTCTGTGACCGCGACAGATGCCGCTACGGTTTCCACTGCTGGTGCAACGACCGCTGCAATGCTTTGCTGCTCGGCGATAACCGGCTGCACCTGGGCCACTTCCTGCTGATGCTGCTCTTCAACCTGCAGTTCCTGTGCACGGGCAACAGGGTAACGGATCCAGACTTTACCAGAGGCTAATTCTGGAGATGCACAGGCGACAGTAATCGGCATTGGCGACTGCGTCGGGTAACGTTCGTCACGATAGCGACGACGACGCTGTCCGCTTACGCGCAGATGGCGAGGCGAGCGGCGAGAACGACGCGGCATACCGTTGCTATCACGTGCATCGTTGTTATCACGCGCGTCGTTGTTATCTTCATGCTCGGTAGTGACAACGGCAGGCAGATCGACTTTCGCCAGTTCAGTTCGCTGGGCAACAGCGGCCTGAACCACAGGCTCAGCCACAACCGTTTCGGTAACCACGGCAGCGGTTACGGCTTCGGTTTCGACGGTTGCGCTATCGGTGTAACGAACCTTCTGGTTCAACTGACGCTGTTTACGGCGAGTCTGAGGCTGGCGAACGCGCTCTTCCTGATCCGTTTCCTGTGCCGGTTGTTCAACCAGGTTCAGTTCTTTAACTTCCTGCGGTGCCTGACGCTTGTCGTCGTTACGACGGCGGTTGCGTTCACGACGCGGAGCCTGCTGTTCGTCACCTGACTTCGCTTTATCAGCAACATCAGTGGATTGCTGGCGGGTATCGCGCGCTTCGGCATTCTGCGGCTGGCGACGGTTACGGCGATTTTCATCGCGGTTTTCGCTGCTATCAGAACGTTCATTACGGTTGTCACGATCGCGGTTATCACGTTCGCCACGGTTATCGCGATTATCACGACGATCGTTACGATCGTTACGATCGTTGCGGTCACGGCGATTGTTCTGACGAGGCTTACGACGATCCTGCTGGCGTTCAGAAGATTTCTCTTCCGCTTTCGGTGCTGGCTGCTCAACCGGCTTGGCTTCTTCATTGCCACCAAAGATGGACTTCAGTGCGCCGAGGAAACGACCAAACAAACCAGGCAGTTCGGATCCTGCTGCGACTGCGGCTGCTTTTGGTGCGGCAGCAACGGCTGTAACGGCAGGCTCCTGCAGAGCAGGTTCTGGCGGTACGTCTGGCATGGCGAAGGTCGCCAGCGCAGGCTGTTCCGGCTGTTTACGCTCGACGTACTCTTCTTCCGTCGGTAACGCCATCTCTTCTTCGTGCAGTTTCGGCAGCAGATAGCTCAGGGTCGATGTCTCTTCACCTTTGCGAACACGCAGAACAGAGTAGTGCGGTGTTTCCATTTGATCGTTGGGCACGATCACACAGCGTACGCCGTTCTGTCGGGTTTCAATGGCATTGACCGCAGTACGTTTTTCGTTAAGCAGATAAGACGCAATCGGCACCGGGACAATCGCATGGACTTCCTGGGTGTTTTCCTTCAGCGCTTCTTCTTCAATCAGGCGCAGAATAGACAGCGACAGCGATTCGTTATCACGCACTGTACCTGTGCCGGAGCAACGCGGGCAGACGTGATGGCTGGATTCGCCTAATGACGGACTCAGACGCTGACGGGACATCTCCAGCAAGCCGAAGCGAGAAATATGGCTAATCTGGATACGCGCGCGGTCCTGACGAACGGCTTCACGCAGACGGTTCTCAACGGCACGTTGGTGACGAACCGGCGTCATGTCGATGAAGTCGATAACAATCAGGCCGCCGAGGTCACGAAGACGCAGCTGGCGAGCGATTTCATCGGCCGCTTCAAGGTTGGTATTAAATGCGGTCTCTTCGATATCGCCGCCGCGCGTGGCACGTGCGGAGTTGATATCAATTGCGGTCAGTGCTTCGGTGCTATCGATAACGATAGAACCCCCAGAAGGCAGGCGTACTTCACGCTGGAACGCAGACTCAATCTGAGACTCTATTTGATAGTGGCTGAACAGCGGGATTTCACCGGTGTAGAGCTTAATTTTGCTGCTGAAATCCGGACGACCCAACGCGGCGATGTGCTGACGCGCCATCTCCATGACTTTTGGGTTATCAATGAGGATTTCGCCGATATCCTGACGTAAATAGTCGCGGAATGCGCGAACGATGACATTACTTTCCTGATGGATCAGGAACGGAGCAGGGCGGCTGTCAGCGGCCTTTTTAATCGCTTCCCAGTGCTTCAGACGGAAACTCAGGTCCCACTGCAGCGCTTCTGCGGATTTACCAACACCCGCAGTGCGTACGATGAGCCCCATGCCATCAGGCAGTTCCAGGCTTGCCAGCGCTTCTTTGAGTTCTGTCCGGTCATCGCCTTCGATGCGACGAGAGATACCACCCGCACGCGGGTTGTTAGGCATCAGAACCAAATAACTACCCGCCAGGCTGATAAAGGTGGTCAGTGCAGCACCTTTGTTGCCGCGTTCTTCTTTATCAATCTGAACAATCACTTCCTGACCTTCGCGCAACACATCTTTAATGTTGGGACGGCCATGGGAGTTGTAGTTAGCGGGGAAGTATTCGCGGGCAATTTCTTTTAACGGGAGGAAACCGTGACGTTCAGCGCCATAATCAACAAAAGCGGCTTCCAGACTCGGTTCAATACGGGTAATTTTACCTTTATAGATGTTGGCTTTTTTCTGCTCGTGTCCAGGACTTTCGATATCCAGATCGTACAGACGCTGCCCATCTACAAGGGCGACACGCAACTCTTCCTGCTGAGTCGCGTTAATTAACATTCTTTTCATCGTAACTTACTCATTATTCTTACATTGACGACTAAGCTGCGGGCAGAGTAATGCCTTTCCGGGTGTGAACCGATGGCCTCGTGTCTATTCGCGTCGCCAACCTCACGGTTATCGTCAGCTCAAAGAGGCGCAGAGTGTCGGTTGCCTGTATTTCATACGGAAACACAGCGCAATTATCAGGGGAACAGTCTGGGTGTTACTCTCCAGAAACGCTTCCATTATGCTCGTCGTCTTTCACGCTATCGGTGCGTTGGCTTCATCTACTCACCCCAGTCACTCACCGGAGTAAATTCTTGGGGGTTCCCAGACTTGCCGTCTTCCTACAACGCGAAATTCATAGAGCACTTACCGGTAAGGACTGCAACCCGCAGCCCGCTAACTGCCTGAAAGATCAATACGTCTTACGCCATTGCTGCGTTGATGATCGGTCGGGCAAAATTGGGTCATTCCGGAAAAGTTCTTGTTTTAACAAGATTCAACACGGAGACGACCTCATTATTCCACTGCTAACCTTGTTATAGCAAGATGACTTTTGCCATTTACCACCCGGTTACTCACAGTTTTTACACTTCCGTACAGTGATTGGTTTAATAACCACCAAATCGAAACTGTCAAACCTGTGTAATAGGGTATAGCAGTTAATATAAGCATAGAAAAATGTGTGGCGCGAATCTTGATGGCTATTTAAAATCGGCACCCATGAAAACAGAGACTCCAGCCGTAAAAATTGTTGCCATTACTGCCGACGAAGCAGGGCAACGCATCGACAACTTTCTGCGTACCCAGCTTAAAGGTGTGCCAAAAAGTATGATTTATCGCATTTTGCGTAAGGGCGAAGTGCGGGTGAATAAAAAACGCATCAAACCCGAGTACAAGCTCGAAGACGGAGATATTGTGCGTATTCCGCCAGTGCGTGTCGCTGAGCGCGAAGAAGAAGCTATTTCACCGCATCTGCAGAAGGTCGCCGCGCTGGCCGATGTTATTCTGTATGAAGATGACCATATTCTGGTGCTCAACAAACCATCAGGCACGGCCGTGCATGGCGGCAGTGGATTAAGCTTTGGGGTAATTGAAGGTCTGCGAGCGTTACGCCCGGAGGCACGTTTCCTTGAATTGGTGCATCGCCTCGACCGTGACACGTCTGGCGTGCTGTTGGTTGCCAAAAAACGTTCCGCACTGCGTTCGCTGCATGAACAGTTGCGCGAAAAGGGAATGCAAAAAGATTACCTGGCGCTGGTAAGAGGTCAGTGGCAGTCGCATGTCAAAACCGTACAGGCGCCGCTGTTAAAGAATATTCTGCAAAGCGGTGAGCGAATCGTGCGGGTAAATCAGGAAGGTAAACCGTCGGAGACGCGATTTAAAGTAGAAGAGCGCTATGCGTTTTCCACGCTTGTGCGCTGTAGTCCGGTAACCGGGCGGACCCACCAGATTCGCGTGCATACCCAGTATGCTGGACATCCTATTGCTTTTGACGATCGCTATGGCGACCGTGAGTTCGACAAGCAGTTGGCCGGTACGGGGCTGAACCGACTGTTTCTGCACGCCGCAGCATTGAAGTTTACCCATCCGGGGACCGGTGAGGTCATGCGTGTTGAAGCCCCGATGGATAATCAGCTAAAACGCTGCCTTGAGGTATTACGCAGCAAAGCCTGATGCGCGTTGCTTATCAGGCCTACCATTGCGTTATGCGCCGTAGGCCTGATAAGACGCACCGCGTCGCCATCAGGAAGATTAATCAGGCTTTCAGCGGATTCATCTCTTCCCTGCGTAGCATCTGACACAACGCAATCAGCGGCAGGCCAACCAACGTATTAGGATCGCGGCCCTCCAGACGCTCAAAGAGCGCAATACCTAATCCTTCGCTTTTAAAACTGCCGGCACAATGTAACGGACGTTCTTTGCGTACGTAATCGTCAATTTCCGTCTCGCTTAAATGACGGAAATGAACATCGAACGGTTCGACTTCGGTTTGTAAATGTCCGTTTGCAGAATTATACAGCGCCAGTCCGGTGTAAAACGTCACAATATTGCCGCTGGCTTTGGTTAATTGTTGTCTGGCCTTTTCTTCTGTTAACGGTTTTCCGGTTATTTCTCCATCAAGTACACAGATTTGATCGGATCCAATAATGAGGTGTGATGTGTAGCGGTGGGCAAGAGATTGCGCTTTTTCCTGGGCCAGACGTAATACCAAATGCCGAGGTGTTTCGCCAGGCTGCGGTGTCTCATCAACCTCAGGTGCTGCACATTCGAACGGGATGGCCAGTTTTTCAAGCAAGGCGCGACGCCAGGGAGAGGTAGACGCAAGAATGAGTTGAGGCATATTTTTTCCCTCGCATATAGCGTAATGATGAGAGCCATTTTAAACTAGGGCTCTCGACCTTTAAGTTGGCTGCTATGGCCAGACTTGAGTGATTTTAAGTCGATGACCCGCAATGTGTGCGAATTATTGGCAAAAGGCAACCTCAGGCTGCCTTTTTCTTTGACTCTATGACGTTACAAAGTTAATATGCGCGCCCTATGCAAAAGGTAAAATTACCCCTGACTCTTGATCCGGTTCGTACGGCTCAAAAACGCCTCGATTATGAAGGTATCTATACTTCTGATCTGTTAGAGCGCGTCACCGATTTTGTAGTCAGTGTGGACAGTGATGTGGAATGCTCCATGTCGTTCGCGATCGATAACCAACGTCTTGCCGTTATTACCGGTGATGCGAAGGTCTCGGTTACGCTCGCATGCCAGCGTTGCGGGAAACCGTTCCCACTCCATGTCCACACAACATATTGTTTTAGTCCTGTCCGTTCTGACGAGCAGGCTGAAGCACTGCCGGAAGCGTATGAACCGATTGAGGTTAACGAATTCGGTGAAATCGATCTGCTTGCAATGGTTGAAGATGAGATTATCCTCTCCTTGCCGGTAGTTCCGGTGCATGATTCTGAACACTGTGAAGTGTCCGAGGCGGACATGGTCTTTGGTGAATTGCCTGATGAAGCGCAAAAACCAAATCCATTTGCCGTATTAGCCAGCTTAAAGCGTAAGTAATTGAGGAGTAAGGTCCATGGCCGTACAACAGAATAAACCAACCCGTTCCAAACGTGGCATGCGTCGTTCTCATGACGCTCTGACCGCAGTCACCAGCCTGTCTGTAGACAAAACTTCTGGTGAACAACACCTGCGTCACCACATCACTGCCGATGGTTTCTACCGCGGCCGTAAGGTAATCGCTAAGTAATCACGCATGGCTCAATGAATTTCCCACCTCGGTGAGAAAGACAAAGAGAACCAGCGTGATGAAGCTTAGTGAGGCTTTCCCCGGGTAACTGGGGAAACACCTAGCCGAGCAGCGACGATACCTTGACACGTCTAACCCTGGCGTTAGATGTCATGGGGGGCGATTTTGGCCCTACCGTGACAGTGCCTGCAGCACTGCAGGCACTGAATTCTAATCCGCAACTCACACTTCTTTTAGTCGGGGATCCCGATACAATCACGCCATTACTTGCCAAAGCTGACTTCGAACAACGTTCACGTCTGCAGATTATCCCTGCTCAGTCAGTTATTGCCAGTGATGCCCGGCCCTCGCAGGCTATCCGCGCCAGTCGTGGTAGCTCTATGCGTGTTGCCCTGGAGCTCGTGAAAGAAGGTCGTGCAGAAGCCTGTGTGAGCGCCGGTAATACGGGCGCGCTAATGGGACTGGCGAAGTTATTACTCAAACCCCTTGAGGGGATTGAGCGACCTGCGTTGGTGACGGTGTTGCCGCATCAGCAGAAGGGCAAAACGGTGGTGCTGGATCTCGGCGCTAACGTTGATTGCGACAGTACGATGTTGGTGCAATTTGCCGTCATGGGTTCCGTGCTGGCAGAAGAGGTGGTTGGGATTGCCAGCCCTCGCGTTGCATTGCTTAATATCGGTGAAGAAGAAACTAAGGGTCTCGACAGTATTCGGGATGCTTCTGCTGTGCTAAAAACAATCCCTTCCATTAACTATATCGGCTATCTTGAAGCCAATGAGTTGTTGACTGGCAAAACCGATGTGTTGGTTTGTGACGGCTTTACAGGCAATGTCACATTAAAGACGATGGAAGGTGTTGTAAGAATGTTCCTTTCACTGCTGAAATCTCAGGGTGAGGGCAAAAAACGGTCGTGGTGGCTGCTGTTATTAAAACGTTGGTTACAAAAAAGCCTAACGAGGCGATTCAGTCACCTCAACCCCGACCAGTATAATGGCGCCTGTCTGTTAGGATTGCGCGGCACAGTGATAAAAAGTCATGGTGCGGCCAATCAGCGAGCATTTGAAGTCGCGATTGAACAGGCAGTGCAGGCGGTGCAGCGACAAGTTCCTCAGCGAATTGCCGCTCGCCTGGAATCTGTATACCCAGCTGGATTCGAACTGCTGGATGGTGGCGAAACGACACGCTCGCGGGCGCGCAGATGATAGTGCTGTCGAGAGCGTAGCCTACCTACCCGTGATTTGTTCGTAGCGGTATATAACCAAAAAGTGACTGAGCGTACATGTATACGAAGATTATTGGTACTGGCAGCTATCTGCCTGAACAAGTGCGTACTAACGCCGATTTGGAAAAAATGGTCGAGACATCTGATGAGTGGATTGTCACTCGTACAGGTATCCGTGAACGCCATATTGCCGCGCCCAATGAAACCGTTGCGACGATGGGCTTTGCCGCCGCAAACCGCGCACTTGAAATGGCTGGCATCGATAAAGATCAAATTGGTCTGATTGTGGTTGCGACCACATCATCAACGCACGCTTTTCCGAGTGCGGCGTGCCAGATCCAAAGTATGCTGGAAATTAAAGGCTGCCCGGCGTTTGACGTCGCGGCTGCCTGCGCCGGTTTTACTTATGCCCTGAGCGTGGCTGACCTGTACGTTAAGTCCGGCGCAGTGAAGCACGCGCTGGTGATCGGGTCTGATGTGCTGGCGCGTACTTGTGATCCGACCGATCGCGGGACGATCATTATTTTTGGTGATGGTGCTGGCGCGGTGGTACTGAGTGCCTCAGAAGAGCCAGGCATTCTCTCCACTCATTTGCATGCTGATGGTCGCTATGGCGAACTGTTGACACTGCCGAATGCCGATCGTGTGAATCCGGAGAACCCGATTCATCTGACCATGGCGGGTAACGAAGTCTTTAAAGTGGCGGTTACCGAGCTTGCACACATCGTTGATGAAACGCTGGCAGCGAATAATCTCGACCGTTCTGCCCTGGACTGGTTGGTACCGCACCAGGCAAACTTGCGCATTATCAGCGCGACGGCGAAAAAGCTGGGCATGTCGATGGATAATGTCGTGGTTACGCTGGACAGACATGGCAATACGTCAGCCGCTTCCGTTCCATGTGCGTTGGACGAAGCCGTCCGCGACGGGCGAATTAAAGCCGGTCAGCTGATATTGCTTGAGGCCTTCGGGGGTGGATTCACCTGGGGCTCGGCGCTGGTTCGTTTCTAGTATAAGGATTTTAACATGACGCAATTTGCATTTGTGTTCCCGGGTCAGGGATCTCAAACCGTTGGGATGTTGTCTGAAATGGCTGCAGCCTACCCCATTGTTGAAGAAACTTTTGCTGAAGCTTCAGCTGCGCTGGGCTATGATCTGTGGGCACTTACCCAGCAGGGACCAGCAGAAGAACTGAATAAAACCTGGCAAACGCAGCCAGCGCTGTTAACGGCCTCTGTTGCATTGTACCGCGTGTGGCAGCAGCAGGGTGGCGCAACGCCTGCGCTGATGGCCGGGCATAGCCTGGGTGAATACTCCGCGTTGGTATGCGCGGGTGTCATCAACTTTGCTGATGCCGTACGCCTGGTTGAACTGCGTGGCAAATTCATGCAGGAAGCGGTGCCGGAAGGTACGGGCGGCATGTCTGCTATCATCGGCCTGGACGATGCGTCCATCGCGAAAGCCTGTGAAGAGTCAGCAGAAGGTCAGGTTGTATCACCGGTTAACTTTAACTCACCGGGCCAGGTGGTGATTGCCGGGCATAAAGAAGCCGTAGAGCGTGCAGGTGCAGCCTGTAAAGCCGCAGGTGCGAAACGTGCTCTGCCGCTGCCGGTTAGCGTGCCGTCTCACTGCGCGTTGATGAAACCAGCAGCAGAAAAACTGGCCGTTGAACTGCAGAAGATTACTTTTAACGCACCGACCGTTCCGGTTGTGAACAATGTCGATGTGAAGTGCGAAACCCACGCAGACGCGATCCGCGATGCGCTGGTTCGCCAACTGTACAGCCCGGTTCAGTGGACCAAAACCGTCGAGTTTATGGCGTCCCAGGGCGTAGAGCATCTGTATGAAGTGGGGCCGGGTAAAGTCCTCACGGGTCTGACAAAACGTATTGTTGATACCCTGACTGCTTCGGCATTGAATGAGCCGGCGGCGCTGACTGCGGCGCTTGCGCAATAAAAGAGGAAAACCATGAGTTTTGAAGGAAAAATCGCGCTGGTTACCGGTGCAAGCCGTGGCATTGGCCGCGCAATTGCTGAAACACTCGTTGCCCGTGGCGCGAAAGTGATCGGCACTGCAACCAGCGAAAGCGGTGCGCAGGCCATTAGCGATTACTTAGGTGCAAATGGTAAAGGTCTGGTGTTGAATGTGACCGATCCTGCATCTATCGAATCTGTTCTGGGAAATATTCGCGCAGAATTTGGGGAAGTCGATATTCTGGTTAATAATGCCGGGATTACTCGTGATAACCTGTTAATGCGCATGAAAGATGACGAGTGGAACGATATCATCGAAACCAACCTGTCATCTGTTTTCCGTCTGTCAAAAGCGGTAATGCGCGCTATGATGAAAAAGCGTCATGGTCGTATTATCACTATTGGTTCTGTGGTTGGTACCATGGGAAATGCGGGTCAGGCCAACTACGCTGCGGCGAAAGCGGGTTTGATCGGCTTCAGTAAATCACTGGCGCGTGAAGTTGCGTCTCGTGGCATTACTGTAAACGTTGTTGCTCCGGGCTTTATTGAAACGGACATGACGCGTGCGCTGACTGATGAGCAGCGTGCGGGTACGCTGGCGGCAGTTCCTGCGGGGCGCCTTGGCTCCCCAAATGAAATCGCCAATGCGGTTGCATTTTTAGCTTCTGACGAAGCAAGTTACATCACAGGTGAGACTTTGCATGTCAACGGCGGGATGTACATGGTTTAACCACGAGATAAAAAAATTTGCGTTATTAGGGTGAATGCCCTCAAAATAACGCAAAATCGTGGTAAGACCTGCCGGGATTTAGTTGCAAATTTTTCAACATTTTATACACTACGAAAACCATCGCGAAAGCGAGTTTTGATAGGAAATTTAAGAGTATGAGCACTATCGAAGAACGCGTTAAGAAAATTATCGGCGAACAGCTGGGCGTTAAGCAGGAAGAAGTAACCAACAATGCTTCCTTCGTTGAAGACCTGGGCGCAGATTCTCTTGACACCGTTGAGCTGGTAATGGCTCTGGAAGAAGAGTTTGATACTGAGATTCCGGACGAAGAAGCTGAGAAAATCACTACCGTTCAGGCTGCCATTGATTACATCAACGGTCACCAGGCGTAAGTGAACATCTCCAGGCGGTCATTCGACCGCCTGAGTTTTATCTTTTTATCCCACTTGAATTATTTTCCCTCCCTGGAGGACAACCGTGTCTAAGCGTCGTGTAGTTGTGACCGGACTGGGCATGTTGTCTCCTGTCGGCAATACCGTAGAGTCTACCTGGAAAGCTCTCCTTGCCGGTCAGAGTGGCATCAGCCTGATCGACCATTTCGATACTAGCGCCTATGCAACGAAATTTGCTGGCTTAGTAAAGGATTTTAACTGTGATGACATTATCTCGCGCAAAGAACAGCGCAAGATGGATGCCTTCATTCAATATGGAATTGTCGCTGGCGTTCAGGCCATGCAGGATTCTGGTCTCGAAATTACGGAAGAGAACGCTCACCGTGTTGGCGCCGCTATTGGCTCCGGTATTGGTGGTCTCGGTCTTATCGAAGAAAACCATACCTCGCTGGTAAACGGTGGACCACGTAAGATCAGTCCATTCTTCGTTCCGTCGACGATTGTTAACATGGTGGCCGGTCACTTGACCATCATGTACGGCCTGCAAGGGCCAAGCATCTCCATCGCTACCGCCTGCACTTCAGGCGTGCATAACATCGGTCATGCCGCGCGTATCATTGCATACGGCGACGCAGACGCGATGGTTGCGGGTGGTGCTGAAAAAGCCAGTACACCGCTGGGTGTGGGTGGTTTTGGCGCAGCACGTGCGCTGTCTACGCGTAATGATAACCCGCAAGCGGCAAGCCGTCCGTGGGACAAAGAGCGTGACGGTTTTGTGCTGGGCGACGGCGCTGGTATGGTGGTACTGGAAGAGTACGAGCATGCAAAAGCGCGTGGTGCAAAAATTTACGCTGAAGTGGTCGGTTTTGGGATGAGCAGCGATGCTTACCATATGACTTCGCCGCCGGAAAACGGCGCGGGTGCTGCACTGGCGATGGTCAACGCATTACGTGACGCGGCTATCGAACCCGGTCAGATTGCCTATGTCAACGCACATGGCACGTCTACACCAGCAGGCGATAAAGCGGAAACTCAGGCAGTGAAATCCGTCTTTGGTGATGCGGCACGTAGCGTGATGGTCAGTTCGACCAAATCCATGACCGGACACCTGTTGGGTGCGGCGGGCGCGGTAGAGTCTATTTTCTCTATTCTGGCGCTGCGCGATCAGGCGGTTCCACCAACCATCAACCTGGATAACCCGGATGAAGGTTGTGACCTGGACTTTGTTCCGCACGAAGCACGTCAGGTCAGCGGCATGGAATATGCTCTTTGTAACTCCTTCGGCTTTGGTGGTACTAACGGTTCGGTGATCTTTAAAAAGATCTAAGTCCCGCAGGTAACTTACCTGGCGTCATAAAAAAGGTCCGCTTGCGGGCCTTTTTTTATTCGATTTTTCGACCTTGTCCTGGCTTTGGCATCCTGCCAAACTAGCGGACCACGAATAAGGAGCCACCATGTTCTTAATTAATGGCCGTGAGCAGGGCACGTTGGTTGCAAGCGATCGTGCGACGCAGTTTGGTGACGGATGTTTTACCACTGCGCGAATTGTCGATGGTAATGTGTGTTTTCTTTCGGCGCATCTCCAGCGTTTAGACGACGCATGCAAAAAATTGCTGATCCCCTTCGATAAGTGGTCAGAACTGCAAGATGAAATGCAAATGCTGGCAGTCGGGCATACACGTGGTGTACTGAAAGTGATCATCAGTCGTGGTAGCGGGGGCAGGGGCTATAGTGGCGCGAACTGTCATTCGCCTACGCGTATTCTCTCTACTTCTGCCTTTCCCACACATTACGCTTGTTGGCAGAACGATGGGATTGTTCTGGCTGTAAGTCCTGTGCGTCTGGGGCGCAATCCGATGCTTGCCGGAATTAAACACTTGAACCGACTGGAGCAGGTGCTGATTCGTTCTCATCTTGAGCAGACAGACGCCGATGAAGCGCTGGTTCTTGACAGTGAGGGATGGGTTACGGAATGCTGTGCGGCTAATGTGTTCTGGCGTAAAGACGATGTCGTTTATACTCCTCGACTGGATCAGGCTGGCGTGAACGGCATTATGCGACAATTCTGTATGCGGATGCTGGCACAATCACCGTTCAAGATTGTCGACGTGTATGCGCGGGAAGAGGACGTGATGCAGGCGGATGAGATGGTTGTCTGTAATGCATTAATGCCGGTGGTTCCTGTGCGTGCCTGTGGTGACAGGATGTTGTCTTCACGTTTGTTATTCGATTTTTTAGCCCCACTTTGTGAGCACCCAAATTAGTCATGAAAAAATTGTTACGCGTTGTTGTTTTATTGCTGGTTGTGCTGGGCATTGCCACGGGTGTGGGAATGTGGAAAGTTCGCCATCTGGCGGACAGTAAATTATTGATTAAAGATGAAACGATTTTTACGCTGAAAGCGGGCACGGGTCGTCTGGCTCTGGGTGAGCAGCTGTATGCAGATAAGGTGATTAATCGTCCACGCGTATTCCAGTGGTTACTGCGTATTGAACCCGACCTTTCGCATTTTAAAGCCGGGACCTACCGGTTGACGCCTGATATGACTGTACGGGAAATGTTGCAACTGCTGGAAAGCGGAAAAGAAGCACAGTTCCCATTACGTCTGGTTGAGGGCATGCGCCTGAGTGATTACCTTAAACAGCTGCGCGATGCGCCCTATATCAAGCACACATTGAGCGACGACAACTACGCTACCGTTGCCGAGGCGCTGAAGCTGGAGAACCCGGAATGGGTGGAAGGCTGGTTCTGGCCGGATACCTGGATGTATACCGCCAACACCTCGGATGTGGCGCTGCTGAAGCGTGCACACCAGAAAATGGTCAAAGCTGTTGATACTGCCTGGGAAGGGCGTGCCGAAGGTCTACCGTATACCGACAAAAATCAGCTGGTGACCATGGCCTCTATTATTGAAAAAGAAACCGCTGTCGCCAGCGAGCGCGATCAGGTGGCCTCGGTGTTTATAAACCGTTTACGTATTGGCATGCGCTTACAGACCGATCCGACCGTGATTTACGGGATGGGCACACGGTATAATGGTAAATTGTCGCGCGCCGACCTGGAAACGCCGACTGCGTATAACACCTACACCATTACCGGGCTGCCGCCAGGCCCGATTGCTATGCCGGGCGAAGCCTCATTGCAGGCCGCCGCGCATCCGGCAAAAACACCGTATCTCTATTTCGTGGCTGACGGTAAAGGTGGTCACACGTTTAATACCAATCTTGCCAGCCACAACCGATCTGTGCAGGATTATCTGAAAGTGCTTAAGGAAAAAAATGGGCAGTAATTATATCGTCATCGAGGGCCTGGAAGGCGCCGGAAAAACTACCGCGCGGGATGTAGTGGTGGAGACACTTGAGCAACTCGGTATCCGCGACATGGTGTTTACCCGCGAGCCAGGTGGGACCCAGCTGGCAGAGAAATTAAGAAGCCTGGTGCTGGACATCAAGTCGGTCGGTGACGAAGTGATTACCGATAAAGCGGAAGTGCTGATGTTCTACGCCGCACGTGTTCAGCTGGTCGAAACCGTCATTAAGCCTGCGTTGGCAAAAGGTGCCTGGGTGATTGGCGACCGTCACGATCTGTCGACCCAGGCCTATCAGGGCGGTGGCCGTGGCATCGACCAAACGATGCTGGCCACTCTGCGTGATGCGGTACTCGGTGATTTTCGCCCGGACCTGACGCTCTATCTGGATGTGACGCCTGAATTGGGTTTAAAGCGTGCCCGTGCTCGTGGTGAGCTGGACCGCATTGAACAGGAGTCTTTTGACTTCTTTAATCGCACCCGTGCCCGCTATCTGGAACTGGCGGCGATAGATCCCAGTATCCGTACCATAGATGCCACGCAGCCGCTTGAAGCTGTCATGAATGATATCCGTAGCACCATTACCCACTGGGTACAGGAGCAGGGCGCATGAAATGGTATCCATGGTTACGACCCGATTTTGAAAAACTTGTCGCCAGTTACCTGGCGGGTCGCGGTCACCATGCGTTACTGATTCAGGCGTTACCCGGTATGGGTGACGACGCGCTGATTTACGCCCTGAGTCGCTATCTGATGTGCCAGCAGCCGGAAGGGCATAAAAGCTGCGGACGTTGCCGTGGTTGCCAGTTGATGCAGGCAGGAACGCATCCTGACTATTATTCTCTGCTGCCGGAAAAAGGAAAGAACACGCTGGGTGTTGACGCGGTGCGTGAAGTCACTGAAAAGCTGTACGAACATTCGCGTCTGGGCGGTGCCAAAGTGGTGTGGATCCCCGATGCTGCCCAGTTAACGGATGCGGCAGCCAATGCCCTGCTAAAGACGTTAGAAGAGCCGCCGGCGCAAACGTGGTTTTTCCTGGCTACTACCGAGCCGGCACGCTTACTTGCCACATTACGCAGCCGTTGTCGATTGCATCACCTTGCTCCCCCGGAGGAATCGTATGCGGTTTCCTGGTTGGCCCGCGAAGTGACTGCCCCGCAGGATGCACTTCTTAGCGCACTACGCCTGAGCGCCGGGTCTCCTGGAGCGGCACTAATGTTGCTTCAGGCAGAAAGCTGGGCGCACCGTAGCGATTTTTGCGCGGCACTGGCGAACACCTTGCATTCCGGCGACTGGTATCAGCTGCTGGCGGCGCTCAACCATGAACAAGCTGCAGCCCGCTTACACTGGCTGGCAACGCTGTTTACGGATGCGCTCAAACGTCCGTATGGTGCTGCCCATTTAACTAACCCTGATGCACTGGCGTTGATTTCATCCATTGCTGAACGGTTCTCCGTGGCGCAGATTCAGGCGATGCTGGGTGATGTGTGCCACTGCCGTCAGCAACTGCTCAACGTGACGGGCGTCAATCGTGAACTGGTATTAACCGATCTTATCCTGCGTATTGAGCATTACCTGCAACCAGGCGCCGTACTGCCTGTTCCCCATCTTTGAGAGAGACATTATGTTTTTAGTCGACTCACACTGCCATCTTGATGGCCTGGATTATCAATCTCTGCATAAGGACGTGGATGACGTGCTGGCGAAAGCGGCAGCGCGTGATGTGAAGTTTTGTCTTGCCGTAGCGACCACCTTACCCGGATACCGCAATATGCGTGACCTGGTTGGCGAGCGCGATAATGTGGTGTTCTCCTGCGGTGTACATCCGTTAAATCAGGATGAAACCTATGATGTAGAAGACCTGCGTCGCTTTGCCGCGGAAGACGGCGTGGTGGCGATGGGGGAAACCGGGCTGGACTATTTCTACACCCCGGAAACCAAAGTGCGTCAGCAGGAGTCGTTCATTCATCACATTCAGATTGGCCGCGAACTGCAAAAACCAGTGATCGTCCATACCCGTGATGCGCGAGCCGATACGCTATCGATTCTGCGAGAAGAAAACGTGACGGATTGTGGCGGCGTACTACACTGTTTTACAGAGGACAGGGAAACTGCGGGCAAATTGCTGGATCTCGGATTCTATATCTCTTTTTCCGGCATCGTCACGTTCCGTAACGCCGAACAGTTACGCGACGCCGCGCGCTATGTTCCTTTGGATCGCTTGTTAGTTGAGACTGACTCTCCGTACCTTGCGCCGGTACCGCATCGTGGTAAAGAGAACCAGCCCGCCATGGTTCGTGATGTCGCAGAGTATATGGCCGTATTGAAAGGTGTTGCCGTTGAAGAACTGGCGCAAATCACCACTGATAACTTTGCCCGCCTGTTTCACATCAACGCTTCTCGCCTGCAATCTATCCGTTAATTGAGTTTTTTTAAAGCTCGTAATTAATAAGTAAACCGAGTAAAGTTCACCGCCATAAAATGGGCGGTGAATAACCAGTTAGACACATTCAGATACTCATTTTATCGGATTGTGCGAATTTTACGGCTATCCACAGCTGAATTGTGATAGCCGTCAAACAAAAATAAGCTGAATTATTTTACTCTGTGTAATAAATAAAGGGTACTTAGATGCCCTGTTCACGGCGAGGTTCTCCCCCCTCGCCAATGCGTGAGAACGTAGAATACGCAAAATCATTCAAGCAGCATCAAGGCGGCAAGTGAGTGAATTGCAGGAGCTTACTTAAGTAAGTGACTGGGATGAACGAGCGCAGCCAACACTGAGGCGGTTTGAAGGATGAAGTGTATAAGCACAAATACTCAGGAGCACTCCTAATTATGTTTAAGAATGCATTTGCTAACCTGCAAAAGGTCGGTAAATCGCTGATGCTGCCGGTATCCGTACTCCCGATCGCAGGTATCCTGCTGGGCGTCGGTTCCGCTAACTTCAGCTGGCTGCCAGCCGTTGTATCGCACGTTATGGCAGAAGCAGGCGGTTCTGTTTTTGCAAACATGCCGTTGATTTTTGCCATCGGTGTCGCGTTAGGCTTCACCAACAATGACGGTGTTTCCGCACTGGCTTCAGTGGTTGCCTACGGCATCATGGTCAAGACCATGGCTGTGGTTGCGCCGCTGGTTCTGCATTTACCTGCTGAAGAGATCGCAGCTAAACACCTTGCTGATACGGGTGTTCTCGGGGGGATTATCTCCGGTGCGATAGCAGCGTATATGTTCAACCGTTTCTACCGTATCAAACTGCCTGAGTATCTTGGCTTCTTTGCCGGTAAGCGCTTCGTTCCAATTATTTCTGGTCTGGCTGCCATCTTTACGGGTGTGGTCCTGTCCTTCATTTGGCCGCCGATCGGTACTGCTATCCAGACATTCTCCCAATGGGCTGCATACCAGAACCCGGTTGTGGCGTTCGGTATCTACGGCTTCATTGAACGCTGCCTGGTACCGTTTGGTCTGCACCATATCTGGAACGTTCCATTCCAGATGCAGATTGGCGAATACACCAACGCTGCGGGCCAGGTGTTCCACGGCGATATCCCTCGCTATATGGCGGGTGACCCGACTGCGGGCATGCTGTCTGGTGGCTTCCTGTTCAAAATGTACGGTCTGCCGGCTGCCGCTATTGCTATCTGGCATTCTGCAAAACCAGAAAACCGCGCGAAAGTGGGCGGTATCATGATCTCCGCGGCGCTGACCTCGTTCCTGACCGGTATTACCGAGCCGATCGAGTTCTCCTTCATGTTCGTGGCGCCGATCCTGTACATCATCCACGCGATTCTGGCAGGCCTGGCATTCCCGATCTGTATCCTGCTGGGTATGCGTGACGGTACGTCGTTCTCTCATGGTCTGATCGACTTTATCGTTCTGTCCGGTAACAGCAGCAAACTGTGGCTGTTCCCAATTGTCGGTGCTGGCTATGCTATCGCCTACTACACCATCTTCCGTGTGCTGATCAAAGCGCTGGACCTGAAAACACCGGGTCGTGAAGACGCGACTGAAGACAGCAAAGCGGGCGCAACGGGTGAAATGGCTCCGGCCCTGGTTGCTGCTTTCGGCGGAAAAGAAAACATCACTAACCTCGATGCGTGCATTACGCGTCTGCGTGTCAGCGTGGCTGACGTCGCCAAAGTGGATCAGGCTGGCCTGAAGAAACTGGGTGCAGCAGGCGTGGTGGTTGCGGGTTCTGGTGTTCAGGCTATTTTCGGCACCAAGTCCGATAACCTGAAAACTGAAATGGATGAATACATCCGTAACAGTTAAGCCGTAAGATGTTGGGGAGAACTAAGGCAGCCTGCGGGCTGCCTTTTTTAATGCATTAATTGGCCTGAACACGAATCGACGCGGTGGCAGCAAATAGCCATGGACGAGCATCACTGTTTACGCGCGGTGACAAGGTTTCTCTGACTTGCTGATGGTAATCATCAATCCACTGCTTTTCGCTCTCGCTCAGCAGATGCAACTCAACCAGATTCAAATCAATGGGCACTAGCGTCAACGTGGAGAAGCGGCAAAAGCCAGGGCGACTGTCGATAATTTCCACCTGATTCTCAATACGGATACCGTATTGTCCGGCCAGATAATATCCTGGTTCGATGGTAATAATGTTGCCCGCAACCAGAGGCCAGGGATTCACTTTCTTCGCAATGCGGTGCGGCTGCTCGTGGATCAACAACTGATGTCCGACACCGTGGCCGGTGCCATGATCGTAATCCAGGCCCAGCGCCCAAAGTGCCCGACGGCTAAACGCATCCAGTTGATGCCCCTGAGTACCGCTCGGGAATTGCAACGTGATCAGCGATAAAAAGCCTTTCAGCACTGCAGTGTAATGCAGTCGACGCTGTGGATCCTGCGGGCCAAAGGCGAGGGTGCGCGTTGTATCCGTAGTGCCGTTCTGATACTGACCACCAGAATCATTTAAATACATCGCCTGAGAGGTGATGGGGGTATTGGTTTTTTCGCTGGAATGATAATGACACATTGCCGCATTGCTGGCTGATGCTGAGATCGTACCAAAACTTTGCTCAATAAACCCAGGCTGCTGCTGGCGAAACGCCAACTGTTTTTCCTGGGCTTCCAGTTCGGTTACCGGATTACCCGCAGCCTCACGTAAGGGGACTTCATGCGCCAGCCAGGCGAGGAAGTTCACCCAAGCGGCACCATCCTGCTCATGACATTCGCGATAACCCGCCAGTTCTGTGTCATTTTTATGTGCTTTGATAAGCGTTATGGGATCGGGTGCCCAGAGGAGTTCGCCACCGTGCTGTTCAATGGCGAATCGCAGTGCAACCGGTGCATAGTCTTTATCGACCAGGAAGCGTTTCCCGTGGGCAAGTTGCTGGCAGCGAGACAGAAAATCCTCTTGTGGCGAAATCGTTAATGCGTTCAGTAGCGCTTCGGGTAACTGCTGCGTTTTGTTGGCATCCACAAACCACTCCAGTTCACCACTGCGATGCAGCAAGGCAAACGAAAAAGGCACCGGAACCATATTGAGATCTGAACCGCGCACATTGAGCAGCCAGGCGATGTTATCGGGCAGGGTGATTGCCAGAAAGTCAGCCTGTTGCTGAGCAAGTTGCTCGACGATCCGTGCGCGTTTCTGTGCACTGCTTTCGCCGCTGATCTCAATGGGCATTTCGCGGATGATGCCGCAGGGGGCTGCCGGACGGTCGAGCCAAACTGTATCGAAGGGGTCGGTTTCCAGCGCGACCAGTTCGCAATGAGTGGCCGAAAGCGCCTCAAACTGGCTGTTGACCATCAGCAGAGGCTCAAAGCCAATGCGGGTACCTGCTGGCACATGCGTCTGCAAATAATCGGCTAGCGGCTCGTCGTGTAAATGATGAATCTCGAAATCGTCCAGGGAGACTTCGTTACGGACCTGGACCTGGTAACGTCCATCGACAAACATCAATGCGCGATCGCGAAGCACCAGTGCCAGACCGGCTGAGCCGCTAAAGCCGGTAAGCCAGGCCAGTTTATTGTCGTGTGGTGTGCAATCCTCACTCTGATGAGCGTCGGCGCGTGGAACAATCATACCATCCAGTCCCTGTGCTAACAGGAGATTGCGCAGGGCGGAAAGGGGCGTTGAGTTATGCATAGTTACCTTCAGGCCTTAACGGAACGGCGGTTCGTTGAACGTACGTAGTTTGCGGGAATGCAGGCGATCGCCTTCGGCGCGAAGCCGATCGATTGCCCGAATACCGATTTGCAGATGCTCGGAAATTGCACCTTCATAAAAACGGTTGGCCTGGCCTGGCAGTTTAATCTCTCCGTGCAGCGGTTTATCGGAGACGCAAAGCAGGGTGCCGTAAGGTACGCGGAAACGGTAACCCTGCGCGGCAATCGTGGCGCTCTCCATATCGATAGCGACGGCACGACTGAGGTTAAAACGCAGCGCAGAGGCAGAATAGCGTAGCTCCCAGTTACGGTCGTCAGTGGTGACGACGGTGCCGGTACGCAGTCGCTGTTTGACCTCTTCACCGGGCATGCCGCTGACCTCTTTGGTGGCGTCATACAGCGCGCGCTGGACTTCGGCGATGCTCGGAATCGGAATATCTGGCGGCAGTACGGCATCCAGCACGTGGTCGTCGCGTAGGTAGGCGTGGGCGAGAACGTAATCACCTATGGCCTGGCTCTCACGCAGGCCGCCACAGTGCCCAATCATTAGCCAGACGTCAGGACGCAGGACCGCCAGGTGATCGCAAATGGTTTTGGCGTTTGACGGGCCAACGCCGATATTCACCAGTGTGATCCCCTGACCGTCGGCGGTGATTAAATGCCAGGCGGGCATCTGGTGCTTCTTCCAGGCAAGATCGGAAATAGCCTCTTCCGGTGCCTCAGTTTCTGCGGTAATCCAAATTCCACCTGCGCATGACAGCGCAATATACGGACTGTCCGGGTCGAGGATCTGGCTACAGCCCCAGCGCACAAACTCATCGACATAGCGAGTGTAGTTGGTGAACAGTACGAAGGGCTGAAAATGTTCTACCGGTGTGCCGGTGTAATGGCGCAGGCGTGCAAGTGAAAAATCAACGCGTCGGGCGTCGAAGTGCGACAGGGGAGAAAATTCTGCCGGGTGAAATGTTCCATCCGCGGTTTCATCGCCAATCTGCGACAGTTCGGTAGTGGGGAAATGGCGCGTTAATCCGGCGCTCATGGAGCGGTCGAGCGTCAACTCAGAACCGTCTATCACGTAGGGGTAGGGGATCTCGTGCTGGGACGGTTCGACAGAGATATGCGCATCGTAATCCTGGTACAGCAGGGTGAGCTGTTCTTCAAGATAAGGTCGGAACAGAGACGGGCGAGTAATGGTCGTGGTATAGCAGCCAGCATGGGTAAAACGGCCATAGGCGCGTGTTTTTGGAGGATTCGTTGCGCTGCCATCCCAGGTCACAGAAAGTGAAGGGTAAACAAAAAGACCTTTATCTCGGGCGATGATGTCAGGAAGCGTCCCGGTTTCAATGTACTTACCAATGGCGCTACGCAGAGCCTTAACTGATTGCTCATACAATGCGTCCAGTTTATCCAGTGCCTGAGCCGGGGTCAGGCTGGAGCCCTTATTGTTCATGTCTGTCTCCTTGTTCCACAGATGTGCTGCTCTCCCGATAGTATGTCACAGGAATGTGAAACAAAAGTCAGACGTTAAGGAAGAATCTGCGAAGGCCGAACGGCCTTCGCAGAACGGCTTAGCCGTGTGGTTTATCTTTCATCAGAATTGCGGTCGCGGCAGAAATAAGACACCCCGCCATCAGGTATATGGCTACGCTGTGCCAGTTTCCGCCCGAGAAGGTCACCAGTGCCGCGGCAATAAACGGGGTAAAGCCGCCGCCAACGACGCTGGCTACCTGATAGCCAACGCCAGCACCGCTGTAACGGTAACTGGCGCCAAACAACCCGGTAAACATTGGCTGTTGCACGCAGACCACCATGTCGTGGGCGATGTTTGCCAGCATAATGGCGAAGAATACAATCCAAAAGATAGACTGTGCCTCAAGGGCCATAAAGAACGGAAAGGCACAGAGCGTGCCGACCAGAGCGCCGGTAATGTAGACCCGTCGGCGGCCGAAGCGGTCAGCAAGCCAGGCGAAACAGGGGATGGTCAGACAGCTCAACCCACCAACTAACAGACCGATATTCAGAAATAGCTCGCGCGGTAGACCCAGATTTTGCGTGGAATAGTTGAGTGCAAACGCGGTGACGATATACATGGTCAGCAGCTCACACAGGCGCAGGGCGATTATCTTTAAAAATGCGCCCGGATGGCGGATTAACGCCTCAACGACCGGCAGCCGCTTTTTCTCGGGCAGAGGTTCCTGTTTTTGCTGCTCGAACTCAGCTGATTCATCCATGCGGTTACGCATCCATAATGCACCAAGTACCAGCACGATGCTGAACAGGAATGGGATGCGCCAGCCCCAACTCAGGAACTGCTCATCGGTTGTTTGTGAACTGATCAGCGAAACCAATCCGGTCGAGAGCAATAGGCCAACGCCATAACCCACCTGCACGCCGCTGCTGTAGAAGGCTTTTTTATTTTTTGGCGCGCTTTCGACAGAGAGTAACGCCGCCCCGCCCCATTCGCCGCCGACGGCAAAACCCTGAATGGCGCGTAGTGTTACCAGCAGTACTGGAGCCCACCAACCGATAGTGTCAAAAGAGGGGATGATGCCAATCAACGCCGTGGCAATACCCATCACCCAGACGGTAAGCATCAGCATACGTTTGCGGCCAAGACGATCGCCGAAGTGACCGAAGATAACTCCGCCTAATGGGCGGAATAAAAATCCGACACCAAAGGTGGCAAAGGCCGCGAGCGTGCCCATCGCCGGGCTGACTTGCGGGAAAAACTCGCGGTTAAAGACTAACGCGGCGGTGATGCCATACAGCAGAAAATCATACCAATCGACCACGGCACCGGCGAAGCTGCCCAGTGCGGCACGTCGAGCGCGATCGCGATGATGTAAAGAGGAGTCCTCCTGAGGACTCGCGGAGATGAGGGTGGAATCCATAGCTATCCTGTCTGTACTGATTTTTTGTTATTAGTATTGGAATAAGGTTACGCACATTGCAGTCGATATATTAGCGACTGTGATGAGACTACCGCGACAGGCGGGAAGAGAAAACGATTTTATCTGTTACAACGGAGTAAGATGACAAATAGGACGAAAGAGAAAGTAGAAAAACAAAAAGCCTGCTTAGTTTCCTAAGCAGGCTTCTTAAATTTGGCTCCTCTGACTGGACTCGAACTTCATCTATGTCTCCTGTTATTAGTGGTGTTGTGAAAGTCGCACGATTATTTACCAACATATTTACCATCATTATTGTTTTTCTATCATTGAAATGTCAATTAAAAACAATTAGTTGTTGTCATAACCTTCTAACTATATGCGTCTTGCCTTGCTTTCATTATCAACATGATGTTGTCGTTATTACGGAAAAAGTAATTAATATAAAACAATTAGTTATTTTTTAGTAAATAAAAGATGTTTAGTCAAGATTGAAGCATTGGCCTCCAAGGTCACTTATCTGCTCTCACAGCATTTTGAAAACCCGCCCCCTCTTTTTCACTTTCTCTATCATGTTGAATGGGTTAACTTTTATAAAACATAAAAGCAATCGGTAGAAAAATGACTACACAAAAGGAAATGGAAGAAATCAGGACAGCGTTATCTTGGTTTGATGTACGCCGATATGATGGCCTGAAAGACCTCACCTTAGAACAAATTTATGCTGAGCTTGAAAGACGGATGCTTGCTTACAAAACGAGGCAGCAATGGGATACAGCAGGCAAAAGTAATCAAATGCAGGCTATATACCATGAGGCAAAAATCCAGTGTGGTGATGCGATACTTGAATCAGAATGGATTTCAGACAATCAGAGACTGTCACATAGCTATGCTGTCAGGCCGATGACCAGAACTTCATTGTTCAACTATGGACGGGCTATGTATCATCTGGAGACTTCAGAGCAAACAGATCCTGTTGCAGTGAGTTCCGACTACATCTCTGAGTATCTGAAACAGGGGGGGATGAACCCAGCTAACAAGATGCTGATTGAAATTGACTTGGAAGAAGCCAGCAGTGATGATCTCGCAGAACACCTGCAAGTGCTGATTGCTCTATGGCAAAAGCACCTAAAAACGCCTAAACCCCCGAAACGAAAGTTTAGGTTTGGTCATAAGACCTTTGAAAGAATACTTGATTACAAAGTCATCCCTTTGATGGATTTGATCTCATGGGAACAGCTCTATAACGAAAGTAAGAACATACCTTTCAACATCTTAGCTGACATTCTACATGGTACTGGTGGGGTTCGGAGCCGTGATAACATCAAAGATACTGATTATGATTACGCGAAAAGTTATCTCGATAAGGATGAGTACTTTAAGGTTTTAAATGATTTCTATATTAAAAACAATATGTTAAAGGATTGGAAGATCACTGAAGTTATTACATTTAACGATAAAGCTACGGATAAAAACAAAAAGTAAACACAAGGGATGTTCACAATCTGCGAACGTCCCTATAAAGAGTATCCCTCCAAAATTTCCGCGAAACTCACGGTTGGTGAACATCCCTAGTTTAAAACCAGCCAAAATCCTAGAATTATCTCCATCGAACAACACAGGAGATAAATATGGTTCAAATCAAAACAGACAAACATCCGAAACTGATTCGCTTACCGGAAGTAAAAAGAAGAACTGGTTATGGTAAAACGTGGATATATACCCTAATAAGAGAAGGTAAATTTCCTAAGCAAGTAAAAACCGGATTGCGTTCGATAGCTTTTATTGAAAGTGAGATTGATGAATGGATTTACCAAGTCATTTCTGATTCTCGCAATCACATCTAAAATAAATATATTAAAAATAAGGAGTTAATATGAAAAGAAATGATATCCCACCGTGCAGATTTATAGTCAGCAATGACGAAACGGAAATATTTATGGAACTAGCGATAAAAAACTTTAAGAAACATCTTCAGGTTATGGTTGAGTGTATGGGGGATGACTATAAGCGACATTTCTACGACAGGGAATACATTGAAGAAGTTTTTAATAAGGTTATAGAGAGAACAAAAGACGACTTTAATAAAGTGATGAAGGATGATTCACGAATGGAATACATGTTATTTATGGATGAAGTTAAAGGGAATCTAAAATCCATGTATTCACTGTACTGCTTTTACTTATAATGAAAGAGGAAAATAAATGAACGAGAAAAGTATGGAATGGAAAGAAACATCGATTAAAATAATCGCAACAACCCCCGAAACAGCAAGTTTCATCTCTAATGTGATAGGTACATACAATGAGTTAATACACTATATGTATTATAGCATGGAGGATGATTTATTTTTAAAAATAATCAATGATGGATTTTCTGTAGAAAGATATATTAGGTGTGTGATTAGCATGACATTAGATGAATGGAAAGAAGAAGAAAAGCAGACAAAGGAAATACATTTTCATGAGGTTAAGATTGTTCTAACAAGTTATCATGATTTTGTTATTAAATGCCATGATGAAAACAGCGTTACCTTTTATTATAAAAGTGTAGAGCTAAGCCATAATAGACAGTCTGTATTCTAAAGTGAGAGGTAATAACATGAGTGAAAAACTGATAAAAGAATCCCGGAAGGTTTTCATGCATATGGCAAGTTTGTTCTATGAAATGAAAATAAATACGCTTAAGGAAAGTCATCCAGATGAAGTTGAGGTTTTAATGGAAGATGATGCATTTATGGATGGTATTTATAAGGATTGTATCAAGAATGCAAGCTCATCGTTTAAAAGAGTAGTAAGGGCAGAGTATTTTGAACAAGGACATTCAGTAAGAATGGTTGATAAGGAGGTGGTATTGATAAAACTACGTGTTCATCATATAAGAAGAAAAAAATAGAGGTTCCTAGATAATGTAGTGCTAAAAAGGCTTGTTTATAAGGTTGGAAAAAATAAATGTCATTTTAAAGTGAGGTATAACCATGAGTAAAAACATTGAAATTAAAAATGCATCAACTGAGTTGTTTTATGATTTGGCAAAGCGTTCTTTTGAAGCAAGTTGGAAAACAATGCAGGATATGTGTAGTGACAGCATTTCGCATCTTGTGGATGATGCAGATTTTATGAGTGCTTTTATTCAGATTACTATTAATTATATTTGTCATAACTTCGATAAGCTTACAACTCAAGAGCGAACTCCCGCTGATATTGAAGACATTAACTTTGAAGAAATAGCGGAAAAGATGGTTAGAAATGCATGGGTGTTTTGTTAATGAGATTTTCAAAGAAATTATATTGTAGCCTCTGTTATGTGGAGGCTAATAAAAACTTAAATAAGGAAATAATATGAGTGTAGAGTTTAAAAATAAATCAATGAACTTCTTTTATCGAATGATGATGATTCGATTTGAGAAAAGTATAGATAACGCAAAAAGAGTTGATGCTAAACAGTTAAAAATATTCTTAAGAAACGAAACAGCAAGAGTAATATTTATCTATGCGCTCACTGATTATGTTAACAAAAGATTTAATGAATATGTGAGAGAGTATGGGGAAGGTTCAGAAAAGCTGTCAGAAGTGAATATAGCAGTCGTAGAGCGAGTTTTCTATAAATACTTTGAAGACGTGATGCTTCTTGAGTTGAAGAAGATGTTAGCTAAGGTTTGATAATATATGTAGCCCTTTTGAAAGGGCTTACAAGAAGATAAACAAAAAAGGAGAGTTAATGATGAAGAAAAACGAATCTATGATTTTAGCTGTAGATGTTATTCTTGCTATGTATTGTGAATGTGTTTACGAGATTTCAGTTGAACACTATGACATAGCTATGTCATATGTACAGGAAGAAGAGTTGGTGAAACGAGCAATGAAAATACATATATCTCAGTTTGTAGAGGATTTTGACTATTACAAAAAAAACAGAGGAAATAACAGCGAAAAACTGGAAGACATAGACTTACAGTATCTCTATTACAAATTGCTATATTTACACAAGAGGTATGTTAAAGAGATTATTGTGAAGAATATAGAATCCAATAGAAAAGGAGAGGATAGAGCCTATTGGAAGTTGAAGATTTCTGAGTTAGATATGTTTTAATTAAACTTGCTTTTTATAAATATAGTGAAATTAATAAGGGTATGATATAAACATTATATAAAATTTTGATAAATAGAACAGTTTTATATATTTGTTATTATGTGCCCCACGTGTGGAGGGAAATAATCCTGTAATGAAGCGGAGATAACCAATATAATTGATGAATTCCATGTTATTTATATGTATAAAAATCCAAGCTGAAGCGGCTACTACCGACATCAAAACACTGGAACAGTTTTGAAGAAATTCCGCCAAATCGTAGCGGAGCGGCGTGAAGAGTATTATCAGGAGATTGGGGAGAAGAAGGCGCATAAACTCAAGATGAAAAGATTGCAAATGTTGCTTGAAATAATGGAGAATAATCATATTTTCCCAGAAGACCTCAGTTGCAAAAAATGTGAACCATATTAGCGACTTCAAGAATATAGTCGCTATTACGTTTCATTTGTCACTCCGCCGTCCTCTGGTTTCATTTTCGGAAGGGGTGACAACTATCCTGACACTGAGGGGATCTCCCTCCTTTTCCACTTTAGGAGGATAATTGCAATAGAAAGTAAATAGTTATATTGTGAAATTATTTTTTAAACGTTAAGTACTCAACCATGAAAAAGAAGCATGTTTATCTAAGTAATTGAATATTTTATCTTTTATTTTGTGGTGAAAAATTATCAAGCAATATATTATTTATACTTACTTACAAAAAAGGACATTTTAGTTATGGCTACGGCACAAACACAATTTGAAAATTTTCATTCAAAAATACTCATGGGATACGATGATAATGAGCCACTACGTGACCGCCGGGATACTTTAATTCAGGAATTAAAAGATAAATTATCTTCAGATGTCCCTAATATGAAGTTCTTTCATCAAGGCAGTTATGCGCTACATACAGGGATTAACCCTCTAAATGGTAATCCAGATATTGATATTGGTATTATTTTTGAATGCGATCCTAATGATGAAGATTATCAAGACCCATTAAAATTAAAAAAAATTGTGCGAGATGCCCTAAATACCAAAAATAGAACGGTGAAAATCAAAAGACCCTGTGTAACCGTTGAATATCTTCGAGATGGTGAGCCGATTTATCATATTGATTTAGCATTATATAGTTGCGAGTATGGGGATAGTGATGGGCAAACCTTCCTTGCCAGAGGAAAAGAAACATCATCTGCAGAAGAAATTGAATGGCAAATATCTTCTGCTCGTGAATTAACGGATGTTATTTTAAATAAATATACAGATTCCTCCCATAAAAAACAGTTCAGGAGGATAGTACGTTATTTAAAGCGTTGGAAAGATGAAAAGTTAGGACACAAGAATACACCAAGTATAGGATTGACCGTAGCAGCGTATGAGCTTTTTTCTGCAAATTTTGACTTTGTGAGTGGCAAAGCTCAAGATTTACTGGCTCTTCTATCATTGGTTAATTCTATGCTAAATAATTGGGGAGGAGATGATCGTCTACATATCTATTTACCAGTAGAACCTGCTACAGACCTTTTTGAACGTATGTCCGATAATCAAATGAAGGATCTCAAGACTAAACTTGAGAAATTGTCTGCTGTATTGATTGAAGCTCGAGATCAACCTGATACTCACGAAGCATGTAAATTGCTAAAAGCACAATTTGGTGACGATTTTCCTGTGCCGGATAAAAGTGAAACTACGAAGTCATCTTCATCCAGTGTTGTTCCAGCAGGGCGTTCAGCTTAATGATATGTAAATGTTCTTTTGAAGAGGCTGTATCATTCAGCCTCGAATCCTATGGTTGTAAATATATTAAGGTCGCAAAACAAAGTGGTTTTGTAACATCATGGTTTTTTTCTTTAGATTTTAAAAAATATTTATGGGATTTTGAGCTTATTTCAACAACGAATGATCTTTCTACACTTCCATCTTTGAGATGGATTAGGCCTCATAAGGTATGGGGATGGCCTCATATTAATTCTGCTGGAATCATATGTTTTGAGGATGGACAAGGTATTGAATTCGAGCCAAAAGATATAGTTGGAGTTATAACATGGGTCTTGGATGAGGGGACAAATCTACTTAAAAAATATTGGAATATGGGTAAAGCAAAAAGGAAGAGAGAGTTCTTTGATGAATTAGATGGTTATTTAAAAAGCATGGGGGTTCCAGAGGTATTACAGATTGATAATTATGGAAATGATGATGTAGATATAGCGTATGCTGAAGTTGAATATCCTAAAATAGGAAAGGAAAGAGGGGTCGTAAGAAGAGTTTTTAGGTCGTCGCTGAGTTACGTTCCTTCTCGGAATTCCTGTGAGAAATTGGTGGTTATGACAATAAGTCATAAGAAAATACCACCAATTACTGGTCAGGTGAATGAATCGTGGTGGACGAAAATTTATGACCAATTATCACAGGAACAACTCCTTTTACTTGAGGGGAAACGTTGCAGAGGTGTAATTTTTAGGGTTAAAAATAGTTACGGGTATTGCGAGTTTTTAATTCATTGGGGGCAGGGCAAATATAATAATAAACGGTGGTTGGGTAGATTGTATCGAATTCAATTTGCAAGTTGGGAATATGTAACCAAAAGGACAGGAATACCCGCTAGTCGACAGCGTATTGCGGTTGTCGGTGTTGGAGCTGTTGGTTCAAGAATTGCAGAAATGGCATTGCTTTCTGGTGCTAGTGATATATATCTTATTGATGATGACAAGTTTTCTGCGGATAATATGGGGCGACATTTACTTGGATTGGATTCCGTTGGTAAATATAAAGTTGATGAACTAAGTATCCATTTCAAGAGTCGAATTCCGGGTGTAAACATACATCCTTTCAGAGTGCGTGCTCAGAAGTATTTTTCTCAAGATAATAATGACCATGACATTATTTTTTTAGCGACCGGAAATTCAAGTTTAGAGAAGGGGATTATACTTCGTGCTTTCAAAGAAAAATGGAATTCAGTATTGGTTTCAGTTAGTGTTGAAGCGTATGGAGTTGGTGGGCAAATTATAATAATGAACACTAATATAAAAGGGTGCTTATATTGTCTTTACATCGATAATGAAACTAATACTCTTATGCCTAACCTACAGGGAGGATTCATTGAGCCGGGACAAAAAATAAGCAAGCAACTTACTGGTTGTGGAGCATTTACGCCTTTTTCTGCTCTCAATGCAAGTAAAACTGCAATGCTAGCATACGAGTATGCTGTTTCCAAAAAATATGGTTATTTACGTTGGGCGGGTAATAATGATATTGCTATGAGTGAAGGAATAATTCTTACCCCTGCATATTTTAGTATTTATAATGAAAACACTCCCCCTTTTCTCCATTCTGAACAAATAGCTAAGAAAGGGTGCCCATGTTGCGGATAATTGAAAGTGGACAGCTAATTTGGAATATTAAAGGTATTACCACAGGATGTTTATCAAAAAAGGTGATCGCGCATTTGTTAAATTTTGTCCAAAAAGGTAGATACGCACATGAATCCGGTGGAGTTTTGTTAGGATATATTGATTCAGATACAAATGGATTACTTGTTGAAAATGCAACATTTCCGGGTTCAGGAGATTGTTCTTCGCGGACTAGCTTTTATAGAAGTTCTCGACATCAAGAAGATGCTGAAAGCTGGATAAGTTTAACTAATGGAAAAGGGACACATTTGGGGTTATGGCATACTCATCCTGAACTTACGCCAACTCCGTCAGACATTGATATGGCTGATTACAATAATGTAATTAAAAATGCAACTTTAAATTCTGGTTTGGTTTATATAATTATCGGCACTCAAGAATTAAAAATATGGTATGGGGTTAAACCCTGCCAATTAATCCCTGTAGGGACAATTTCATTGGATAAAATATAATTTTGGAATGGCAATGAATAAACATATAAATCATTTTATCACCGCTTTAATTGACTGGCTTTTCAGAGTCAAAACTGTTCCTGCTATCCTTCTTAAGGCTGGATTACTTTGCCTTTCTTTTTCTCTGATTGGTGGGTGGGCTTTAAAAGTTAAAGTTCCATTAGAAGATGGAGATTTTATCTTTGATTATGATTCATCAGGATTTACTCCCGCCTTGATTACCTATATTACATTCGTGGTCGCGATTGTTTTGATTATAACAGGCGCTTTGATGTATATTAATGTTTATTTTCGTGAAAATAGACTTACTGATAAGAAAAAACTCATTAGTATAGAATCAAGAGGGTTGCGAGATGGTGCTGGTGAGCCATTATCAAAATATATCCCCCAAAAAAACAAGGTTCGTCCGATAGAAATTATTTTAGATTTAAGGCAAAAGGTTGAAGACGGATTTATTGTAAAACCTGATGTGGCTATACGTAAGATATTGACTCTTCAAGAACAACTGGAAAGCCACACGTCACAGTATTCAAGGGAATATATTGAGGTTTATTTTGGAGGTTTAACCCCTGTACCTTTGAATGTATTAAATGGTATCATCTTAGATGATGAGTGCAAAATTACTATTATGGACTGGGATAGGCATTCTAGTGAGTGGAAAACTCTTGATAAAGAAGATGATGAAGAAAGGTATATCATCCAAGGTGTCAAAGATGTGCAGGCAACAGATAATGAAGTGCTTTTGGTTATTTCTAGTTCATATTTAATTGATTCTTCACTAATACAAAAACAATTCCCATCTATGAAGTTAGTAACTATGTTTTTACCTATAATAAATACGGATAATTTATGGTCGGAGATTAAGCAGGTCGAATTAGGTAAGCAATTCTTGCATGCCGTTGCTGACCTGTCGGGGTTGGGTGTTAAAAGAATTCACCTTTTTTTGGCTGCGCCTAATAGTCTATGCTTTAGATTCGGACGGCTTTATGATAAGAGAAATCTCCCGGAATTGGTTGTCTATCAATATGAAAGAAATAGTGATGTAACCTACCCATGGGGAATTTTAATGCCTGTGGCTGGAATCCAAGTTCCTGAGGTGATTCATTGTAAAAGAGACATTTAGAATTTATATGGAATTATTATGGCTAGTTAACTTCGTTTAAGTGCTAGCCATGTCAAGATTAAGATCTGTTCATATTGAAAAGATAAATTATTTCATTCTTGAATCATAACTATTAATAGATAACAATAATGGTGATTTTATACTATATGGTATGGTTAGAGTAAATACGATGACTCTTGGCTTGATTAGAATGATAAAGGGATTTCAACTAAGCATCCTGATGAGACGCTTTACTGTAAGATGATGGAGGTAGCTGATAAGTTAAATGCTGTAGTTGTTGATGAGGATGACCATAACCATTTACTACCAAGCGCTCGGATGAATCCGTCATGGGCGTACTCATCATCTACAGGTAAAAAGACATCTTTATGGGGCTGGTTAACTTCGAAGCTAAAAAATTATTTATAAAGCTTGTGAACGAAGATGTTTTTAATCATTTTTTCTCAAAACCTTAAGCTCAACAATATATGAATCCCAAAGTTGCATGCATTCTCTAGCTAATTGCAAGGCATCATACAATGTGTTGTTGCATAAAATTGTATATTTGCATTTCATTACTTCACCGCCACCAGTCCCTGTAAGCCAAGTTGACGTTTCTTTTTGTTTACCTGAAATATGAGGTTGGTCGCCACTTCGTAATGAACGGGTTAAATTACAATGCTTAGAGCCATTAGCTAAATCAGCACATATCTTCAACGCTTGGTGTTTATTGATAAATTTATCCACCTGTTTCGCATCAATATTTAACCGATTAAGATGAATAAACCAATCTCTTATATGATAGCAATGAATAAAAAAAGAAATGACATCATCATCGTAATCCGCTGTATCATGGCCCGAAGAAGAAAATATTCCTGAGTAGATTTTCTCCATTCTATTCAGATATCTTTTACTTCTTTCGATTTGTTCCATTTAAAATCACCTAAACTTCATTTTCAATCGATTGGATTATCAATATTATATTATTAAGAGAGGCATATAGAAAGACATTTTACCACGATTTGAGTTTGATCGTTTGAACCCTGACGATATGTCAAAGAGGTGCTTGCAATTAAGCTTGAATTATCCAATATTATACATTTTGAATGTGATTAAACTAAGTGAAGTAATATACCCCCCAGAAATAAGCTAACATATTTCAGCAGGAGCTAAATTTCATCAACTTGTCCATGTTTCTTTATTGAGAAACAACCGATTTTTTAATGAATATATTTTTCTTAAGAAATCAGGAACAATAAATATTTATTTTCTATAGCTCATTTAAGAACATTTGTTTTTTTGATTCTTATCCTTCAAGTAATAAGTTTTCATAAAAGTTAAGCGATCATCATTAAACATGTAGTCAGGGTTAATAAAGTAATAGTTCTGTATCATGGTCTCTGCGATAAACTTCTTGTCAGCAAGCTCTTTCATACCTTTGAAATATGTTGTTCTTGATATTTTTACGACATCTTGATCAACAATATCGTATGACATCACAATAGTATCAGTATCCTTATTATCTCTGATAGCAAGATAAAGGATCTTGAAAACTTTTTTACCCGATGAAGACAGTCCTTCAATAGCAGATACTCCATCAACATAAAGTTTCACGAACTGTGTCTTATCAACCTCCATAGCCTGATAGAAACCGCCATTACCAACTTGCTCTCCAGTATTTTCATTAACTAATGCTAATCGATCTTTTCCTGTCGTAATACGTCTGACGCCAGTTTTTGTATGTAGACTTGTATCATTAAGAAATGGGTTTTTAGTATGACGTGGGAGACCTCTTCTTGATTTTTTTACTTCAGTTTGTATATTATTTTCTATCATGGTATTTACCCCTTTATTTTTTTAGTTATACATTTAAGTAAATACTATATTTTGCGTGCAAGTCAATACTTAAAGTTAATATTTTTTAAAATAACTAACACTTAATGTTTTTACTTATGAAACTTGTAGTGCGACAGCATATATATAAATAATACTTTATCATTTTTATTTGAGAATAGTTATCAACTTAAGTACCGGGATTCGGGACTTTAACTCCCGGATGTCGGTACTTGGTTTTAAGCTATAGCTGGCCTGAGAGCATTTTTCTTCTTCATTATTCAATTAGCGAAGCTGAGAGTTACTATGCAGAGGTATTTTTGGGGTGCAGTTTTACTTTTATTGCATTAGTCTCTTTTCTACAATGAAACTGTTTTATAAGTTACTGTCATTTTTCTGGGTTTTATATTTCAGCGAAGTGATTGTTTTAAACAATCACTAAGCGCTGCTGATATCTTATTAAAGTTGAAATTGTTTCCCATTTACCCCATAGCGGCTGTCGCCGCAATTCTTCATGGATAAATCCATCATCAACAGGGATGAACCCTGTTCCAGCAATGTGATTGTTTTGAACAATCACGAAGTGCTGCTTCTGAAAATATAGTTTTCCAATGTGTTTAAGAGCAAATGCCATATGTCGAGAATAAGATATTATGTGCAGGCACATGATCGGTTTTCAATATTAGTATAATACTTTGAACATAAAATCTCATTTCATATCAGTGTCAGGGCGTAGCCGTGCGGTAGCACATGAGCATTAGCTCATAAGATAAATATTTTTTTTCAAACAGAATGATAACAAAGAAGTAATCCATGCTGCGCATGGTGAGTTAAATTTGATTTTACGCAGTGATAAATGATATTTAATTACATAACAGACAAAATAAGGAAGGCGTGTAATGAAAAAAATAAAAACAATAAGTATCTTTAAATCAAATGAAAACATCCCTTTTATGACGTGTATCGTAAACGATATAGAAGAAAGTAAAAATGGAATAAAGCTTATTCTGGAAAACGGCGAAAGCATCAATATTAATGATTACGGTTATTTCTTCCTGTCAGAGGGCGAAGGCGATTTGGACAGGGAGCGAATGGTAAGTAGTTACAGAAGGTTGATTTCTGAACTCAGTCAGATCAGTGAAGAAACCGTAAAATCATTAATGCTCTGACCTGAACATCCCACTGCTGCTGTTATGATATTAACTTCATGAAAGATATTACTTTTTAAGTAAAGCCAGAAATCGGTAAGTGATAAAACTCATGCGGTATCACCGAGCAGCAGGGGTATAAGCTATGCCATGTCGGCTTAGGTCAAGTCTGTGACATTTTCCTTTGCTTCAGATCGCTGTAGACAGGTTTTGTTCCACCTATAAAAGCAGCAGAACAAATCATGTGTGCTGCTTCATTCCTTATCCCTCGAACATCTAGCTAAAGCAAGTCAACTGCGGCGATGTGTAGCTACCAATGCCGCCAATTAATTGATAATAAAGATCGATAAATTAATATTGATAGTTAATGCCGATTGAACTCTGATTATCGATCGGTGATTTAATTGATGAAATCGATCAATTAAAGACATTTAATAGATGGTGGCTATCAATTGCTTTTTATCGATCGATTTAAACGATATGACGAAAGCTAAAAATAATTCAATTCTATCAATTGATTAGAAGACAAATCCTGATTAACCGGTGTGAGCGCCGGGATCGGGTGAATGCGAATCTGACTATATTCTTGAGGGATAAATGAAAGGACATAACTTCTTACCACTGGTGGTCTCGTTGGCATTTCTTACTGGATGCCAACAGCTTAACGATGGTGTGAATAGCGTTAACGGGGCAATTAACTCTTCACTGTCATCATTGAACAGTGCAGTGGGTAAAACACTTAGCGCTTCAGATTCAACTCAAAACTCTGGCCCTGCCTCCTCAGTTGCGGGTCTTGGTGCTGTCTGCAAAGACTATGAAGAAAATGCAATGGCAGCGGAAAAAAAATGGACTGGCAAAAGGATCTCTATCACCAATGCCACTGTTCAGGAAGTGACGAAGGGCAGAAGTGCCAGCGATATGATGACAGGAATGCCCATGTCAACCCCTAACTATTACCTGCTATTCAAAACAGCCGATATGAGCTACTGTGGTGGTATGGTCTGGATTGATTACTATTCTGGCCTTGATGATACGGTTCTGACTTACAAAAAAGGTCAGAAAGTCAGTGTCACTGGAACTGTAAACAACTTCGAAGTTCGTGGCTTCGCCACAGTAAACAATGCCGATATGCCAGTTCGTCTGGTTGTTCTGAGAAATGGCATTATCAATCATTAATTCAGGGTTAATAAAATGCATAAAATATCGTTAGTGGCCGTGGGGGCTATTTTGCTTGTCGGTTGTGGAGATAAGGGAGACTTTGAAAAAGCGATAAATAAGGAAATCAGTAAGGAGCCTGTTTGTTATTCTTTTAATACAAAAGAAAATAACAGTGATGCTTATGAAAGCTTCAGTGAACCCGGAGTTTTCGTGAGAGTTAATGTTCGAGGATATGATGTGAGTCCTATCTTGGAAGGACTTAAAAAATCGGGCCTAATCGATATTGAATTCGAACAACAAGGGTTTACCCGTGTTGCAGCCTTATCATCAACAGATAAAGGTGCTAAAGCGAAATTTTGGGATAAGGAGCATGGGGCTTGCGTAGGTACTAGAACAGTGGATGAAATAAAAGAGTGGACTGAACCCAGCGACGCTGGTGGTCAAAAAGTAACACGGGTATCATATACATGGAAATTGTCAGATATCCCAAACTGGGTTGATAAGGACGCGTTTGCCAGAGCTGGGGTCAAAGGCATTGACAAATCTGAGAAAGCTACTGCGATATTAGTTAAAACTAATAATGGTTGGAAAGCTAGCGGTTTCTAATGTCAAAACGAGACATTATTTATATCAAGAAAATACTTGAAGGTATTCTCTGTATCATTTAAAGGAATAATTATGCGTAAGTCATTAGTAATGGTTCTAGGATTTTCTATTGTTCTGACTGGTTGTGAAAAAGCTGTTGAAAATAAAAGTATTTCTGAGCTTACAAGTGAAGAAGCAGATGGTATTTGCAAAAGACCAGATGTTATTACACAGATAGAAAATAGCTTCAGAGAGGGGAGTGTTGAATTCTTAAATCGTAATCCATTAAACTATTCCCCGTTTATTGATAGATATAACTCTGTAGAACAACTTTCTGACAATAGAAGAGCGTCAAGGATTGATGTTAGCTATAAATATAGTGCGGATGATTTTTCAAAAGGATTCGGAACTACCGATAAAGTTAAAGTAAGTAACGCAAGGCTAACTGGCACAGGTAAAGACGATTTATCATGTAGTGCTAAAATAGAGTTCACATCTGATAAAATCTATGGGATTTCATTTTCAGATAATTTCACTTACAATATAAAAAAAGAAAACGATAAATTTGTTACTGATATTAAACTTTCTCTTGAAGGACTAACACGTAGTAAAAGTGAACCTACGGTATCTCAAAAGGAGTGGCGTGATAAGTATGAAGAGAAACTTAATGCAGATGATGATGTGTTGAGGAATATTCCTGATTCTGAATATAAAGTCATCTCACAGAATGATATATATTACATTTACTTTTCGCAAGCACCACGTAAGTTCAGCGATGATGAATTGATGGGGTTCTTTAGCTCTAAGTGGAACAATACGACAGATGTCTTTGCCAAAGAAGATATTAAAAAAGAAGAACTTCCTAAAATAAAAGAAAAAATTGAGCAATATAAAAATCTGAAAAACATATTGTCTTACTCAACTTTTAATTTGAGTCAGCAACTGGCAGACAAAAATGCTCTCAAAACAGAAAGTGGCGAAAAATCTATAGAAACTTCTACTAGTTGGTTTTCTACACGTGATAGCTATGATATGACCAAGAAGGGTTATAGCTATGAAGCGCCCTCATGTAATATGAACGGCGGTTTAACAATCGAACGACGTGGAATCCGCTTCACTACAGATGATTCTTTACGTGGGTGTGTAGTTGGCGTACCGGATGACAAAGCTCGCGAAGTATCTGCTAAGCTTGCTGCCATAGGTAGACAAGGAGGTAATGCTGGCTTCTTTGTTAAATCTTATCTTCATATCTCTAAGGTCGATGGTAGTGACAATACCATTCATACGACTGTGATTAAGGATGAAGTTAACGTTTACGATCCTGAAACCAATGAGCTTATTCTTGATACCGTAGTTAGATAGCTGCTATATACATATACACTTCATGGTGCATGCTTACTGGTTCTGGGACAAACATGCACCTGAAGTGGAGTGCAAATAGGCTGGAGCTTCAACACACTCATAAATAGAAGGAATATATGATTCAGTTAATAATAGTGGTTTTCTTGGGGCTTCTGTTAAACATACCATCACTTACACCGGTGCTTTTTCTCAAAAAGACTCAAAAGAACGTGAAGATATCTATTGCGATCAGACTGTTTCTACTTAACGCTTTCTTGGTGCTGTCCCTTGTGACGCTATCGCAGAATATCACGCAAGAATACGGGCTGTTTCCAATATGGCTGGTGTTAGCTGCATTAGTGCTGTTTGCGGTCACGCTAGTACCAACGGTAAAATTTGTGCGTAAGTATTTAACTGTCGGGAAAAGCAGGGCTGTTATCCTCTCATCATTCCTGATTGTCTATGCTGTCAGGTTTCATGGCGTGTTTTCAGATTTGAATGGAAGTGGATATACGCTTAACGGATACAACGCCACATGGACACTTCTCTTCTTGTTTTCCAGTCTGTTAGCTTATATCGGTTGCTCTGGGAGTAAAACATATTCTGGTTATTCTGCGTCGTCATCTGCACCACAATCAGATTATTTTAAGCCGAACAAAGAATATAAAACACAATCTCAAATTGACTACGATATTGCGGTGAAGGGGCGGAGTGTTCTGTCTGATCCCAATCTGAGTATTGTTGAGCAGCAGCGTTATCGGGATGCTCTTGAGAAAAAAGAAAAAGAAGATTGGTAAAATATATTTACATTACTTAATAAAGCCGATTTCCATCGGCTTTGAAATTTCTTATTGGAATTCATTGACATTATCTTATCTAAATTTGGCCTTTTATTTTCTATATCCCGGTGGCCTCATACGTCGTGCTTTATCTTTGCTGGTATGTGGTATGAGATCCATGCGATGATCGCTTTCCGGCTGTTCGTTCTTAGGGCGGTTTGGGAAACGGCTGATCTCATCAGACGTTGGCTTATAGTCATCTTGGTTAAACTTGGCTTTTTTCTCATATTCAGAACGAGAAACATGATGACCTAATACTTCATCAAAGACATAGTTTTCAGCAATACGTTTATCATGTTCTTCACTGATAAAATCAATTTGGGATTTGTTTGCTTTAGCCCATACAAACTTCTGCTTGAAAAAATCAATGACAAGAGTTGTGAAGCGTTTAAAAATATTATCCTGACGTGGAATAGCCTGTTTTCTCTTAACACGTTCAGGGGCGCTTCTGGATGCCCTGTTTGGGTTTTGAGAGGAGGATGTTTTCAAAATAGTATTTGTTTCATAATCAGAAATACTGACCGATGGTTTCTTACCAGCAACAACCTTACTGACTTTGGATTTATCACGATAGGATTTAACGCCACGCATACGAGTATGAGGTGCCGGGGCAACCAGAACAGGTCTTTGCGGTTCACTGGCAGAAGAACCGGAGCGTGTTTTAGGTAATACAATCTCTTCTGGTTCAGCAAGATGTGTAATCGTAAAGCTTCTGACATCAACGACGATTTCAAGATCAAGTTCGCTGAATGTTTTGTAGACTTCAACTGCTTCCTGCTTGGCAGCATCACGAACAGCCTGTTCTGCGGCTCTTTGTTCCTGAGCAGCTTTATTACGCCATTTGGCACTGTGGATACGCTTCATTGGAGGACGATTTGTTTCAGCCGCTTTAGCAAGCCATAATGCTTTTTCTTCATTATCCAAAGCAATAGCCGCATTGGATAGTGCTTCTTCGTTCTGGACTTGGAGAGAACGATGATCGATACGTTCTGATGAACCAGCAGCAGCGAGGAAGCTGTTAGCCATAGATGCCCATGATTCACGCCAAAAAATAGACATTTTTCTGTCGTTCCAGCTTCTTTCCTTTTTGCCAAAACCTTCCGGGCCTATTGTTTTTAAGGTCAACATAACGTGAGCATGAGGATTATCACTATCGAGATCATGAAAAGCGATGTCAGCAATCATGCCTTTATCAACGAAATTTTTCTGACAATACTCAAGGACAAGTCTTTTCTTGTCGTCATTGTTTAACTCGGCAGGAATAGCAACATCGAAATAACGGGATGTTTGACCATTTTGTTGACGCTCGACTCTTTCAACTTCATTCCATAAGGCTGTAGAGTCTTTTACGATATATTCTGGAGCATTAGCAGGAGCTAAGATGAAATGCCCATATAAATCAGTACGGCGGCTATAATCATACGTATCACCTGTTCTTTCATCTGTTATACGTGTACGAGCATGATAGGCAGCTTTCGCAACGGAAGATCTGCCTTCTGAACGTTTCACAATTTTAAAATCAAGATGAAAAATAGCCATACAATAAAAACAACCTCAATATAAGTTTAAATATCAAACCAAAATATAACTCTCCAATGCGACTATGCTGGTTTTAGTTTTTCGCAAGAAAAACTTTGATGTTGACGTTGACCTTGTTTCCGAAGGAAACGGTGTTAGCCTGCGGCAGGCAACCGTCGGTAGACCCCACACGCTCACGAAGTGAGTGTATAGGTGGGCATTGCTTTATTTTTATATCTCCTAAAGGAGCTAAAAATAACGACAATGTTTTAAGTTTTTCTATATTAATAATAATAACGCTAGTTTTAATGTCTGTGAAATTAACAGGGCAGGAATCGGATAAACGGTTGAGGTAGAGTAGTTATATTGAGTATTAGGGTTTTAGAGAGTACCCGAAAGGGCAAAAATAGATTTTCCCTCCCGCCGTAAGGCGGGAAAGTGGAATTTAGGGTGAAATAGAAAAATAACAGATGCTTTTATGTGTTGCACAATTTACAGGTTAAGGGCCGGAATAAGAGTTTAAAAATGGCAGGTGAAAATGATTTCATCAGCCTGATAAAACAAGTAACGGGGTGAGTAAGGGACTTAAAAAAATCAGTGTGTTTTCAGCAAGATGTTGCACAGTTTCGTTTTATACAGGGCCTCATGGAAATTTTAAAACAAAAATACCATTATTTCGGGATAAATCCAATCATTAACAGGACAAGCCTGTTCAGCAGATGATTGTTTGAAAAAATCATTTTGCACTGCGTGGTTTAATTTGAAATAAAACTATTCAGCTTGCTACCTCTAGTTTGACCTTTTCCTTTTTTAATAGTATTTCATTTTTTTAATAACTAAAAGGAAAAGTAATTGTGAATGAGGATGATAAAAACAGAAAACCAAGAATAGAGAAAACAATCAAGCAAAAAATAGCATCAGCACAGATGCGTCTGAATCGCCTTAAGAGCAAAGAAAAATCTTTATCCAAGAGCGCTGAGACACGCCTGAAAATTATTTTAGGTGCAGAAGTGGCAAAGGCTGTTGGCTGTAAAGTGGATGATGTCGATAAGGAGTTTGTATTGGGGGTATTATTACAGTAAAAAAATGTTAGTGCTGAGGATAAGGTCAGATTTAAATTACGTGGAAAAAGATTTCTTGAGGATATGCTCGGCAGACAGGAATAAAGATACTTATATATTATTTATATTAATATCAGGCCGTTATATGCCTTGTCCTGACTTTCAGAAATATAACATCGAATATAAAAGAGATAAGGCGTCAGGAACTTAGTTTAATCCTCCGAATAGTTTGTTGTCGGAGGTTAAATTTATTCACAGTAAGTGGTTGTGATGATATCTCACGAAAATATATTTGACAGTTTATAAATGATATTATATCTAGCAAGTGTTCCTTGTAAATATTAACTTCACCGAAGTGTCTGATTGCCTCATATATGGGGAGTGGTTTACAGCCCAATGGGCTGCTTTAGTTACCCCAAGTATGGGGATACGTATTCTACCCAATGGGTAGTTCCCTTAAAGGGATGATAAATGGCTGGAAGGCCCTTTGTTTTTTAGAAAGCATAATAATAAAAGGTAAATTAGATGAGTGATAAAATAAGATCTTGTGCAGTACAAATAACAACAAGAAATATTGCTGATTATCTGTCAAAGGCTATTTCTGAAGCTGATGGGGATTTTGATTGTATCGAGAGGGTTGAAGCCTATTTAGATAATACTATCGATTTGGTTGGCAGGGATGATTTTTATTTGAATGTATTACGATCCAATAGAGGATTGAATTTCGAACAACAGTTAGCATTTGATGATTTTGATACTGAAAAAGAAGTAGTTGAGGAAAATAAAAAATATGATCTTCATTTAATCAATAGAGGATATACCTATTACCTAGGTATCGATGACGTGGCTAATGAAGAAAATGCATGTGAGATGGCTTTTGCGGCTTATATGGAAGGTAAGAGTGAGTAGCAACAGCTGTTGATAATACACTATATCAATGATTAATAGAGTATATTTGACTTTAGGAGGGGCTAACATGTCCATGTCTGTTCAGCACCATTCTCGTCAAGATATTTATATTTAGCAGGACGAGGTTCACATTTTGATTTAGATGGTTTGGATTTCAAACCTTCAAGGAGTTCAGAAGGATCAATTCCATCCTAGAGCAATTTAACACGGAAGGCTGCAAGTTTGGCCTGATGTTTAGCTTGTTCTTGTCGAGCACTTGTTTCATCTTTACGACGTTCTTCAATGATGGTAGTGAGCTTATCAAGCATCTCTCCCAATGTCTCCAGCGTTGCTTCACGAGCCTGAGCACGCAGGGTGCGAATGTTATTTTAAAAAATAATATTTAATAGAGTTATATCTTTTCCTATTCCACCTTCATTACCTTGAACATACTTTTATTTTTAATAATGATACGAAAATATTTTTGAATGATGGAGGAAGATAATAGCCATTTTATTATAGAGGTAAACCTTGTCACTAATAAATTAATATGATTATAATGTCTTTTGTTAACAATACAGGAGCGGTAAAATGGTTTCTTGGAACAAAGTTTTTGAGAATTTTGACAAGCGTCTTGATCATGAAGATATAGATGAATTACGTTCATTAATCAAAAGTTCAACTGAACGTAGAATCAATAAACTTAAAAAGGAATATGATAATATTAATGAAAGGACCTTTGATAGTGATGGGCATGCTTTTGACATTGATGAATATAAAGATCACTTAGTAGATTTAATGATAAATGCCAGCAATATAAAATCCCTATCTGACGAGTTAAGTATTTTGGCATTATTTAAGAGTGTTGAAGTGAAAATATCTAAAGTAATCGATAAAAAATTTTATAATAATGGTAAAAAAAGGTTTATCGGAAAATTAAAGCTCATAACACGCCATGAGGAAGTTGAGACACTGACGGGTTATGATGCATACAATGAATTAAGACTTATAAATAATGCTATAAAGCATGAGGGAATGGTGTCTAATGAACTTGCTACAGCATATTCATCATGGATAGAAGGTGAAGAATTGAAGGATATTGATACTGCATATGATCGTCTTCTTCCTCAAGTAAAATACTTTGTTCAGGAAACAGTATCTAAGGCATATGAGTTATCAGCAGTATAATTTATTATGTATATAAGGCATGACATTACCAATAATATGTTTTTATCTAGAGGGGGATTCATTTTTTCTGTACATATTACATTTCTTACCTTGATATTTCAGGGGGTAATATAAAAGAGATAAGGCGTCAGGAACTCAGTTTAATCCTCCGGATAGTTTGCTGTGGAGGGTTAAGTTTGATGGATATGATAATATTTTTCAAAAAACCAGTTAGATGTTTTTGACAATCGATGTTAAATATTATATTTAATATGTGTTCCTTGCGAATATTCACTTCATTGGAGTGTCTGATTGCCTCATATATGGGGAGTAGTTTACAGCCCAATGGGCTGATTGAGTTGCCTCAAGTGTGGGGATATGTATTCTACCCAATGGGTAGTTCCCTTTTAGGGAAAATGAAAGGGCCGAAAGGCCCTTTTCTTGTTGGAGTATTGATATTTTATGATTCATCTAGTGGCCGTGCTTTTATAATTGGTGACAATTACACTTCTGGAGTGTAGACAGTTATTATAGTTTTCCACTTGTAGCGTCATGGTTTTATGATCGGGGAAGAATTGAACTACTCGATCAGATCTAAAAACATGTGGAGAAAGTGGATTTTTTGCATAGGGATTGTGAAATATCATCAAGCCGTCCAGAATGTTTTCAATATATTCTGAGGGCTTACATATTTCACCCTCCGGTTTACCTTCTGGTGGAACGGCCCAAACCGAGCTGATTTGACCATTTGGATTATTTTTATTCGCTAATGCAACAACCTTACCCCAAGTTGCGTTGCAATTAAAAATGATGGCACTAATATTCTCGTACTGCTCATCACAAAAAAAACCGAGCGGCACTTCCGCGCCATTATCTTTGATAATATAATCTAAATGTTGATTTGGAGGTCCTTCAGGATATAGCTCTGGATTATCTAAATAAACATCTTCATTTACGTAATCACTATATAACACAGCTCTGATTGCACGATCATACTGCAAGTTAAAATATGGCTGTTCAAATGGTGCTACGGCCAAAACAAATGCTTTACCTTTGACATGATCCAACTTTGAATAACTGCTATTATATTTTCTGTCTTTTTGCGTTATAGCACTACTGAGCCTTATAATAGCTTCTCTATTCAACTCTCCAAATCGGTTTAACTTCACCATCTCTTCTGGTGTATAATTTTTTTCCCACTCAGGTGTTTTGTCCCTTGCCGCATTTGCCGTTGTGGCTTCAATGACAAAGTCTGAATCGGATATACAGAAATCCGGTGTGGAGAAATTAAAGTCAACATCTAAGCCATAATTTTTGATCGCTGCATAAAGATAGACTTCCCAAAATGTTGAGTTGAATGATGTTTGAAATTCTTTTACTATTTTGTTATCTCTGTCAACAAATCCTTCAGCCCATTGATTAAAAAGTGCTTGAGACAACTTATCATTTTTTAATAATACTCTTTTAAAATTTTCATGAAATTTATCTTCGTTTACTACAGGTGAGAAAAAATCCATAGAAGATCCTTGTGATTATATTAATTAGGGTTGCAATCGAGATAGACTATTTTCTCTTTTTTCCATAGCTCTTGTGTATTTTTCACGCCATTAAACTGGAGTATTGCAGAAGGGTATCCAAATGTACTTTTAACAGTTTCTTTTAGTTTTTCGTCAACAACTCCAACATTCAATGGGCATCCATAACCTTTCATTCTTTCATTTGCCTGATTCATTAATGAAATGTCAGAGTTTTTATCTATTATTCCATAGTATCGAAGGGTATTGTATCCTGAGAATGTTAATGCTGTGATTGTAAATAAAATAATAAAAATTCCCCAGAAAGTTAGTAATGGATATTTTCGACAAAATCCAACAAACTCTCTAGATTTACTTAACTCTTGATTGTTAATTATTATTTGTGGTTTTTTGAAAGAAGATATGAAATCTAAAGATGGAAAGAATGTTATTCTTAGAGATTCTTTAGGATCTAATTTTTGGAATGTTAGTTCATATGTTTTTGGGTCGTAACTGTATTCTATAATGCGGTGTTTTTTATTTGTTCTCACTATCGGGGCATAGGATAAAGGTGCCGTAAGATTAATCCTTATATTATCTAATACTTTTCCTGATAGATTTTCCATCCATACTTGAGAGGTGAAAAATCCTTCTATTTCTGCTTTATCATGTAATTCGGGAGGCAACAAACTTGGCATCGGTGCTTCGTATTGAATGTTCACTGCATCCGGGACATCTTTGCTTAACGAGTAAAGAAATGTGAAAAAAGAGAGAGGGTTTATCAATGTTGAAAATCCTATTCTATTGATTAACTTTATGTAGATACTTCTGTCAGTATCTCATCCCTCTGAGAAGAATCAACCATCCTTGGTTGTAATCGCTATAATTTTTTAGCAAATTCAAACGGCCTAACCATACCGTTGCTGTTCTCATCCAGATAATCAGCCCACCACTGTAGCATCAGGCGGCGCTGGTCAAGGTGTTTGGCTTTGTGGGTATAAGCGGCGCGGACACTATTGCTTTCCTTGTGACTCATTTGAAGCTCTACAGCGTCTTCTGACCACAAACCGGACTCAATTAAGGCACTACAGGCAAGTGTCCGGAAGCCATGACCACAAATGTCCTGTCGGGTATCGTAGCCCATCTTACGTAGCGCCTTGTTGATGGTGTTTTCACTCATCGGTTTAAAGCTGTCATAGCTACCCGTGAAGATAAAACCATCATCATTGCCATCTTCATAGGTGAGCTGTTTAATTTCTTCCAGCAACATGATTGCCTGACGGCAGAGAGGGATGAAATGTTTACGCTTCATCTTGGTGCCACGGCCTGAATATTTCACCCCTTCGATGACTTCCCGCTGTTCGGGGATAACCCACAGCTTGCTCTTGAAATCGATTTCTGACCATCTGGCGAAGCGTAGCTCACTGGAACGAACAAATACCTGCAGGTTAAGTTGAATCGCCAGTGTGGTGAGTCTGCGGCCTTTGTAGGTATCAATACGTTCAAGTAGCAAGGGAATCTCTTCAAGCTCCAGAGCAGGACGGTGTTCAGTTTCAGGTTTCTGTATGGAGCCTTCCAGATCGTAAGCCGGGTTATAGCGGATAAGCTGCTGTTGGACGGCATAACGCAGGATAGAGGTGACATATTGCTTAACCCGTGTGGCAACTTCCAGATAACCAAGGGCTTCCACTTTTTTGAGGGGGACTAAAAGATCGCCAGTGGTAAGCCCGGTAACGTCTCTGTTGCCAATGTCCGGGAATATGTAGTTGTCAAGGCGGGTCCAGACAGTGTTCTGGTAATCTTCAGACCATTTCTTTTTGGTAGAAAACCACGCCTTGGTCACGGCTTTGAATGTTCGGGTGTTATCACGCTTTGCTTTAAGCTCTTTAACTTCGGCCTGTTTCTTGGCGTTAGGATCAATGCCTTGAGCAAGAAGTCTTTTAGCTTCATCACGGCGTTGCCTTGCGTCAGAAAGAGAAACAGCAGGGTAAACACCAATAGAGAAGAGTTTTTGCTTCCCTTCGAAGCGGTAAGCCATTTGCCAGTATTTGGAACCCTTCGGGGTAACGCGAAGGAACATACCGAAGCCATCAGTCAGCTTGTATTCCTTATCGAGGGGCTTGGCATTTTTTACTTTAGTATCAGTAAGTGGCATAACGACATCCCCCGTTTGTTGGTAAAAACGCAATCGAACTACCATTACCAACATTTTTACCAGCAAATGGGTATGGCTTCGAGTGGTTTTTAGTGAACGAGGGTGAACGTGAAAGAAGGGATAACCAACTGATAGAAATGCAGAAAGCAGACGTCAGTGAACGTCTGCTTCCCTTAAATTGGCTCCTCTGACTGGACTCGAACCAGTGACATACGGATTAACAGTCCGCCGTTCTACCGACTGAACTACAGAGGAATCGTGTGAACGAGGCGCATATTAGCGAGGGGCGCGGGTGTTGTCAAAGGGGTAAATGCAATTGCGAGTTTGTTTGCTGACAAAATCAACAAAGCGGCGATCTTTCCCGCTTTTTAGATTGTTGCCCTATTCTGGTGCGCCACAGCATGTGGTGGGGCAGAGGAAAAGACGGCTGCCAGGGTAAAGAATATTTATCATTGACCTCCAGGCCTTGTTTTACGGGCACTGAGCGCTGTGGCCCGTACTCACTCGAAACTGGCAAGCATTTTGCAAACCTGATGAACATGACTGCCAGCACGGGTTCTGGTATTCCGACAGGAGGCAAAATGAACTTCAGACGGCTGAAATATTTCGTAAAAATCGTCGATATTGGTAGCCTGACCCAGGCAGCGGAAGTGTTGCATATTGCGCAACCCGCGTTGAGCCAACAGGTTGCTACGCTGGAAGGCGAACTGGATCAACAGTTGCTGATTCGTACTAAGCGCGGAGTGACACCGACTGACGCTGGAAAGGTGCTTTATACCCACGCCCGCACGATTTTGCGGCAGTGCGAGCAGGCGCAGCTTGCCGTCAGTAATATCGGACAGACCTTGAGCGGCCAGGTGTCTATTGGCCTTGCCCCCGGGACGGCAGCGTCATCTATCACCATGCCGTTATTACAGACCGTGCGCGCCGAACTGCCAGAGGTGTTGATCTACCTGCATGAGAACAGTGGAGCGGCGCTAAACGAAAAGTTGCTCAGTGGTCAGCTCGACATGGCCGTACTCTACGAACGTTCTCCGATCGCAGGTATTACTAGCCAGCCATTGCTAAAAGAGGATCTTTTCCTTGTCGGCACACGAGATTGTCCAGGGCAAAGTGTTGATTTAGCCGCTGTAGCCCAGATGAATCTGTTTCTTCCCCGGGATTACAGCGCGGTGCGTTTACGTGTAGATGAAGCATTTTCATTACGCCGTTTAACGGCCAAAGTGATTGGGGAAATTGAGTCTATTTCCACCTTAACCGCAGCAATTGCCAGTGGCATGGGGGTGACTGTTTTACCGGAGTCCGCTGCTCGTTCACTCTGCAATGCGGCAAATGGCTGGATGGCGCGTATTACCACCCCATCGATGAGTTTGCCGTTATCGTTGAACGTGTCGGCCAGGGGGAGTTTATCGCCTCAGGCTCAGGCGGTGAAAGAGATCCTGTTGTCGCTTGTCGGTAGCCCGGCAGTTGAAAACCGTGAACTGCAGTTAGTGAGTTAAACCTTATTCCGTGCAGGAATAAGATGCAGGTTTTTATTATTTGTTATGCCGGTCATCAGACTTTAACAATAGCGTAATGTCTGATGTATCCGGAGTGTAGAGTGAATTTCCAGCAACTTAAAATCATCCGTGAAGCGGCACGTCAGGATTACAACCTGACGGAGGTCGCGAATATCCTTTATACCTCGCAATCGGGGGTAAGCCGCCATATTCGCGAGCTTGAAGATGAACTGGGTATCGAAATATTTATCCGCCGCGGTAAACGCCTGCTTGGTATGACTGAACCGGGTAAAGCCCTGCTGGTTATCGCTGAACGTATTCTCAATGAAGCCAGCAATGTTCGCCGACTTGCCGATCTGTTTACCAATGACACTTCCGGAGTGCTGACGATTGCCACTACCCATACGCAGGCACGTTATAGCCTGCCTGCGGTGATTAAAGCGTTTCGCGAACTCTTCCCTGAAGTTCGCCTGGAGTTAATTCAGGGCACGCCGCAGGAAATCGACGCACTATTGCAAAATGGTGGGGCAGATATCGGTATTGCCAGCGAGCGGTTAAGCAGCGATCCCCTATTGGTGGCTTTTCCATGGTTTCGTTGGCATCACAGCCTGCTCGTACCTCACGATCATCCGCTAGTCCTGACGTCCCCGCTGACGCTGGAGGCCATTGCTCGCTGGCCGCTTATTACTTACCGCCAGGGCATCACCGGGCGTTCACGTATTGATGAGGCATTTGCCCGCAAAGGATTACTGCCAGATATTATCCTCAGCGCGCAGGACTCTGATGTGATCAAGACCTATGTGGCGCTGGGACTGGGCATTGGGCTGGTGGCAGAGCAATCCAGCGGTGAACAGGAAGAGGGGACGCTCACCCGTCTTGATACCCGGCATTTATTCGATGCCAATACCGTCTGGCTTGGCTTGAAACGCGGTCAATTACAACGTAATTACGTATGGCGATTCATCGAGTTATGCAATGCAGGGTTATCCGTGGAGGAGATCAAGCGACAAGCGATGGAGCCAGATGATGAAGTAATGATTGATTATCAGATATAAAGCAAAAAGCCTGCTTAGAGCCTATTCCATTAGGACTATTTTGCTTGCCATTTCGAACCTGGGCAGTGCTCAGAATCCTCACGTACTACGTGTACGCTCCGGTTCTTCCGCGCTTGAGTCAGTAAAATCAGCCCGGGTAATTTGGAATTGATTAAGTAATAATGTTCTATGGAATAAGACAACAGTTGGTTTTATGGAAAAAACACACTCTGACTCGTCTGTCACAAAGTGCAAGATTATCGCGACAGGAATTGCCTTACCGTCAACGTGCGTCACCTCTGCCGAACTGGATAGCAGATTCGGCAAAGCGGTGGGTTATGTGGAAAAACGTTGTGGTATTGTTCATCGTTATCACGCCTCTTTGCACGACAGCCAGGCGGGACTGGCGGCACAGGCGCTACAACTGGCGCAGGTCGGTGCGCATTTTATCCCGCTGGATCTGACGCAAGCCCGTCAAAATGACTGTATTCGGTTAATTACTGGCTGTCACGCGGTGTGGCACTGCGCCGCCGAATCCTCGCCCTGGGGCAAACAGGCGGAATTTTTCCTCGCCAATGTGCTGGCAACCCGCGTGTTGGCGCAGGCCGCCGGACATGCCCAGATACCGCGCTTTATCCATATTTCGACCCCTGCGGTCTACTTTGATTTTCAGCATCATTACGTTCTGCCGGAAAGCTACCGTGCGCGCGCTTTTTCCAGCCATTACGCCAACAGCAAATTTCAGGCGGAGCAGGAAATTAGCGGTGCCGTCACCCGTTTCCCCGCCACTACCTTTGTGCTACTGCGCCCTCGTGGTTTGTTTGGTCCGCACGATAACACCATCGTTCCACGCATATTGCAGCAACTGCAGCGCGGTGGTGGGGTGTTGCGTTTGCCGCGTGGCGGCGATCTGCATACGGTCATGGTCATGCAGCCCATCCTCAGCGGCGATCCTGCACTGGAAAGTGTACTGGCCTCGACGGTGGGGCTGTTGCGTGGTGCGGCATTTCTTTGGCTGATTGACGATGACGATGACGATGACGATGACGATGCGGAAGCTGCGCGGGTCACGCAGCGTTTGCAAGTACGCTATCCCCAGCAGCATATTACTGTTCTCTCCTTTCCTCAGGCGCCAGAGGGCGTTAATCCCAAGCTGTTTAAGCTGGAACAGGCGAGGGTGCAGGTAACGCGTGATGTGATTCTGGTGCTGGACGATGATGCAGTATTGAGCGCGGAGTCATTGTGCAACATGCTGGATGCTCTGACGGAGAGCACGCTGGTGACAGCGCTTCCCTGGTATCGTGCGGCGGATAACCTGCCTTCCCGTTTGCTGGCGCAGTTTGTTAACGACAACTCAGCCCTGACCTATTTGCCGCTGTTACCGTTTTCGCCGCCACTGACGCTGAACGGTATGTGTTACGCCATTCACGGTAAAAAGCTGGCGAGTGTTGGTGGTTTTGCGCCGGTGTTACGTCATCTGACGGACGATCTGGCGATGGCGACACTGTTAACTCGCCATGGCGTGCGTATTGTGCAGTCTGCTGCGGCGGTGCGCGTGCAGACCAGCGTTGCCGATGCTAAACGCTATTTCCGCCAAATGCATCGCTGGTTCCTGTTTGCCACGCTACTGATGCATGAAAAAAGTGCGGCAATCAATCTGGCTATTTTTCTGTTGCAGGGGCTACACCCTTTGTTGCTGTGGGCACTGGTGATTCTGGCCTTTGGTGGGGCGACCCAAACGGCTCTGCTTCTGGGGGTATTAGCAATACACCATCTGGCGCTGCGTTACGTTCAGCGTGCGGTCGCGGTGGAGATCCCCTCGCATCCATTGTTGTCGTTGCTCTCTGAGTTACTTCAGCCTTTCCATTTGCTGAATGCGCTGGTGAATCGCACTATTTACTGGCGCTCGCGGCGGTATCGTATTTTCAGCAATGATTGGTTTACGTCGCTATGATAAAGCCGGATTTGCAGATTGCCTTTATTACTGGCCGTAGCCGTGCGGATAACTGCTCGCTCAGTCCCGCACAGGCAACGTTTATACAGCAGGTCGTCGGCCACCATCAGCACGTGGATGTGAATTTTCCGTGGACCGTACAGTCCGTGCCATGGCTGGCAACCGGCCTGCTGCGCGCCAGTGTCAACAATGCGCGGGAATACCTTGGCGCGCAGCACGTCAGCTTTGCCCTGCGCTACCGACAACAGGCGCTGGAGATGCTGGCGTCAGCAAGCCATACGTTGTTGCTTTCCGGCAGTTGCGGACTGGAACTGTTTAACCAACTGCACTTACTGCCAGAGTGGTTGGCGCGCGTCAGTGTTTTTGCTTTTGGACCGGTGGCGGGCCGCCGACCGGACTGCCATCACTTGCTGGTACAAGGCGATCAGGACTGGATTTCTCGTTGCTGGTTTCGCCAGGCAGACCAACGCATTGCCTGCAGCCATATGAATTATCTTGAACAGCCGCAACTGGCGGCGCTGTGTCGGCGGTTTATTGCTGATACAGGCAAACAGGGGGCGTAGATGCAGCGTTTATTTGATCTGATCCCCGCGGGTGTCACCCGCATTGATTTGCTGGCACCGCCGTTTTCCGGTCATTTACATCCGGTGCTGGCGATGGGGCGGGCGCTGTCTGAACGCTATCAGGTGCGGATTATTAGCACGCACGGCGTGGCTACTTCTGTTGCGGCGGCGGGGCTGATGGGGCTGTCTTTGCATGGTGATTACGATACGCCGCTGTTGGAGGTGGTGAATCCGAAATATGCGGTTGGCTCCCATCCGCTGCGGCTGTATCGGCAGTTTCGCCACGTGGTGGGGTTATTGAAAAATTTTGCCGATGAACTGGAACATCTGTGGCTGCGCGAAGGTACGCCGGATCTGGCGATAGCGGACTTTACACTGCCCATTGTCGGCGAAGTTTGTCGCAGGTTGGATATCCCCTGGTGGAGTAGTCTGCCGTCACCCTGTGTGCTGGAAACCACCGATGGCGCTCCTGCGTATTGCGGCGGGTTAATGCCCGCGCAGAACGCGATTCAGCATGGGTGGCACGCGCTCCAGCGTAAAAAGGTGCGACTGTTCAAACTGGCCGTGTTCTGGCTATTTCGCGACGTTATTCGCCAGACCGGTATCACGCGCCTGTACCGGCAGGATGGCAGCGAAAGTACTTACTCGCCGCTGCGTATACTGGCACTAAGCGAAGAAACATTCGAATTCCCGCGTCGCTGGCCCGCTGCGGTTAGTTTTACCGGCCCGGCGCTCTACACGCCGCCATCGCAAGGCGTTGCACCGCCCTTTGAAGTAAATAAACGCCATGTGCTGGTGACGCTCGGTACACATCTGGACTGGCATAAAGATACGGTAATGCAAGCTGTTATCGCGCTAGCAAGTACGTTGCCCGAGTGGGTTTTTCATTTCACTGATGGACATCATTGTGCAGCGGAATCGCAGCGGCAGGACAATGTCTACCGTGTATCCTGGGTGAACTACGATGACTGGCTAACGCACTATGATGCGGTCATTCACCATGGTGGTGCAGGAATAATGTGGCATTGCTTGCAAAAGAATATTCCGGCGCTGGTGTATCCGGTGGACTATGACCAGTTTGATCATGCTGCGCGGTTGGCCTGGCGTGGGAAAGGGGTCTGGATTAAGGATGGATTAAAAGGACTGGAAAAGGCGGGACCGTTGTTAATGGCGTTGGTTGATGCGCGTGATTCAGAATCGCGACAATAAATTCAACGAGATTGACCTGAATTACGATTGACTAAAGTGTGTGAACGTCTGCGATTATTAGCCCCTGATAAGGAATTTTATGCTGAACTGGATTTTTAAGGATAGTAAACTCACGCTACGGAAAATTTGCTTAGACAGCAAACTATCCACCTCTAAAAAAATACAAAAAATTGAGACGTACCTTGCTAATGGAGGGGATATCAATTTTATTGATCCCGATATTTCCCCTTGTAACGTTCTGGTTCCTCTCTCACGCAGTCCCGAGTCAGATATCTCCCTGGTACAATACTTATTCGATAAAGGGGCGAAAATTGAGTGCAATGGTTTTAGCGCCTTTCATTCAGCTATTGAGTTTAATAATACGGCGTTGGTGAGGTTTTACCTCACTTTAGGTGCCGATCTTTATTATCAAAATCGCTACAATAATTGTTGGCTTAATTACCTTTATCACCCCGAGCCACAGTATACCTACCAGGATTATCAACGCAGAGATATGATTGACCTTCTGCTTGACGCTCATTTAGATATCAATAAGCCTGTGAGTTTTTGGACCAATGGTGAATTTAATCTTCCGCTGGAGATATTATATTCTGAAAGAAGTAAAGACCTTTTTATACATATCATAAATAAAGATATTGCGCTGGATATCGAAGCGTCTGCGCTAATCGAAAATATTATTTTTGCGAGTGAGTTTTGGGGGCTTGAAACCTTTGCGCCGTTGGTGAAACGGTTTCCTGACTTTAAAAAAGAACGCTACATTATGGCCAATGATAGCAGTTTTTGGGATGACGCCAATTTGTTGGAATTGTGCGTTTATGCCAACGCACAGGACTTCTGCGAATATTTACTCGACAATTTGCCACAACTGAAAGCCGATTCACGCGCCAAAAGTCTGGTCTATGCGGCACTGAAATCTAAGTTTGATTTGAGAATTGTCGAGAAACTGCTTAAGGTGACCGTCGATATCAATCGCATCTATAAGATGACGCCACCAGAATCTTACCAGGCACCGTTGATCAGCCAGTACCTGGACAATGACAAATATACTGACCCCGATCAACGTGACTACATCTATCAGGCTCTTGAGCTGTTACTTAAATATGGCGCTGACCCCAATAGTGAATTTGTCAATTCAGGTGAATCCTATGAGATGTTGATTTGGTCAAATTTACGATTACTGGTCTTCCCCATGGTAAAAAACAGAACGTTTTTACCCCAGTTTCTCGATCTCTTTTTACAGTATGGTCTCGATATCAATAAGAAATTTGGTGCTGTAGAAGAACCGACCTTACTGACCATCACCCAGCGTGGTTCATGGAAAGAAGATCAAGAAACGATCATTCAGGTGATGGAGTATTTGCTACCTAAGGGACTCGATTTAAACCTGACCAATATTTACGCTACTAACTTTGTCTCAGCCGCGGCTATTTCTTGCCGCAGTCAACTCCTTGAATGGCTGATTAACCAAGGGGGCGATATTCATACCCATTGTGGTTTCGATAACTCGCCGATATTACATAAAGCGATTTCTACCTACTCTATAGACGCAATAACCGGCCCAATACGGCGTCAAACCGTTCAGTTGCTGTTACAACATGGCGCAAAACTCGAAGAGTTTTCAGTCGATGAACGATTTACACCGTTGATGTGCGCCTGTTACTACGGTGCTCAATCCTGTGTCGAACTGCTCCTGGAGCAAGGGGCAAACCCGCATGTGAAGAATGGTGAGGGTTTCACACCTGCCCTGTGTGCCGTCACCGGCGGTGTCTCAAATGAATTTCCCCGTTTTGAATCCACGGCTGTGCGGATCCTGAAGTTATTACAGCAGTATGGTGCTGACCTGGCCGTAGAGAATTGCCGTGGTAACAGTCCACTCGTGGCGGCAATCGAATTGGATCATAAAGAGATATTTGAAGCACTTCTCCAGATGGTGCCGTATAGCCAGGCACAACGTGAACACGCGCTTGTCTTTGCAGAGCCGGAGAGCTATTTCCACCGTCGTCTACGCCAATATATCAACGGCGAAACGGCGCAAGAGGTTACGTCACTCCCAACTGAAGAAGAAAGCGAAGTAGTCGAGCCAGCCTTACCCCATACCGAAGTTAAAGCTGGCGTCGGGGCAGGAGAACCACAGCCGTTCGTAACAAAAACCGGACCTGAGGCCAGCAGTGCGGCATCGGATAAACTTCATCTTCCGACGATTATCGAACTTAAAGCCAAAGTGCAGAGCTTTTTTACACTGATCGCCCGTGATCCTGACGTCACGCCTGCGCAGTTAAACGGTATTGAAGAACAACTCGATCTGTTAATTGAAAAACTGGATACCTTCAGCTTTTTTCGCAATCAAGCGACCAAAGAGGAATTTGAAGAGAGTATTCAGGAATATCTTGATGAATCCGTCGAGCAAATCAACACCATCATTAATGATGATTATCCGGCGTTGACCGAGGCGTTGGTCGATGCCGTGTGGGTGATTTTGCAGTTCTACTGCGTTGATATCGAGATTGAAACCGCACTCAGAAAACGTTTCTGGTAACGTTTCATTTTCGAATAGAGCTGTCTGGCTGTGGCGGTGGCTGGGTCTGCTTGTTAAATCTCGTGAGAGACTGCCGAAAAGCGGTCCGGCGATTGTGAGCACTGATCACAATCGCCGCATGGATCTCTTCGCACTGCTTTTTCTCTTTTCACTTTGCCGTCACTACGATACTTGAGATACCAGTGACGTGAGTCGGCCCGGTTTAATCAGAAGATACAGATCGTGAGAGTCAGAAATCTTAAAGGGTTTATCAGATGGTTTGAGACTGCGGATTTTGGTGTCGGTAAGAGACATATGGGGTCACTCCATAATAGAACGAACCGGACCCCAGATTTGACCACCAATTTTTCCCGATGCGGAGGATAAAATCAAAATGCATCAGGAGAAGTTTTCACGCTAAGCTGTTGTATTAAAACCATACAGGTATTAATGAAGCTGCACGAAAACAAGAATTTGGCTCCTCTGACTGGACTCGAACCAGTGACATACGGATTAACAGTCCGCCGTTCTACCGACTGAACTACAGAGGAATCGTGTGAACGAGGCGCATATTACTGACCTCACCATGACGTGTCAACAGTAAAATTAGCACGTCATTTCAATTGGTTAATTAATCCTCAAAATGCAGTATTAATGCACATTCGATGAGCGATTATTCTCATCTTCCCGGTTATCGCGTAGTCGTTGCAGGGGATTCTGCCGATAAAACTGGGAAAAACGCTGCCATAGTGCAGGAAAACGAGGTGCAAATAATTCGGGTGCGCTGAAGTAATATTCCGATAACACGGCAAAACATTCGGCAGGATCGGTCGCAGCATAGGCGTCTATACTGCAAGCAGTTTCACCCACCAGGTCGACTTCATCCTGAATGTTATTCATAGCAGCATGCAGATCGTGTTCCCAGCCAGCGATATCCCGCAGCGGGATCGCCGGAATACCGCTGGCCCGATCGCCATTACGCATATCCAGCTTGTGCGCCACTTCATGGATAATCAGATTAAAACCCGAAGCATCGAAGGAGTCCTGAATATCGAGCCAGTTCAGGATAATTGGACCCTGCTGCCAGCTTTGCCCGGACTGAACAACGCGTTGATTATGCACCAATCCAATGTCATCCTCCCATTCATCATCCACGACAAACGGGGCAGGGTAGATCAGAACTTCATGAAAACCATCAAGCCACTCGATACCCAATTCCAGAATGGGCAAACAGAAAAGCAGAGCAATACGCGCACTTTTTAGCGGATCCAGTTCAAGTCCCTGCAGTGCAACTAACCTTTTTTGCTGTAAAAAACGCTCAGCCAGCGCGATAAGTCTGGCTTGTTCTTGCTCAGTGAGATTCACCAGAAGAGGAATTGCCAGGGCGTCATCCCACGGCCAGTCATCATTCCGGGTTGTTTCTTGCTCTTTCCAGGGCCACTTAATCATCGTTTTGCTCGCAAACTCGTCACTTGAACGAAATTGACGGAACGGGGTCTGTTAAAATGCCAAATTACCTGGCATCATGGCAACCGCCAGAACGGAGAGATGCCAGAGCGGCTGAATGGACCGGTCTCGAAAACCGGAGTAGGGGCAACTCTACCGGGGGTTCAAATCCCCCTCTCTCCGCCACTATTCAAACACTTAGCTCAATTCCTTTCAACGACTCATGTCACACTTGGTATAGTGTTGGTATATTCACTTGGTATAAAACTCGCCATCATCATCTTCTGATTTGCCCAATACTGGAAGATCCAATGTGGGAGAAATTTTCACTTTTCTGTCATAAACCACAACTTGGCTTTCAGTTTTGTGACCTGAGAATAGTTGTTTGTCCTTACTCGAGCCTTCGTAATCTGATATCCCCTTGGCTTTGAGATCATGAAAAGTACACGGCAGTTTTCTATCAAGTTTTCTTCCTGCTGCTTCCCTTGCTGTTTCCCACAGATCGTTAAACCCACTTTTCGAGTATTTAGTTTTTTTGCTGCTACAGATAACCGTTTCCCGCCCACCCAGAGTTTTTGCAAGTTCGATGGCGTTATGAAGCCGTTCAGTCCAGACTTTTATTTGTTTAGTCCCGGTCTTTCCCTGCTGGATAAAAATGCCTTCCTCGCTTACTTGCGACCATTTGAGAGAAAGAACATCCGAAACGCGAGCCGCACATAAGTAAGATATCTCCATGCCAACTCGGAGAGCTGGTGCCGCCTCTTCATAAATTGCCTGATATTCTTCGTCTGTCACGTACACGTCACGGGCTTTTAAAGAGAACTTGCGTACTCCTTTGCACGGATTTCCTTTCACGTAACCTCGTTCATATCCCCATGAGAAAACACGCGACATCCCGCCGAGTTCCTGGTTTGCCTGGTTAATACTGCGTTGGCCACGTTTATCCATATAGATCCTGACCATCTCAATTTTTATGTCATCTGCTCTCATATTCCCGAACACTGGGAGCAGGTTTTTTTCATACGACCTGTAATCAGTCTGTGTCCGCGGAGCAAGTTCAGCAAAAGCTGGGCTGCTGGTGAATAACTTCCATAATTTAGAAAATGTCATTACGTCTGAACGCTTGGCTTTTTCTTCCTCATAACGCGCCCATAGCCGGGACATACTCGTCCCGGTAATAGGTGCAAGGGTTACGCTTTGTTTTGTTCCTTTTGGCTTCCACACATAGCTATAACGGTTTTTAGTTACGCGTGGCGGGAGGTGCTTGTCTTTAGGATCTTTTCTTGGTCTGCCCATTGATTGCGTCGTAATTTGGCTCAAGTGCAACATATTCATCGACCTTAGGTAATTCAGAAACTCCGGGATCAATACTTCTGCGCAATACAATTGGGCGGTTCCGCCCATCAGTGGTGAACGGTATGCCGTGACACCGCAGCTGTCGCTGCTGGTGGGTGTAGCGCTGATAGCCAGTAATTTCTGCAATTTCCTGAGGAGACAGTGTAAGTTCGTGCATAGCTCATCTCTCTGATGGCCTGCCTGTAAAAACATACCAGGCAGGATCCATAAATTGTGAAATTAGAAAATCAGTTTGCGGTCAAGCGTTGCCAGATTGCAGAGACGTATTTGACCTGATGTCGGGCGTCAGAAAGCGCATTGTGCATGTCACCTTCAAACGGGATGTCGAAGCGTGGATTGATACCGACAGATTTACCCAGTTCGACCATGGTCCTTACGTCCCTGTCATTCCAGAACGGAACAGCGAAGGGGGTATCTGTTAACGTGTATGCGCGGCGAAGAATGACGTTATCAAACGAGCATCCATTACCCCACACCTGAACGGTGTGACTACCGTTAGCAGCATTTTCAGCAATAAAGTCAGCCAGAAGTTCGAGAGTCTCAAGCAGCCCCATGGCTTCATCAACAAGAATGGCTGAGCGTGCTTCAGATGATTGTTTCAGCCACCACTGAATTGTAGAGGCATCCGGTTTCATGCCAAACGACATCGATGACTCCAGACTGACAACCTGGTAAAACTCGGCACCAGTGTTACCAGTTGAAGGATCAAAAAATACTGCGCCAATAGAGACTATTGGGGCATCAGGACTGTTGCCCATAGTTTCCATATCAACCATCAGGTGAGTATAAAAAGCGTTCAGGGGATCCGTATCAATATGGTGAACGGGTTCATTATTCAGAGAAGCTGACGCGTCACCAGTTGCATCAGCGCTTTTAACTGGCAAAACTGCTGTTTCGCTCTGAGACACTTCAGGATTAGCTTTGATTTCGTTGTTGTCAGTTTCTTCCATCTGCACATTGCTGGTGGCTTCCTCTGTATTGGTATTATGTAACTTATTCTCGACGGCGCGCTGGCGTACCTGGTCTACGACAGAAAGTGCGTGTGCTGGCTGGTTACCCATCAGGCCATCGATGGAGAACACGCCGTTGCCCATGTTAGCGATTTCTGGTTGTTCGACTCCTGCCTTCTGTTCAGCTGTGACTTTCTCGTTAACCTCGTTTTCCCAGCTTTTTTCTGGCACATGACCAGCCGCCAGCAGGGTTTCCTGGCATGGTGTTTCATGGTTGCTTTCTGTCAGGTTTGCGTTGATATAGGCCTGCAGCCGACCAGGAAATTTAACCAGTTCGGATGATGTACCGCGGATAAGCGCAAAGATAGCGGCTCGCGAATAGTCCAGAATGCCAGCGCTTTTTCGCAGTGCTTCCGACCATTCCTTAAAAGGACTCTCTTTTTTGGTGACGATCTCTTTTGCCCGGCGGTAGACCCCACCCGGGATGTCGTAGATATTGAAATCCATTGGAAGAGTGGCCAGCGCAATCTCAACGTCGAGCGTATCCAGTGTATGAGCATAATCGGTATTGCGATCAGTCTTATTGCCACCACCAGCGTTCGTTCCAGTATCAGTGCGCTGAATCTGCGACACACGATTTCCCTTACACCACTCTTTAACCAGCAATCCGCGGTCAATGTGTTCAGTACTGAACCAGGCCTTAAAAAACTGAATTACGGTAGACAGATCCACTCGTTTACCATCAACCGGGAAAATAGTTTTTAGCGCGCTGACAATTTTCCAGATATCGATCTCTGGCGCTTTCCTGAATGGTTCTACATTCTCGGCGGCAAGCAGCAGGTTCTGCACATAGCTGTTATCCACATCCAGCTCAAGTTCCTGAATGGTTTTCTTCTGTTCAGTATCAATATGGTAAGCATATTCATCAGAAATAAACTGAGCCAAAAGGCGCTGGCGTAGCGGGAGAGTCGCAACGGTAATGAGTTCTGGCGTTACAGGTGGAACGGTGGGCTCATCACCCACAATTCGTGCTTTCTTATCGATAACCCACTCCTGCACGGTTTGAGTCCGCGCTTTCGGTTCCGCAATCCATTCGGTAATAAATTCCTCAAATGAAGCAATGTTATAGACCTGCTCACGGTCGAAGACTTCTTTTATTGCGTTTGCCAGGTTCCACTCGACATGAGCAGAAAGCTCTTTCGCCGCTGGCACATTTGCAACGGCCAGTAACAGGTTTTGTATATAGAGATCATTTTCGTCCAGTTCCATTTGTCCGATCTGGACGTGCCGCGCTTCACTGATTTCCTTCTCTTCACCGTCATTTAACAGGTGCGCAATCAGCCGCTGAGACAGGCGCAGGCGAGATATGGGGCGGAGCAATGCTGGCGCATCGCTGGTGGGTACATTGGCACTGGAGGTTTCAGGTTTTTGCTGGCTAGAAGCCTCCAGATTTTCATTATCCTGCTTCTGTTTCAGTTGCCACGTTTGCTGGTCTTCTGCCAGTTCGTAACGATCGCACCATGTGTCATCAAGTGTGCTTTCCTCAGGAAGATCGTCAACAACAAACCAGTTGGTGCGGACAGGTAATTGATAGTCGGCGCCACGACCGACGGCAATATTGTTGTCTTCGAGAATATTGAGGATTTCGCGTTCTGCACGGGAATCTGATTTCGCAGAGAACCAGCAAAACAGGTTTTTTGCCTCAGTTGCTTTCGCTTTGGCTTTAATAAGATACGCATACGTTAACATTGCGTTCGGGCTCCATAGGATTGTAAGATACCCGGCAGCTGATGATCGCCGCCTAAGGTAGTGGTTATTGGTCAAAACTCGTTCCGGAAAGCTTTGGTCAGCTGACCGGGTACTTAACCCGCCAAGCGCGGGTTTTGTGCTTTATGGGGTAGGGGATTTTCCCTGCACCAGCTGTGCAACGGGGACCCACTCCAGAGCATTCAGTACGGGTTCAAATGAATCAGGCGTGTGAGTAACGGCGCGAACGACGTCAGCCACGCTGGGGTTTGCTTTGCTAAGGTGGTACCCGCCACCAGCGCCACGCTGGCTGGTGACGATTTCACTGCTGCGCAGCTTCGAGAAAATCTGCTCGAGGTAAGATACAGACAGCTTTGATTCCTTACTGATAGATGCGACGGAAACAGGGCTGCCGTTATAAACCCTGTTGAGGATGGCAACCACCTGAACAGATGCCACCACACGTTTCATTCCAAACTCCATAGTCACTTCCTTACTGATGCTGGCAACAGCCATTGGTCAAACTCGTTATGAACGAACTGAAGTCTATTGGTCGGCAGACGGGTCGCCCTTCTGGGCGAGCATGTAGCAAATCAGTCGAATGATTACTTCAATACGGTTTAGATGTACGGCCTGACACCGCACTGGTTTACGTGCGAAATCGATCATGGATTTATCCTCTTGCTTTGCCCTTGTCGCCAGGCTGGCGGAACGTTGAACCTGCTGCGTGTTAATGCTTGTCATCTCATCCGGTGATTCGTATGCCGCCGGCAGCTACTTCGTGGGCGTCCTGCCTTGATGACGCTTTTCAAACTGTGTTTATATTTAAACTCTAAATGTGTTTAAAAGTCAACACGGCATGTGTTTAAGGTGGCGAGGATGATAACGATATGGGAAAAGGGAAGGTGAAAGGCATAAAAAAACCAGCCAAGTAGGCTGGTTAGATTGTTAAAAATTGTAGCTTAATCGTCAGTTGGCTTTAATCGTCCCCGAAGGTACTTCTCGACATACTCATCAATTTCTTTCAGCCGCAATTGAAAGGTATCGATCATTCTGTCTTGTTCAGACTCCGGCAACTGGTCAAAAAGAGTAATCAACTTACGATGTTTTGGCGTTAACCATGATTCGGCGTGATCATCACCAAACATTAGTTCAGCCGGGCTAATTCCGAGAGCTTTAGATATCGTTATAGCGTCGTCAACGCCCACATTGCGGCGACCCGCTTCATAGTTCCCGATGCGTGACTGAGCCCACCCACATAACTCTGCGAGTTTAGATTGCGACATATTTTTCTGTTCGCGTAGCTGCTTCAGTCTGGCGGCAATTGCAGTGTTTATATTCATTACTGATTTTTACCACGTTACGTGTTAACGCTCAAAGAACGTTTCGTCTTGACTATCTAACACATTATGTGTTTAATTCAGCTAAACACTAGATGTGAGGACAAGATGAACAACATCGCCAAAGAACGGCAAGCGCTCGGTTTAACTCAAGAGCAATTAGCCAAATTATTCGGGTGGCGTCAGTCAAGGCTCTCAAATTATGAGAACGGAACACGTCAGCCTGGCCTACCGGAATGCAGATTGATTGTGGAGAAGCTTAACGAGTTAGGGCGCACCTGCTCTCTTGATAGTGTATTTCCGCCACAAAGCGAGGTCTGAAAGATGCAATCAGTAGCTTATACCCATAATAAACCACGAGTAGCCGCTGCGGTGAAATCGCAAAATCAATTTAAACCCCAGCGACGCGACAGCATTCAGCACCGCGTCATATTGGCAGCCGTTCGTGAATGGGAATCGACATTACCAGGACAGGCACAGGAACGGATCGCTCAGCTGGTGGCTGAAGAGTGGGCCAAGGCAGATGGTCGTGGAATTGCTGTTAATAAACAGAATTTATTTCGATATCTGAAAAACGAAGGAGGGTCAGAAAAGTACACGGCTTACGTGATGCAGCTGTCAGGCTCAATCATCGCCGCTATGCCAGTTCAGATTGCCAGGAAGCACGGGTTAAGTAATGCGAGCACAGAGGCGGAGCTGGTGGCTAACGCTATCAAAGAATGCAGTGAGGCACACCAGGCGAAATTAATCGGTGCTCCGTTACAGAAGCTCGAGAAGGAGATTCGTGAAGCGGCAATCGCATTGTTCAACATGCTACCTGCTGACGCGGCGGGACCACTACTGGCGAGTATAAGCGCCGTAGCGCCGCAATTGTTTTAATCGAGTTTTGACCAATGACCATTATTACTGCAACTCGCGGGGTGAAGTATGCCTAATCCTTTGGCTAAGGCCATGCCTAAGAGTAAGGCTAGTAACGAGCCTTACCGTAAGGTGAAGATTACCATGTGGGATGATCCTAAGTTTCGAGCCTTATCACCACTCCCGCCAAGTGGGCAGAGTCTGTTTATTTACCTGCTTACTGGACCATTCACAGGGATTATTCCCGGGCTGTATAAGGCGGGAAGGGCGGCTATGGCCGAAGAATTAAACTGGGATGTCGAAGCCTTCGACTTAGCCTTAGGTGAAGCCATAGCGTTAGGTATGGTGGAAGCCGATCTTAAAGCCAGAGTTTTTTGGTTGCCTAATGCGGTGAAACATAACCCGCCAGCATCAGTAAACGTGATCAAATCCTGGGCAAGATCGTTTGAATTACTGCCTGAATGTTCACTGAAAGATAAAGCATATGAAGCTCTCAAAGCCGCCTGCTACGGGGTTTCTGACGCTATGGGGATGGCTTTTGATAAGGCTTTCGCCTTGCCTAAGGATAAGGCTAAGTCTTTGGCTAAACCTTTGCCATCAGGTATCCAGAAAGCAGTTAGCAGTAAACAGATCTTAAACCCCTCTCTTAACGCGGGTGCGATGAAAAATCTGAATGGGGATGAACTGCCATCCCCGGCCATGCCCCGATACCTGGACGGTGTTGATGAACCGATCGGGAAATTCAGCATGGCAGATAGCTGGCTTCCCTCCAGAGACTTCCGACAGCGCGCCGCATCGTGGGGTATCACCCTGCCTGAACCAGATTACCTTCTGACTGAACTCGCAGAATTCACCGCGTATTGGGAGTCGGAAGGGAAAGTTTTTACACAAATCCAGTGGGAACAAAAATTTGCCCGACATGTAGCCCGGGTGAGAACGCAGGTAAAACCAGAAACCGGAGGTAACAGTCATGTGGGAGCAGGATCAGAACCAACAGCATCCCGGGCAGTTCAGCAAATTCAGTCAGCACACGCAGAGTGGCGCCGCAGGAATGGACTTGATGGCGACGGAAACAGCCTGGCGACTGTGGCAGGTCATGGGGGAGGTGTATTCGAACCGATGGACCCAGAAGAACGGGGCGGAGCCTTCGCCTATCTGGATAGCCCAGATAGGTTCGATGACTGAACAGCAAATTAGGTTGGTCTGTCAGCAATGCATGGAGCGCTGCGCGATGGGAAATACATGGCCGCCTGACCTGGCTGAGTTTGTTTCTCTGGTTTCAGAGAGTGGGGCGAATCCATTCGGACTGAAATCGGAGCAGGTTATGACGGAATACCGGCGCTGGCGCAATGAGTCATATTGGTATTCAGGAAGCGATAAATATCCATGGCCTCAGCCCGTGCTGTATCACATCTGCATCGAAATGCGCAGAACGGGCGTAGAACGACAAATGACAGAGGGGGAGCTGAAACGACTGGCAGAAAAGTTACTCACGAAGTGGTCGAAGCATGTTGGTAATGGACTAAGTGTCCCACCAATTCGACGTCAACTGGAAGCGCCGCGCCATCCGGCAGGACCAACGCCAGCACAATTACTGATAGATGAATACAGGCGTCGAAAAGCGGCAGGATTAACAAATTGAATAATGAACAATCAGTAAATCTGATATTAAAACCACATAGCCATCATATTCGAATTTTCGAATGTGATGGTTGACGACACTCAACTATTGCAGGAAACTACGGAGAGAATTCAGGAGACTAAAATGGCTGAACTAACTTCTCTACAACTCTTCAAAAACCTTTCCGATGAAACTCGGCTGGGCATCGTGTTGCTGCTTAGAGAAATGGGAGAGCTATGCGTGTGCGATCTCTGTACGGCGCTGGATCAGTCGCAGCCCAAGATCTCCCGTCATCTGGCAATGCTCCGGGAAAGTGGACTATTGCTGGATCGCAAGCAGGGCAAGTGGGTTCACTACCGCTTATCTCCGCATATTCCTTCATGGGCTGCTCAGGTAATTGAGCAGGCCTGGTTAAGCCAACAGGACGACGTACAGGCCATCGCCCGTAAGCTGGCATCTGCAAACTGCTCTGGTAGCGGTAAGGCTGTTTGCATCTAAAAAATTTGCCTGAACATATATGATTTTCCGAATGTGAGGTATTCAGAATGAAGACGTTAACGGTGTTTGACCCGGCAATGTGCTGCAGTACCGGCGTATGTGGCTCAGATGTCGATCAGGTTCTGGTTGATTTCTCTGCTGATGTGCAGTGGCTGAAAGGACGTGGCGTACAGGTTGAACGTTACAACCTGGCGCAGCAGCCCATGAGCTATGTTCAGAATGAGAAAGCGAAAGCATTCCTCGAAGCATCTGGAGCAGAAGGGCTTCCGCTACTGCTGTTGGACGGTGAAACGGTGATGGCTGGGCGATACTCAAAACGCGCTGAGCTGGCTCGCTGGTTCGGTATTCCGCTGGAGAAGGTAGGGTTAGCTCCCACCAGCTGCTGTGGTGGTAATACTTCCTGTTGCTGAATATGTCAGGAGGACATATGAAATTCTTAGAGAACATCCCGCCTTACCTGTTTTTTACTGGCAAGGGAGGCGTAGGAAAAACGTCCATTTCCTGCGCGACGGCTATCCGCCTTGCCGAACAAGGTAAGCGGGTTTTGCTGGTCAGTACAGATCCGGCCTCCAATGTCGGCCAGGTATTCGACCAGGCTATCGGTAACACCATTCGCTCTGTGACAGCAGTTCCTGGACTTTCCGCTCTGGAGATTGACCCTCAGGAAGCCGCCCAACAATACCGCTCCAGAATCGTTGATCCTATCAAAGGTCTTCTGCCTGAAGACGTTGTTAACAGTATCAGCGAGCAGCTTTCAGGAGCCTGTACGACTGAGATTGCGGCGTTCGATGAGTTCACCGGCTTATTGACAGACGCTTCCCTGCTGACCCGCTTCGATCACATCATTTTTGATACAGCGCCGACGGGCCACACGATTCGCCTTCTCCAGCTACCCGGTGCCTGGAGTAGTTTCATTGAAAGTAATCCGGATGGTGCTTCCTGTCTTGGCCCAATGGCCGGGCTGGAAAAGCAGCGTGAGCAGTATGCTCATGCGGTAGAGGCGTTGTCCGATCCTGAACGTACCCGCCTGGTTCTGGTTGCACGACTGCAAAAATCTACGCTGCAGGAAGTAGCCCGCACCCATGAAGAACTGGCCGCAATTGGCCTGAAAAACCAGTACCTGGTTATTAATGGTGTGCTGCCTAAAGCCGAAGCTGAACATGACGCGCTGGCGGCTGCGATATGGCAACGGGAGCAGGAAGCACTGGCAAATCTTCCTGCTGGTTTATCTGAGCTACCGAGAGATACCTTATTACTCCAGCCAGTAAATATGGTTGGTGTGTCTGCGTTGAAGGGGCTGCTGGATACCCGTTCTGATGCATTACCGCTCCCGGTAACGAACGTCCTGTACACGCCTGAAAACTTATCGCTCTCTGACCTGGTCGATGATATCGCCCGCAGTGAACATGGCCTGATTATGTTGATGGGCAAAGGTGGCGTAGGGAAAACCACGATGGCTGCTGCCATCGCCGTAAGGCTGGCAGACATGGGATATGACGTGCATCTCACCACCTCTGATCCCGCTGCGCACCTGAGTACAACGCTGAACGGCAGCCTCAAAAACCTGCAGGTCAGCCGCATCAACCCTCACGATGAAACCGAACGCTATCGCCAGCATGTTCTTGAGACGAAGGGAAAAGATCTGGACGAAGCAGGGAAACGGCTATTGGAAGAAGATTTACGTTCTCCCTGTACTGAAGAAATTGCCGTGTTCCAGGCTTTTTCCCGAGTGATTCGTGAAGCAGGTAAGCAGTTTGTTGTCATGGATACAGCTCCCACTGGGCACACGCTGTTGTTGCTGGATGCTACCGGGGCTTACCACCGAGAGATTGCCAAAAAAATGGGGGATAAAGGTCATTTTACTACCCCAATGATGCAGCTTCAGGACCCGGAACGAACCAAAGTTCTGCTGGTTACGCTTCCTGAAACCACACCGGTACTGGAAGCGGCAAGCCTACAGGCTGACCTTGAAAGAGCGGGGATTCATCCATGGGGCTGGATTATCAATAACAGCCTTTCCATCGCGGATACGCGTTCTCCGTTGCTTTGCCAGCGCGCTCAGCAGGAACAGCCTCAGATTGAGGCTGTTAAGAATCAGCACGCTGACCATATAGCGCTCGTTCCGGTACTGGCTTCTGAGCCAACAGGTATTGAAAAACTCAAAGAGTTGGCGAGTTAATTTTTTGTTTATACAGGGCGGCAGATCCGCCCTGTCAGGAGGTTTTATGTTACTGGCAGGCGCTATTTTTGTCCTGACCATTGTTTTGGTTATCTGGCAACCAAAGGGATTAGGGATCGGCTGGAGTGCAATGCTGGGCGCGGGACTGGCTCTGATATCTGGCGTTGTGCATGTGGATGACATTCCGGTGGTGTGGAATATCGTCTGGAACGCGACGGCGACCTTTATTGCCGTAATTATTATCAGCCTGCTGCTTGATGAATCAGGCTTTTTCGAATGGGCGGCATTGCATGTTTCGCGTTGGGGTAACGGTCGTGGCCGTTTGCTCTTTACGTATATCGTTCTGCTAGGTGCAGCGGTGGCGGCACTGTTTGCCAACGATGGTGCGGCACTTATTCTGACGCCGATAGTTATCGCCATGCTGCTGGCATTAGGGTTCAGCAAAGGTACCACGCTGGCATTTGTCATGGCCGCCGGGTTTATTGCCGATACTGCCAGCCTGCCGCTTATCGTGTCGAACCTGGTGAATATTGTTTCGGCGGACTTCTTTGGTCTGGGATTCACCGAATATGCATCGGTGATGGTACCGGTCGATATCGCCGCCATTATTGCCACACTAATTATGCTGCATCTGTTTTTCCGCAAGGACATCCCGCCAACTTACGATCTGGCCCTCCTAAAGAAACCAGCAGAAGCAATAAAAGATCCGGCTACATTCCGCACTGGTTGGATAGTTCTGATTCTCCTGCTTGTTGGTTTCTTCGTCCTCGAGCCGCTCGGTATTCCCGTTAGTGCGATTGCAGCGGTTGGGGCGATAATTCTGTTTGCAGTGGCGAAACGAGGCCATGCCATTAACACTGGTAAAGTGCTACATGGTGCACCCTGGCAGATCGTCATCTTCTCATTGGGGATGTACCTGGTGGTTTACGGTCTGCGCAACGCAGGGCTAACCGAATATCTTTCAGGTATTCTGAACGTGCTGGCTGATAAAGGACTCTGGGCCGCGACGCTGGGTACTGGCTTCCTGACGGCTTTCCTGTCTTCCATCATGAACAACATGCCTACCGTGCTGGTTGGCGCTCTTTCTATTGATGGCAGTACCGCAACCGGCGTCATCAAAGAGGCGATGATTTATGCCAACGTGATTGGCTGCGATCTGGGGCCGAAAATCACACCTATTGGTAGCCTGGCAACGCTGCTCTGGCTACATGTACTTTCACAGAAGAATATGACCATCACGTGGGGATACTATTTCCGCACCGGGATTATCATGACTCTGCCTGTGCTATTTGTAACGCTGGCAGCGCTGGCGCTACGTCTCTCTTTCACTTTGTAATGAGATACTGATATGAGCAACATCACCATTTATCACAATCCAGCCTGCGGCACGTCGCGTAACACGCTTGAGATGATCCGCAACAGCGGTAATGAGCCGACCGTGATTCTTTACCTCGAAACTCCACCTTCACGTGATGAGCTGGTCAAACTCATTGCTGATATGGGTATTTCCGTCCGGGCTTTGCTGCGTAAGAACGTCGAGCCGTATGAGGAACTGGGCCTTGCAGAAGATAAATTTACTGACGATCAATTAATAGATTTTATGTTGCAACATCCGATCCTGATTAACCGTCCGATTGTGGTGACTCCACTAGGTACTAAACTATGTCGTCCTTCCGAGGTGGTTCTGGATATCCTTCCAGATGCTCAGAAAGCAGCTTTCGCCAAGGAAGACGGTGAAAAAGTCGTTGATGATTCAGGTAAAAGACTGAAATAGCCTACAAAAGAGCCGCCTATAATTGGGTGGCTCCTTTATCAAATGAAAACAATGTAATGCTTCAATTTAATTCTTTAGGCTGTTGATGCAACATTCTTCGCGTAGAAAATCAATAATCGACTCTAACTTGTCATATTGAGAAACGCAGATTAAGGAGCGGCTTTCGCGATTTTGTTTAACCAATCCTACAGAAACTAGAGCGGAGATATGATGGCTCAGTGTTGAAGCAGGAATCGCAAGTTGTTTTTGTAGATCGCCTACAGGTAAACCTTGCTCACCGGCTTTAACAAGGTGTTTGAATATAAACAAACGTGTCGGATGGCCTAGCTCTTTCATAGCTTTGGCGACTTCTTCTAGCTGCATGGTGCCTTCCTCATTCAGTAATATTTCGATAATACCAGAAATATGTTGCTCTTACACATATAATTCGAATATTCTAGAAATGTGGTTTATTGGAGGTTTTATGAATAGCTTGATTTCTATGTTTACTAGCGCAGCAGAGATGTTCCTGTTTCTGGCTGTCGAGTTATCAGTCCTTTTTTTTCTGATTAGTGCAGGTGTTAGCCTTATCAGACAAAAGATACCCGACCATAAGATTCAAAAAATGTTAGGTGCGAAAAAGGGGAAAGGGTACATTCTTGCATCGTTGTTAGGAGCTGTAACACCGTTTTGCAGTTGCTCTACAATTCCCATGTTACGCGGGCTCTTATCAGCAAAAGCAGGCTTTGGTCCAACACTTACATTCTTGTTTGTTTCGCCTCTGCTTAACCCGATAATCATTGGTCTGATGTGGGTTACTTTTGGTTGGAAAGTGACCCTGCTATACGCTGTTATAGCAGCTACAGTTTCCGTACTGGCAAGTATTTTGTTAGATGTGCTTGGTTTTGACAGGCATATTGTCGAAACATCCAAATCCTTGGCTAATTGTTGTGGTGTTAGTAGGGGAAAAACTCTTGAAACCAAACTACAGAGTGCTCCAGCATGCTGTTCTGTATCAAATCAACAGGACGTAGAGGCTAATAGTTGTTCTAAACCGCAAAAAATATTTAAGAGTTTCTCAGCATTTCGGAGCATAAGTAGTGAAATGACCTGCGAAAAAGATCAAACAAATAAACAAAACTTCTCGAAAAGTGTAGTAAGAGATCCTAGTGTGATACGTCTGGCATTTCAGGACGCATGGATTCAATTTAAAGATGTATTACCTTATCTAATGTTAGGTATTGTTATTGGATCGTTTATCTACGGTTTTATCCCTGCTGAGTGGATTGCTACTCATGCTGGGAAAAATAATCCATTTGCCATTCCATTAAGTGCAGTTATTGGAATACCTCTTTATATACGGGCTGAGGCAGTAATTCCGTTGGCATCAGTCTTGATGGATAAAGGCATGGGGACGGGAGCAGTAATGGCTCTGATTATTGGTAGCGCAGGAGCTAGCCTGACGGAAGTAATACTGCTTAAATCCATGTTCAAAACACCCTTGATTGCTGCATTCCTGACCGTTATTTTGGGGATGGCAATTATTATGGGCTACCTAACACAGTTGTTATTTTAATTGGGTATGCTAGACAGAACCAGTGAAGATTGCAGGGGGCGAGCATATGAACGTTGTGAAATCACTCCTAATCAAAAATGTTATCCAAATTTAAGGACGTTGATAGCTCCGTACTTGCAATGGTGTTAAAACAACAAGTCCTTATAGAAATGAACCCGCTTCGGCGGGTTTTTTTTCATCAAATCTATAGGCTAAGGTTAACAATTTGTGCTCTTAAGTCATTGATCATTTCAAAGTATCGGTGTACTGTATAAACATACAGTACATGCAGTGAGGGCTAATATGATAGTTGAACTAACCATTGATAGTACTAAAGATCTTCCAAAGGGACCTGTTCCGGCACTGGAGAAAGAATTGCTTAAAAGGTTGGGCAACCACTATGAGAACTGCAGCCTGAGCATACGACGTGCAGGCTCCGATGGTTTAAGTGTGTTTGGGGGTGACAAGGAAGATAAAAAGAAAATAGAGACTATTCTCCAGGAAACCTGGGAAAGTGCTGACGACTGGTTTTATTAATTATTTTGGGTGTTACTTTGATCCCGTTTGCATGGGGGAGTTTAAGTGAAAGAAAAATCAGAATTGCCCAAAAAAGGCTACGCAGTCATAAGATGTCACGATGGAGTTATCGTTGCCAGGCTGCAATCATTTCCTGAGTGTGAGCGCACCCTGATGTACCGTCGCGGTAACATGGTGTCTTTCATGCCTCTTCAGGATAATGAAATTATTGGTACACCTACGTTGTTTACTCAGATGCTGGAAAGGGCTGGTTATCGCGTTACCCAAAAATCTGTTACACTCCCGTCTTAGGCCTGAACAACCTATACCTGCTGCGCCACAGGAGAAAAGCCCCATGGCGCAAGATCAATTCAAGCAATCCCTCATTCTGACGTTAACCAACGCCAGCGATTTTCTTTTTGCCGCATCCAGAGGTGCGTTATGAAGAAAAGCTGGTTTCTACATACTCAACTCACCACTGACCAGGCTGACGAACTGGAAGCCCGCTATCGCGCAAAGCATATTAAGACCGAGCGTAGTCTGGATAATGACTTCATTCACTGGACGATCAGCGCGTTCTTGCCAGAAGCATCTAAGCCTCCTCGCCAGGACAGAACCTGGCAACAACGGATCTGGAGGTGAATGTGAAAGTCTACGATATCACCCCAATGGGCAAGCCCAGAATGACGCGCGCTGACAAATGGAAAAAGCGCCCCGAGGTTCTGCGTTACCGGGCTTTCTGTGATGAAGTTCATCTGCAGGGTGTTGAGCTGCCGGAAAGCGGTTCGCATGTCACCTTCATTCTTCCTATGCCAGCGAGTTGGAGCAATAAGAAACGGACTGAGTTCAACGGTAAACCACACCAGACAAAACCTGATTTTGACAACATGATGAAAGCTCTGATGGATGCCATTTACGAAGATGACGCTCACATCTGGGATTCACGCGTCACAAAATTATGGGGAGAGAAGGGACAAATAATTATCGGGGAGATTGCAGAATGAGGGCGCTGCTGAAGCCGGTGGTTGCGCGTGAGCTTGGAATTGTGCTGCTCAAGCCGGGCAGTGAGCTGATGTCATTATTCAGTTGTGAACGTGTGCTGGTGGAAAGCCAGCCGGCAGGTATGGAACGGTTGCCTGCTGGCCGTGTTCCTGACGTTCGCCAGCCGCTTGCGTGTGACGAGTCGCTGCGACCGTTCTTCCTGGATGAAAAAGTTATTAAGGTTGCTGGTGGTTTGAGTGGCCTTGATTACTGGCTTCTGCGTTATGGCGGTAGCTGCTGCCAGTGGCCACACAGCGATTACCATTATCACGAGTTAACCACTCTGCGTCATGAACCCGGATCGGTTCTTCTGTGTGGACATTGTGATAACCATTTGCGTGACCATTACAGCGAACAACTTGCAGAGCTGGCGAGATGTAATGTTATTAGCTGGATTATCAACAGCATCATGGTGGCACTGAATCAGGATCCTTCCAGAGAACTGTCGCTGGCGGAGCTATGCTGGTGGGCGGTGCGTATGGGGGTTACCGACGCAATTCCCGAATCAGTAGCCAGTCGGGCGCTTCGTATTCCTTCGGAAGATCATCAGTCAGTCATGCATGAATGCGACGTCGAGCCGGGTGTAACCGCCACCAGCATCATTACAGCCAAAGCCAGCACAGTAACCGTGAACATGCCACCAGCGCAGGTGCCTGAGGTTAAGCCTGTAGTTGGTGTTCTGGTCGACCCTGAGTCCCCGCAAACCTATATGAAACGTCCAAAGCGTATCCGTTGGACGGCCCCCCGATATCTGGAATGGATTAAAACACAGCCCTGCGAATGCTGCGGCAAACCATCCGATGACCCACACCATTTAATTGGCTGGGGGCAGGGAGGTATGGCAACGAAGGCGCATGATATTTTCGCGATCCCTTTGTGTCGTCAGTGCCATACAGAACTACATAACGACCCGGTGAAGTTTGAGCGAAAGCATGTACCTCAGCCGGTAATGATTATCAGAGTGCTGGACCGGGCTTACGGGCTCGGTGTTCTGGCGTAAGGAGAAAAACAGGATGACACCACGTCAACGCCGCAATCATTTTGAAGCACTTGGTAAAGCAGCATCTGCGCCGCGTAAAAGTTGGCTCGGTAAATGTATCCTCCTGACGGGGATCCAGTCCGGATGGATTAAATCCCTGCTCACTACCTGGGGGGAAGGTGTGGGAGGAAAAACTGCTCCTCGTTTGCCGCGAGGACATGCGTGTTGGAATGTGCTTAAGGGACGGAACTGGTCAGATAAGGCACTCGAGCGATTCACCGTTGCGTTAAATCAGGCGAGAGAAGAGGGATTCCGTGGACAGCAGGCAATGAACAGGGCACACAGCATTCTCTGGCCCCAGTCACCCGCCAGTGTAATTGACGAGGCCCTGCATAGTGACGATGTCGATTTTGTTGAGCAATGCGTACTGCAGGCGCTGGATATAAACGATCCGGTTTATGTTGTTGGTCTTCAGTATTACACCACCCGAAAAAAAGTCTCAGACATAACCCGGGAACTACAGGCGATTGCGCCATGGCTGACACAAGAAAAGGCCAGAGAGCGAGTGAAGTGGTGTTTACAGATTTTCAGAGCAAAGGTGTTCTTGTCAGCGAAAGCACTTTTGGAAAGCAAGGAATAATATTTTTGCTTTTTTGTGCTGTTTTTTGTGTCTGGTATTGAAAACTACCCAGAAAGTTAGATAATCCATTCATGCTTGGCAGAGCTGCGCCACGATGGCAGCGACGAAAAGCGAACAATTTGAATATAACGAGAACCCCGCCAGCGCGGGGTTTTTGCTTTCCGGCGATACGACAGGGGTATTCGCGAGGTGTATTACACCAGTACCCCTGTCATATCGCCGTGCTGAATCGTTAACTTGAAAACAAGTTCTCACAACGCTCCAGTGCTTTTTCGTTTTTAACTCAAAGGAAAAATGGTTGGGGGTAGCTGCTAAACGTAGACATCAATATTTTTAGTATTATTCCCTGCAACGTTCGGGTGATGCTGCCAACTTACTGATTTAGTGTATGATGGTGTTTTTGAGGTGCTCCTGTGGCTTCTGTTTCTATCAGCTGTCCCTCCTGTTCAGCTACTGACGGGGTGGTGCGTAACGGCAAAAGCACCGCCGGACATCAGCGCTATCTCTGCTCTCACTGCCGTAAAACATGGCAACTGCAGTTCACTTACACCGCTTCTCAACCCGGTACGCACCAGAAAATCATTGATATGGCCATGAATGGCGTTGGATGCCGGGCAACCGCCCGCATTATGGGCGTTGGCCTCAACACGATTTTACGTCACTTAAAAAACTCAGGCCGCAGTCGGTAACCTCGCGCATACAGCCGGGCAGTGACGTCATCGTCTGCGCGGAAATGGACGAACAGTGGGGCTATGTCGGGGCTAAATCGCGCCAGCGCTGGCTGTTTTACGCGTATGACAGGCTCCGGAAGACGGTTGTTGCGCACGTATTCGGTGAACGCACTATGGCGACGCTGGGGCGTCTTATGAGCCTGCTGTCACCCTTTGACGTGGTGATATGGATGACGGATGGCTGGCCGCTGTATGAATCCCGCCTGAAGGGAAAGCTGCACGTAATCAGCAAGCGATATACGCAGCGAATTGAGCGGCATAACCTGAATCTGAGGCAGCACCTGGCACGGCTGGGACGGAAGTCGCTGTCGTTCTCAAAATCGGTGGAGCTGCATGACAAAGTCATCGGGCATTATCTGAACATAAAACACTATCAATAAGTTGGAGTCATTACCTTTGAAGTATAGGTTTTAGCTCAGAAAGTGTTGGTATATTAAGTATGGATAAACGCGTAACTAGTTGAATTTTATGAAGTGGAAATATTGTGGATATACCAGCAAGAAAAGTTAAGTTATTGAAAATATTACCAATGAAATCGGTCTCGAAAACCGGAGTAGGGGCAACTCTACCGGGGGTTCAAATCCCCCTCTCTCCGCCACTATTCAAGCACTTGCAGGCCTTGCTTTCAACGACAGTTCTCACCGATGTTTTTTTCTTTGAATATCCTCACAAGTTTGTCGCTGTATTGCCTGCCAGGCGCGAAAATACGCTTCGTATAAACAAAAAGCCCGCTTCATATGAAGCGGGCTTGCTGCGTATTGAGCGGTATTAGAACTGGTAGACTAAACCAACAGCTACGATGTCATCGGTGGCGATGCCATTGCTTTCATAGAAGTTGTCGTCTTCGTCCAGCAGGTTGATTTTGTAATCAACATAGGTGGACATGTTTTTGTTGAAGTAGTAAGTCACGCCAACATCAACATATTTGACCAGATCTTTGTCGGTGTAACGAGGGGTGCCATTGCTATTGTGATCCCAGCCGCCTAAGTCAATACCTTTAGATTGCAGGAAGGAAACCGCAGGACGCAGGCCGAAGTCAAACTGGTACTGAGCGGTTACTTCAAAGTTCTGGGTTTTGTTAGCAATACCGCCTTTAGCAACATCATCGCCAGCAGCATTTTTATAAGAACCGCTGCCATATGCAGTCATATTGCGAGTTTCAGCATACATGGCCGCTAGGTAAATGTTATTAGCGTCATATTTTGCACCGATGGTCCACGCATCAGCGGTTTCACCGCCAGCATAGCTATTGGCATGACTACTGTCGCCACGGCCACGTGCAACCTGGTTGTCAGTACGATCGGAACTGGAATATGCAGCACCCAGGCTTAAACCGAAGTCGAAATCGTAAGAGGTGGACATACCGAAACCGTCGCCATTTTCACGCGCCAATTTACGGTTCTCACCATTGCCGGTACCTTCGCCGGAGCCCGCGCTTTCGTTGTTACCTTGATACTGCAGAGCAAAGTTCAGACCTTCTACCTGACCAAAGAAACCTTTGTTACGGTAGGTTGCCACGCCGTTGGTGCGGCCGGTCATATATACGTCGGTCTGAGTGTAGGTATCGCCACCAAATTCTGGCAGCATATCGGTCCAGGCTTCTACGTCGTAGACCACGCCGTAATTACGGCCGTAGTCGAAGGTACCGTTTTCACCAAAGCCTAAGCCGGCAAAGCCCAGACGAGTCCAGGAGTTTGCGCCTTCGCCTTCAGCATTGTTGGCCATAACCTGATATTCCCACTGACCGTAGCCGGTGAGCATATCGTTAATCTGGGTTTCGCCTTTAAAGCCCAGACGCGCATAGGTCTGATCGCCGTCGCTGCCAGCGTCATCAGAAAAATAACGCAGGCCATCGACTTTGCCGTACAGATCCAGTTTGTTGCCATCTTTATTATAGATTTCTGCCGCATTTGCTGCGCCTGCAGCTAATAATGCCGGGAGAAGAAGTGCCAGAGCTTTTCTTTTCATTATGTATTCCCTTATGATAATAATTGATGTGAATATGTAGTTCTATCCAAAAGACTACGTTTTGATACTATTCTATGAAGTTCATTTATTTTAAAATATAACGTGTAACAAATATATTTAAAAGATTTCAAAATATTTCTGTTTGGATTTTTGTTATTTATTTAATATGTTTACGTGTTTCACATTTACCATGTAAATGATTTATTTATCATTAGGTTATGAGTTTGATGTTGATTATATTGAATTTTTATTTTATATAAATTTAGTATGTTTATGTTGATTGTATTTATAATTTGTAGATTCTGGCCCTGGCCCATAATGATTAATCATTTGATGTTATAAAATAGGTGGGTTAATTTATGCGGTGTATATATGGCCGTAGCGCTCGTGAGGAATAGCATGGATTTACAGTACTGGCAGTCGCAATTTGAAGCATGGTTACGTGAAAATCACCTCGGGCAGGATGCGGCCCATGACATCTTTCATTTTCGTCGTGTGTGGATGACGTCACAACAGTTGGGTGCTGATGCAACCATCGACTGGCTGGTGGTGCTGACAGCCTGTTATTTTCATGACCTTATCAGCTTGCCGAAAAACCATCCTGACCGACATCGCTCGTCGGTACTGGCGGCGCAGGAAACCTGCCGCGTATTGACGCAGTTTTTCCCCACATTTCCAGAAGACCGGCTGCCGGCGGTAAGTCATGCCATTGAAGCACACAGTTTTAGCGCAAAAATTTCGCCAACCACGATCGAGGCCAAAATTGTTCAGGATGCTGACAGACTTGAGGCGTTGGGGGCCATTGGCTTAGCTCGCGTATTTGCGGTTTCTGGCGCGCTGGGGGTGGCCCTGTTTGATGCGGAAGACCCTTTTGCACAACGGCGCGAGCTCAACGACAAGCAGTATGCACTCGATCATTTCCAGACCAAATTATTGCAACTGCCGCTGACGATGCAAACGGCGCAGGGACGGTATTTAGCGCAGCATAACGCTGATTTTTTGCTGACCTATATGGCGAAATTAAGCGCCGAGTTAAAAGGGGAGTATGAGGAGCTGGATCTCACCGCGATTCAGCCCTTTAAGGCGCATCGGTAGCCTGCACAGCTGAAACGTAAACACCTCTGTTTTATGTTAACCTGTCGCTAATCCATTTCGGCCGGTTAAATGTATGCAGGAAAATTTTTCAGTAACAGGCACCATAAACCTGATGACAGAGGATACCGGGATCGCCGTGCAGGTGATGTTGGCTAAGCTGCTTGAGATTTACGACGTGAAAACGCTGGTGGCTCACCTTAATGGCGTCGGTGAGCATCACTGGAGCCCGGCCATCTTTAAACGTGTGGTTGCGAACGAGACATGGCACCGCCTGAGCGATCGTGAATATTCCCACCTGAAGACCTTGCTACCGACACCGCCGGTGCATCATCCGCAGTATGCTTTTCGTTTTATCGATCTTTTCGCCGGAATTGGCGGTATTCGCCGCGGCTTCGAAGCGATCGGTGGACAGTGCGTGTTTACCAGCGAGTGGAACAAGCATGCGGTGCGTACTTACAAAGCGAATTACTATTGCGATCCTGACCAGCACCATTTTAATGAAGATATTCGCGATATTACGTTAAGCCATCGTGCCGGGGTGAGCGATGAGGAGGCGGCTGAACATATCCGCCAGCATGTCCCTCAGCATGATGTGCTGCTGGCCGGCTTTCCCTGTCAGCCGTTTTCGCTGGCAGGCGTCTCCAAGAAAAATGCCTTAGGTCGCGCGCACGGTTTTGCCTGTGATACGCAAGGTACGCTATTTTTCGACGTGGTCAGAATCATTGATGCCCGCCGTCCGGCAATCTTTGTGCTGGAAAACGTCAAAAACCTGAAGAGCCATGACCAGGGGAAAACGTTTCGCATCATTATGCAAACGCTGGATGAGTTAGGGTATGACGTGGCGGATGCGGCGGAAAACGGGCCGGACGATCCTAAAATTATCGATGGAAAACACTTTTTACCGCAGCATCGCGAACGTATTGTCCTCGTGGGCTTTCGACGCGATCTGAATCTGAAAAATGACTTTACGCTACGGGATATTGTCACCCGCTACCCGCAGCGGCGTATTACGCTGGCCGAGCTGCTTGAACCGACCGTTGACGTGAAATACATCCTGACGCCGGTGTTGTGGAAATATTTATATCGCTACGCGAAAAAGCATCAGGCGCGGGGGAACGGCTTTGGCTACGGCATGGTATATCCTGGCAATCCGCACAGCGTAACGCGCACGTTATCTGCGCGCTATTACAAGGACGGGGCAGAAATATTAATCGACCGTGGCTGGGATATGGCGCTGGGTGAACAGGATTTTGACGATCCGCACAACCAGTTGCACCGACCACGTAGACTTACACCTCGAGAGTGCGCGCGCCTGATGGGATTTGAGTCGCCTCAGGGTTATCAGTTCCGTATTCCGGTGTCTGATACCCAGGCCTATCGCCAGTTCGGCAATTCGGTGGTGGTCCCGGCATTTGCGGCGGTAGCCCGACTGCTGGAGCCAAAAATCAAACAGGCCGTCGCGCTGCGTGAGAAAGAGAGTCTGCATGGCAGACGTTCACGATAAGGCCACGCGCAGTAAAAATATGCGGGCAATCGCGACCCGCGATACGGCGATTGAGAAACGTCTGGTCAGCGTATTGACGGAGCAGGGGGTAACGTTTCGCGTGCAGGATGCGGCGTTACCTGGCCGCCCTGATTTTGTGGTGGATGACTATCAGTGTGTTATTTTTACCCATGGTTGTTTCTGGCATCACCACGAGTGTTATTTATTTAAGACCCCCGCGACGCGCACGCAATTCTGGCTGGCTAAAATAGGCAAAAACGTCGAACGCGATGCGCGGGATCGCGAGAGACTGCAGGCACTTGGCTGGCGGGTACTCATTATCTGGGAGTGCGCCATACGAGGGCGAAAAAAACTCAGCGATGAGGCGCTGTCCGAGCGCGTGGTCGAGTGGATCTGCAGCGGTGGTGCTACCGCGCAGATCGACACCCAGGGTATTCATTTACTGTAACGACTTTTCCGACGGTGCGGCGACCGCGTCTGCTTTGACCGGGAACAGGTATTTACCCAGCGTCACCAGCACCACGGCAAAAACAATCACTCCGAGTGCCAGCCACTCGATGAACGCCAGGCTTTCACCTCCCAGACCGGTACCTAATAAGACGGCAACAACCGGGTTGACGTAGGCATAGCTGGTTGCCAGCGCCGGGCTCACGTTACGGATCAGGTACATATATGCGTTGATGGCGATAATGGAGCCGAACAGCGCCAGGTAAGCGACCGCCATAAACCCAGAAAAAGATGGCATTGTAGTCAGCTTTTCCCCGGAGATAAGCGAGGCCCCCATCAGCACGATACCGGCGGCGAGCATTTCAATTGCACCGGCCATCATACCCACGGGTAAGGTAATGCGGGAACCGTACACGGAACCGAATGCCCAGCTCATTGAGCCAATCAGGATCAACACTGCACCCCAGGGGTTACCACTCAAATTCCCGCCGCTGTTAAGCATAATGATCCCGGCCAGTCCGATAGCGATGCCCATCCACTCCAGCTTGCGGGTTTTAATGCCAAAGAAATAGCTGAAGCACAGCGTAAACAGTGGGACGGTAGCGACCACCACGGCAGCGATGCCGGAAGGGACGTTCTGGTGTTCGGCGACGGTGACCAACCCATTTCCCACTGCCAGCAGCAGAATACCGATCAGTGCGGCATTGAGCAGCGGGCGTAATGGCGGCAGTTTGTGGCCGCGCAGAAGTAAAAATGCGGTTAACAAAATCCCCGCAGACAGAAAACGCACGCCGGCCATCATGAGCGGCGGCCAGCTCTCAACGCCAATGCGGATAACGAAGTAGGTGGAACCCCAAATGATGTACAGCGCGAACAGCGCACTGAAAAGCGGTAACAATTGCCTGAAACGCATAATCCCTCACGGTGGAAATAAAAAGGCGCAACATAGTAAACGTCAAAACTATCGTGCTGGCGAGATTTATAATTGCCCGTTGTTGTTAAAAATTTGTTGACCATAAAGGTGAGTTTCAGCATCACGTTTTTTACTTCATACTAATGACGGAAAAAAATAATATTGAGGGTGAAAATTTTGGCAGGAAGTAGCTTACTGACCTTACTCGATGACATCGCCACGCTGCTTGACGATGTCTCCATGATGGGAAAATTGGCCGCAAAAAAAACCGCGGGCGTTCTGGGAGATGACCTGTCGCTTAACGCGCAGCAGGTATCGGGCGTACGGGCAAACCGTGAACTTCCGGTCGTCTGGAGCGTGGCAAAAGGATCTTTCGTCAACAAAGTTATTCTTGTGCCGTTGGCGTTACTGATCAGTGCCTTTATTCCCTGGGCGATTACCCCGTTATTAATGATTGGTGGGGCGTTCCTCTGTTTTGAAGGCGTGGAAAAAGTCCTGCATACGCTGCAGGCGCGCAAACATCAGGAAACGCCGGAAGAACGCCAGCAGCGTCTGGCAGAGCTGGCGGCGCAGGACCCACTGACCTTTGAGAAAGATAAAATCAAAGGGGCCGTACGTACCGATTTTATTTTATCTGCGGAGATTGTGGCGATTACGCTGGGAATTGTGGCCGATGCGCCGTTGCTCAATCAGGTTCTGGTGCTGTCAGGGATCGCTTTAGCGGTGACCGTTGGCGTATACGGCCTGGTTGGCATTATCGTCAAGTTGGACGACATCGGCTTCTGGCTGGCTGAAAAGCGCAGCGCGGTCGCTCAGGCGCTGGGTAAAGGCTTGCTGGTGGTGGCGCCCTGGCTGATGAAAACGCTGTCGGTGGTAGGAACTCTGGCGATGTTTTTGGTAGGGGGCGGCATTGTCGTCCATGGGATCGCGCCGTTGCATCATGCGATCGAGCAGTTCGCCCAGCAACAGAATTCATTCATTTCAATGATGATTCCGACCCTGTTAAACCTTGTATTGGGCTTTATCATTGGTGGCATTGTGGTACTGCTGGTGAAAATGGTCGCAAAACTGCGCGGTGTTTCACACTAATTTTTGTTTACCTGATTATGCAAAAAGGCTGCTTGTCGTCTAAGGTGAAAAGGTTTCTCTTGATACAGGAGGCAGGTATGGTCTTTTCTGTCAGTGAGGAAGTCACCGTGAAACAGGGTGGCCCACGCATGATTGTCACCGGATACGCTAGCGGCATGGTCGAGTGTCGCTGGTACGATGGCTTTGGCGTCAAACGGGAAGCATTCCGTGAAGATGAACTGACGTCCGGTAAAGGGCAACAACGGCAGGATGCCTGAACATTACGTTCAGGCATAAGTGAGTGATCTCTCAACCATTAGTTATATTTATCATTTTGGTGAGAATTATTTACTTGTCAGGCAAAAAAATTGTAGATAAGGTTGGCCTCACATCAGATTTCCTGGTGTAACGAATTTTCAAGTGCTTCTTGCATAAGCAAGCTTGATCCCGACCCACTGAGGGCCGGGATTTTTTTCGCCTGAAGTCAGCGATTGATTTCCGTCACGCTAAAATCGTGGATATCCAACTCAAACGCTTCGGCTAACTCATGCCATGTATGGTAATCACGACCGTCAACACTGACGCGATCCGGGTCATCGCGGCTGCGATGAATCTCGCTCTCGCAGATTTCGTTGATTGCCTCCAGCAGCGCGTCTACATCAACGCTGACCTCACGTTTGGCCGTCTCGCTGTACTCTTTCGCGGTTTTCATTCACCTACCTCTCAACCGTTACGGATACCGGGTGTATGCAGCAAAATCGCTAACGACACTTTCTAAGTATAGACCGTCGAGAAAACCCGCAATCGCGCACGCCAGGCGCTGCCAGAAAATAGAATTTGTTCTACACTGGCACAAAGCCACAGGAGGAAAATGATGAAGGTGAATGATCGGGTTACAGTCAAAACGGACGGCGGTCCTCGTCGGCCTGGCCGGGTACTGGCAATCGAGGAGTTTAGTGAAGGCACCATGTACCTGGTTTCGCTGGAAGACTACCCGCTCGGTATCTGGTTCTTTAACGAGTCAGGTCATCAGGATGGTATTTTTGTGGAGAAGGTAGACTAATCATACCGCTTTTGTCTTGATGCTGACTGGTGACATTCCCACCAGTCAGCACATACTAGCGCATATTCACAAAGATACCGTTGGTGACGTTATCGGTGAGTCGAACGACGTGATAGATCACCTGTTTATTATGCGTTTTGATCTTTCGTTTTATATTCCCCTTATGGGATGAGACGGTTTTTGCTTTGATATTCATTTGATCGGAAATCTGAATGGTTCCCTGACCCTCCATCCACATGCGTAACATGCTGGACTCGGTGCGGCTTAATGACAGTGTCGGCAGATTGACATCGACAACAATATCCGCATCCTTTTTAAGAATATCGCCAAGCAATTCGTCCAGTGAATCCGGTTTAATCGACTTTGAGCTGATTAATAAATTTTTTCTGACCAGGAGATATTCATCAAAATGGACGTTGGCAATAGCCATAAATACGATAAATAATGTACTGGGATGCTGATTAATGATCTGCTTTATTTGCTGACTGTTAGCCGGATCGTGGATGAAACAGTCTTCATTAATAAACACCACAGCAGGTTGATGTGCGTCACAGGCGATACTGAGTTCGTCAACGGTTGAAATACCGTTGATTTCCTTTTTTTTCACCCCCCGGCTTACCAGATACCCGGTCAACCCTAACCGGGTGTAACTGCATAAATCCATAATAATCGTTGACATGGCATACCCTCACTCAATGCGTAACGATAATTCCCCTTACCTGATTATTTCTGCACAACTAAACGGAATAATAACAACCCAAGATGACGCTTTTACTGCTTGTTTTCAGGTGGATTTACTATCCCGTAAAGTTGCGTATAATTTGCCAGGAAACTTCTTAAAGTAAAGTAAATGTTGCGTTCTGTGAGTAAGGCAAAAACAAATAAGCCACGGCAGCGTTATCCTGGTAGATGTGGTCTATTTTTTAATTTCGGACAATCCTTAGTAAAACAGGATAAATACTATGGGTTATTATTTGTGGGCATTTCACTGATGATATCGGCAAGTAAATTAAAAATTTCGCTGAATAATCGTTCGCAGAATGGGGCAATTAATGGCATTAATGCGGCCATTAAAGAAATACCTACCGTCAGGGTCAGCGGAAAGCCAATGACAAAAACGGAGAGCTGGGGAGCCATACGATTTAACAATCCGAGCGCGAGGTTGAGCGTGAGCAGCAGCGTCATCACCGGCAGCGCCAGCATCAGCCCGTTGAGAAATATTAAGCTGCCCGCGCGAGCAAGGGCGAGGAAGGCATTACTGTTTACCGGGTGACCGCCGATCGGCAGGGTATGAAACGTGTCTACCAGCAGTGAGATCAACCATAGGTGACCGTTAAAGGTCAAAAACAGCAGCATGGCAAGTAAATCCATCAGTCGTGCTAGCACGGGCATGTTCAGTCGACTGCCGGGGTCAAAGAATGTGGCGAAAGAAAGCCCCATTTGCAGGCCAATTAACTCACCGGCCGTACGCACAGCAGCAAATGCAAATTGCATGGTGAAGCCTAACGCAATACCGATCAGGATTTGCTGCATCGCCAACCATAATGCTGCGATGGAGAAAATTGGCACGTCATTGGCAGGTAGGGACGGGGCGATAACCACCGTTATCATCAGGCCCAACCCCAGCTTTACCCGCTTAGGTATCGCACGCTCACTGAGGATCGGTGCCGTAGAAATGAGTGCCAATACACGCAGCAGTGGCCAGAAATACAGGTTCAACCAGTAAAGCCATTGATCGCTCGTCACCTGCAGCATGGCGGCGTCTACCCGATGATATAGGGGATATTGCTGAACAGCGTACGCACATAGTCCAGCAACAGGTTAAGCATCCACGGCCCGGCCACAATAATAGCGACAAAGACCGCGACAATTTTCGGAATGAACGATAGCGTCATTTCGTTAATTTGGGTTGCCGCCTGCAGGATGCTGATAATCAGCCCCGTCACCAGTGCAACCAGTAACAACGGTGCGGCGAGGGCAAGAGCGACTTTCATCGCCTCGGTGCCCATCATCATGACCGATTCAGGTGTCATTTCGCGCCTCTAACTGTAAAAACTTTGCGCCAGCGAACCGACAAGCAGTTGCCAGCCGTCAACCAGCACAAACAGCATCAGCTTAAACGGCAGCGCGATGGTGGCGGGCGGTACCATCATCATCCCGAGTGCCATCAATACGCTGGCGATCACCAGGTCGATTATCAGGAAAGGAATGAAAATCGTAAAACCTATCTGGAAGGCGGTTTTCAGTTCGCTGGTGACATAGGCTGGCAGCAGAATTCGCATCGGCACTGCTTCCGGTCCCTGCAACGGTCCGCTGTTTGCCAGACGCGCAAACAGTGCCAGATCGGCTTCGCGGGTCTGGCGCAACATAAACTCACGCAGCGGCTGTGCGCCTTTCTCTATCGCTTCCTGCATGGAGATCTTCTCTTCGCTGAACGGCTGATATGCGTCAACGTAGATTTTGTCGATCACCGGGGACATGATGAAAAAAGTCAAAAATAGCGCCAGTCCAAGTAACACCTGGTTTGGCGGGGCGGACGGGGTTCCCAGCGCGTTACGTAACAGACCGAAAACGATGATGATGCGGGTGAAGCTGGTCATCATCAGCAAAATGGCGGGCAGGAACGTCAGCGAGGTGATAAATACCAGTGTTTGTACCGGTAACGTCCAGCTTTGTCCGCCGCCGGGTAGTGGCTGGCTAACCAGACCGGGAAGCTGGGCCGCGGCCACTGGGCTAAACAGCCACAAGCCGAGCAGCGTGAGGGACAACAAACGGCGCATCAGGATCTCCCAGGACGCTTAAGCAAACTCTTCATCATGGACTGGAAATCCGCCGGGGGGGCCGGGTTCTCGTCGGGCACCACGGACGTAGGGGGCAGGGTATGCAGCACGTTAATCTGCGATGCGGTCACACCCAGCACCAGACGTGCGTCCTCAACCTCAACAATTACCACCCGTTCGCGCGGTCCCAATGAGGTGCTGGCCGTGACTTTCAGTCCGCGTGTACCGGCCCCTTTGGATGCAAAACCCAGGCGTTTAATGACCCAGGCCGCGGCGAGGATCAACAGGATTATGCCCAGCAGGGCGCCGCTGACCTGCACCAGCGGTGAGCCGGGAACGGCGGCGGGCTGAGAGACGGTAGCCTGGGTGTTCATCATTAACGGCTCAGGCGGCGCATACGTTCAGACGGCGTAATAATGTCAGTGATACGCACGCCGTATTTATCTGCGACGACAACCACTTCGCCCTGAGCAATCAGGTAACCGTTGATCAGAATATCCAGCGGCTCGCCCGCCAGACCGTCCAGTGCGACGACGGAGCCTTGCGTCAGGCGCAACAGCTCTTTGATGGTCATGCGAGTGCGGCCCAGTTCGACGGTCAGCTTGACCGGAATGTCCATGATCAGGTCGATGTCCTGCAGTGTACCGCTGACGTCCCCGCCGCCTAACTGCTGGAATACCGCATCTACCGAACTTTTAGCCGTGGTCGTTGTTTGCTCATTTAACGCGTCAGCCCACAGATCGTCCAATGCACCAGTGTTCTCATCGGACGGATTATTCATGTCACTCATTTGGGCTGTTCCTCATTCAGCGAATTCAAAATCGGGTTGATCAAATGTTCTACGCGTAACGCATACTGACCGTTTACGGTGCCATATTGGCTGGTCAGCACAGGCACGCCGTCCACATGAGCAATAATGCGGTCGGGTTTTTCAATCGGCAGCACATCGCCGGGTTTGAGCTTTAAAATCTGCGACAGACGCAGCGGAATGTCGGCAAAGTTCGCCACCAGCTCCAGCTCTGAATGCTGAACCTGACGCACCAGGTTATTACGCCAGTTCTGATCCTCATTGCGCGAGTTTTCCAGCGGCGGGTTAACCAGCAGCTCGCGCAACGGTTCAATCATGCTGAAGGGCAGACAGATGTTAAATTCACCGGTCAGGTTGCCAATTTCAACGTGGAACGGCGTGTTCACCACAATGTCGTTTGGTGAGGTGGTGATATTGGTAAATTTCACCTGCATTTCCGAGCGCACGTACTCCACTTCCAGCGGGTTGATCGCTTTCCAGGCGTCGCTGTAGCTTTCCAGCGCCAGCTTCAGCATGCGGTTGATCACGCGCTGCTCGGTATGCGTAAATTCGCGACCTTCCACCTTCGTCGGGAAGCGTCCATCACCGCCAAACAGGTTATCGACGGCGATAAACACCAGACTCGGCGAGAACACCACCAGACCCGTACCGCGGAGCGGTTTCAGGTGGATCAAGTTTAGGTTGGTTGGTACCGGTAAGTTACGCGCAAACTCGTGATACGGCTGGATGCGGATCGCACCCACGGTAATATCCGGGCTACGGCGCAACAGGTTAAATAATCCCATCCGGAACTGGCGCGCGAAGCGTTCGTTGATGATCTCCAGCGCCTGCAAACGCTCGCGAACAACGCGGCGTTGGGTGTTGGGATCGTACGGACGAATATTGCTTTCGTTTGCAATACCGGAAATAGGTTCGTCTTTGGTGTCGCTATCGCCGTTAAGCAATGCGTCAATTTCAGCCTGAGAAAGAATACTGTCGCCCATGTCTTTACCGCAGAATAAAAGCTGTATAAAGAACGTCGGTGACAACCTGTTTCGGCTGCCCGACAACGAGCGGAGTCGCGAGCGTCTCTTTGATGGCGGCGATCAACTGCTGTTTACCTTGCTCGGTGGCGAGCGTGGCGGCATTCTGACGCGAAAACAGCAGCAGCAGACGGCTGCGTACTTCCGGCAGATATTCGCTCAGACGCGCGCGCGTCGCTTCGTCTTTCATACGCAGCGTGACCCCGATATACAGCACGCGATCCGCATCACCCAGATTGACGGTAAATGTATCCAGCGCAAAAAACACCGGGGCTGGCGGTGGGGCCGGTTCCGCGCTAACGCTGGCGGACGGCTGCTGCTGCATACGCCAGTAGCTATATCCCGCAGTTGCGCAGGCGGCGAGGGTAATTAACACCAGCAGAGGGATCCAAATAGCGCGTTTACTCTTTTTGTTAATCGCGGAGTCAGTCATCAGATACGGGCTTCCTGTTTCGGTACAGCTTATGGGCTGATTATCCCGTGTCCTGTCCCCGACAAAGCGTGGAAAAGACGCGGATAATCATGCTACCTCTGGCGTTAGGCGAAGATGTCTACTGCGCCGTCACCGCGCGCGGCGGCTTGCAGCGAGGCCGGGGCGGCCAGAGCGGCGTCATCTTCGCTGGCAAAAATGTCTTGTCCCTGAGTGCGCCCCGCCTGTTGCTGTTGAGCAGAAGACTGCTGCTGGCCAGCGAAGCTTTCGCTGCTGATGCTGCTTTGCCCCAGTTGGATCCCACTTTCAGCCAGCTGAGTCCGCAGCATCGGCAACGCGGCTTCCAGCGCGGCACGCACGTGGCTATGTGGTGACACCATTTGCAATTGCGCCTGGTTGTCATCCAGCTTGAGGGAGATTTGCACCTGGCCCAGGTCCTGTGGATGTAAGCGCAGTTCCGCGCTTTGTTGGCCCTGACGGGTGAACAGCGTGACGTGCTGGCTTAGCGATTGCTGCCATTCGTGGCTACCCAGCGGGGCGCTCAGCACCGGTGCGGCTGCAGGGAGCGGCTGCGCGTGCGTTTGCGCCCCAGCCGGTGGCGTAATTGCCGCGCCAACGCTTACCGGGGACGGAGTGCTTTCCATCTCCGCGCGGACGGTTGCCGCCGCCGTCAGCGGGGTTAAGGTCGGATTGCGGGTTTGGTCGACACCCGCGGCGTACATCGCGCCATCCGCTTTGCCTTTTTTCACCTCACCCGAAGTCAGTTCGTCGCGGTTATCCGCCGCACCACCGGACGAATTGCCGCGCAACAGTGTGGCCAGGGTGGAGTCTGCCGGGGCAGATGCGGTTTCACCGACGGGCGTGGTGATGTGCTGGCCCGGCAGCATCGCAAATAGTGCGCTCAGGTTCGCCAGATCCTCATCGCTGAGCGTGGTGGTCTTATCATCGTGTGGCGCGGCTTTGCCTGTCGCCGTCAGGGCATTCACCTTCAGCGACGGCGTGAGTGCCGACAGCAATTGCTGGGCATCGGTCAGGTCGGCAAGTGTCGCGTCCGTGATCCCGCCTTTTTGTGCCAGCAGATCCGTAATTTTCGCCGCCTGGCCGTTATCGCCCTGTGCTTGCAGCAACCCTTTTTGCAGTTTGCCACCCGCAGCCTGGAGATCGGCCAGCCACAGCGGGGCATCTTTTCCCTGCGCGTCGCCCGCGCCTAATGCGCCAGCCAGTAGGGCTAAAAAATTCTCGGGTGAATCAACCGCCTTTCCTGATTGAAGCCCTGCGGTGACGTCGGTGTCGGTAGTAATCAGTTGGGGTAACGTAATCATTCGGGTTTCCTCATAGCTGCGCGCTGAGCAAATTCATCCATTTTTTTCTGATCCAGGCGGTTTTCAGCCAGTAAAGCCGCCGTGGTCTGTCGGTCCTGTAGAGTTTTCCAGGCCTGCAGTCGTTGTTTTTTATCGCGCCAGCTGCTCAGCGCCAGGTCAACTTTCTGCGTCCACTGATTCAGCTGTTGGCGATGCTGGTCTATTGCTTTTTCCAGCGTCTGAATAAATTGCTGGTAGTTGATCCAGCGGTTACTGGTGATCCCCTGACCCATATCGCTATTAAGATTGGTGCGATACTCGTGCTGGTAGTCGATCAGCATCTTTAACTGTTCTTCTGCCTGCTGACAGCCGCGCCGCATTTCGCCTAATAAGATAGCGGCGTCATCGACCTCTTTTTCAGCCAGATCTTTTAGTGTTGCCAGTGCACCATGTTGTGCCATGACCTATGCTCTCCTGCTTAATCACACCCCAGGGAAAATCAGATCCAGCGCCTGCAGGGAATCTTCCCAGTCGGCCCGTTCAAAGATCCCTTGCTGTAAAAATGCCTCCAACTGCGGCCATAAGGTGATGGCTTTATCCAGCATCGGGTCGCTGCCTTTGGCATATGCGCCCACGCTGACTAAATCACGGTTACGCTGGAAACTGGACAGCAGCTGTTTAAAATTACGCACCCGCGCATAGTGTTTTTCGCTGATGAGCGAGGTCATTGCACGGCTGATTGAGGCTTCGATATCAATGGCCGGATAATGACCCGCTTCCGCCAGGTGACGGGACAGCACGATGTGTCCGTCGAGGATCGCACGCGCGGAATCGGCAATCGGATCCTGCTGGTCATCGCCCTCAGTTAGCACGGTATAGAATGCGGTAACCGAACCGCCGCCGTGAATACCGTTCCCGGCACGTTCCACCAGCGCCGGTAATTTGGCGAACACCGATGGCGGATAGCCTTTGGTGGCGGGCGGTTCACCGATAGCCAGCGCGATTTCACGCTGTGCCATCGCGTAGCGGGTGAGGGAGTCCATAATCAGCAGGACGTGCTGCCCGCGATCGCGAAAATCTTCGGCAATACGCGTGGCATAGGCGGCGCCCTGCATACGTAATAATGGGGAGACGTCCGCAGGGGCGGCAATCACCACCGAGCGTGCGCGACCGTCGGCACCGAGAATATTTTCGATAAAATCTTTTACTTCACGACCACGTTCGCCAATCAGCCCAACGACAATGACATCGGCTTGGGTATAGCGCGCCATCATGCCGAGCAGGACGCTTTTACCCACGCCGGAACCGGCGAACAGGCCCATACGCTGGCCGCGACCGACGGTTAGCAGCGCATTGATGGGCCGCACACCGGTATCCAGCACGTGCTCAATGGCGGTACGTTGTAGCGGGTTAAACGGTGGTGTAATTAACGCCCCGGTTTCCGTGGTGTCGGGCGCAGGCAGACCGTCGAGTGGTTTTCCGCTGCCGTCGAGCACGCGCCCAAGCAGGGCGGGGCCCAGCGGCAACTGCTTGCCACTTTGCAGGCCTTCACCGGCAATGTTTTTTGCGTAAACACGTGCGCCAGGCAGAACGCCTTCGACTTCTTCGAGCGGCATCAAAAACAGACGCTGGCCGTTAAAACCGACCACTTCGCTTTCGACTTCCTGAGTGTCGTTGCCGTTTTGACGCTCAATCACGCAGGTGGCGCCCAGCGGCAGCTGTAAACCTGTAGCTTCCAGCACCAGGCCGGTGGCGCGGGTCAAACGCCCGTAGCGTCGTACCGACGGCAGCAGCGACATTTTCTCTTCGAAGTTATCCAGCGAGGTGAGCCAGCGGGTCAGACGGGTGGTCATTACACGACTCCCGGTGCGGCCAGACGGCAGAGTTCCTGCCAGCGCGTAGCGACGCTGGCATCCAAATCGCCTTCGTCGGCCGAGACTTTACACCCGCCATGATGCAGAGTTGGGTCGCCGCGCAGTCGCCAGCCGTGCAGGCTGAGGGTGGCGCCGAGCATCTCTTCCACGCGTTGGAGATCGTCCGGATGCACGCGCAGTTGGGGTTTGCCGCTAAACAGCGGTTCCTGCTGCAGCAGCTGTTGGATTTGTTTAATCAGTGCGGCGTTATCGACGATCGGCGTCTGGCCAATCACCTGACGTGCGGCTTCCAGCGCCATTTGCATCAGGCGCGAGGCAATCACGCTGTCCAGCGCATCCAGCGTATTTTGAAACTCGCTCACCAGTTGCTGCATGCGGGCGTGTATCGGCGCATGCTGCGCCCGGGCCTGCGTCTGACCTTGCTCCAGCCCCTGCGCTAACCCATCCTGATAACCCTGCTCATGGCCTTTTTGCCGACCTTCAGCCAGGCCGGCGTTATAGCCTTGTTCATGCGCCTGCAACTGCAGTTGTGCCAGCTGTTGTTCAAGCTGTTGTTCAGCGGACAGCTGTGGTTCTTCTGTGTCGTCCGTCGGCATGGGGCTGCTGTCATCGGCCAGCACGAACGCCGCCATCGGTGGTGCGAGGTCGTCCGGGGTCCAGACTTTCCACGGGAGGTCGTTAGACATAGGTATCCTCGCCGCTGCCGATCACCATCTCGCCGGTTTCTGCCAGGCGACGCACAATCAGCAGAATCGCTTTCTGTTCGTTTTCTACTTGCGACAGACGTACCGGACCACGGTTGGCGAGGTCGTCGCGCAGAATATCGGCGGCACGTTGCGACATATTGCGCAGGAACTTCTCGCGCAGCGGCTGTTCGGCACCTTTCAGGGCGATCAGCAGCGACTCGGAATCCACTTCCTGCAGCAGGCGCTGGATGCTGCGGTCGTCGACGTCCACCAGGTTTTCGAACAGGAACATCTCGTCGATAATTTTCTGTGCCAGTTCGCCGTCGAATTCGCGCACGGCGGTAATGACCGCTTCTTCCTGCTGCGTTTTCATCAGGTTGATAATCTCTGCTGCCGTTCTCACGCCGCCCATTTTGCTGCGCTTCAGGTTCTGGCCGTCGAGCAGGCCGTTCAGCACTTCGGTCAGCTCCGCCAGCGCGGCCGGCTGCACGCCGCCGAAGGTGGCAATACGTAACATCACATCGTGGCGTAAACGCTCGTCGAACAGCGCCAGAATATCGGCCGCCTGGCCCCGTTTGAGGTGTACCAGAATGGTGGCGATGATCTGCGGGTGCTCGTCGCGAATAAGGTCGGCGGCGCTTTGCGGCTCCATAAAGTTGAGCGTTTCGATGCCGCTGGTGGTATCGCGGGTTTCCAGAATATCTTCCAGCAGGCTGGAGGCGCGCTCTTCACCCAGCGCTTTCACCAGTACCGAACGCAGATATTCGTTGGCGTTAATGTTCAGCGCCGCAAACTGCTCGGCTTCTTGTTCAAACTCGGCCAGCACCTCGGTCAGTTGCTTGTTGGAAATCTGGCGCACGTTGGCCATCGCCGTACTGAGGGCCTGCACTTCACGCGTCGACAGATGCTTAAACACCTCCGCCGCGCGATCTTCGCCAATGGTCATCAGTAAAATGACGCTTTTATCGGTGCCGCTAAGATTACTCATGTTCGTTACTCATCCACTGGCGGATGACCAGCGCCACAACGCGCGGATCGTTATCTGACATTTCACGAATACGCTGGCTCATGACTTCTGCGCCCAAGCGCTGGTTCGTGCGACGCTGCTGGGTCTGCTCGTCTTTGCTGAGACGAACTTCTACCGCTTCTTCGGTTTCCTGACGAACGCGCGTTTGTTCCTGCGCGACTTTCGCCTCTTCGCTACGGCGGACCAGTTGCGGACGAACGGCTTTACGCCACAGTATCCAGGCCACCAGCAGTACCAGTAACCAGCGTCCGGCAATCATCAACTGCTCAATAAAGGACTGCTGTTGCCAGAATGGCAGCTCGCCGCCCGCGTCGTCGGTTGCGGTGAAGGGTGAGTTCACCACGTTCAGGGTATCGCCGCGCTTGTCGGAGAAGCCCATGGCTTCGCGGGTCAGATCCTCAATTTGCTTCATCTGATCGGCGGTCAGCGGCAGCGGTTTACCGTCCGGCAAGGTTTTATAGTTGATCACCACCGCCACGGAGAGACGCTGCACGTCGCCGACGTTCATTTTGGTATGACGAATGGTGCGGTCGACTTCATAGTTGCTGGTTTCATTGCGCTGAGTACTACGTGGGCCGGCATTCGCGTTATTGGCTGTCTGCGTGGTTTGCGCATTTTGCTGATTAGCCGGTGGTGTATTGATAGGCGCAGTATTCGCCGGCGCAGGCTGATTCGACAGGGCGCCCGGTACGCCGCCCGGTGCGCCGCTTCCTATCTGCTCGCTGACGTTGAGCTGGCGCGAACGCAGTACAGCCTGCGATTCATCACCATTCGGGCTGTACTGTTCTTCGGTTTGCTCTTTATTGGCAAAATCCAGCTGTGCGGTGACCTGCGCGTGGACGTTACCGTTACCGACGATCGGTGACAGGATCGATTCGATACGACGCTGAACGCGGCCTTCGACGTCGCTGGCGTATTTCAGCTGCGCATCGTTCAGGTCACGGCTGCTGGTGTTCGACTGGGTTAACAGATGACCGGCCTGATCGACCAGCGTGACGTTACCCGGCGGTAAACCGGCCACGGCGCTGGAGACCAGATGGGTAACCGCGCTAATTTGACCTTCATCCAGCGCCCGACCCGGTTCCAGATTTACGGTAACGGAGGCGGAAGGGGATTTTTGCTCACGGACAAATAATGAAGGTTTCGGCATGGCCAGATGGACGCGGGCGCGTTTAACCGGTCCGAGCGTTTCAATGGTGCGGGCCAGTTCGCCTTCCAGTGCACGCTGGTAATTCACCTGTTCGCTAAACTGGCTGATACCAAACTTTTCCTGGTCCAGCAGTTCAAAGCCCACCGCGCCGCCTTTCGGCAGACCTTGCTGGGCCAGACGCAAACGCAGCTCATGTACTTTATCCGCGGGAACTTCGATGGCGCCGCTTCCCTCGGTGAAACGATAGGGCACGTTCATCTGCGTCAGTTGGGTGACGATGGCGCCCCCGTCCTGATCGGAGAGGTTGCTGAACAGCGTGCGGTAATCTGGCGCTTTGGCCCACAGAACCATCGCCACGACGATCGCGACGGCAGCCGCGCCCGCCACAATCAGAGGGATTCTGGGATTCGCACGCAGGCGATTTAACCACTCGAGAGGTTTCAGTGGGGTTGCAGTCGATGCTGTCGCACTCATCTCGCACCTCGTGGATTATCGTGGACGGCGTTTTTTGCAAAGTGGAACAAGACTCACTCCCGGGTCAGCAAACTCGAAAAATTGACCATCACATTATTTGCGGTTTTAAATTTTTCTATGCGCCAAAAACCGGGGGTTTTTATCGTTATTTAGCGCCTTTATCTTATTGACGAGCTGGTAATCTCTGCTACGTAAAAAATCATCCAGGGGATCAGAATGTCGGCAATACAGGGGATTGAAGGGGTCATCAGCCAGCTACAGGCCACGGCGACGTCAGCAAAGATGCAGGATATGCAGCCACAACCGACCGTGAGCTTTGCCGGTCAGCTGCATGCGGCGTTGGACCGCATCAGTGATGTACAAACCGCATCTCGCGTGCAGGCAGAAAAATTTACCCTGGGTGAGCCGGGCATTGCGCTGAATGATGTGATGACCGATATGCAAAAAGCCTCGGTCTCTATGCAGATGGGGATTCAGGTGCGTAACAAGCTGGTGTCGGCGTATCAGGAAGTGATGTCCATGCAGGTGTAGGGACAACGTGCAGAAAATGTAGGCCGGATAAGCGCAACGCTATCCGGCGAACTGTTACTTCTGAATCAAATAACGAATGGTTGGCCCATCCTGCTGAATATCCAGCACCGTATAACCGTGATTACGTGCATCCAGTGGAATATTATTGATCGACTGCGGGCAGTCACTCACCACTTCCAGAATTTCACCTTTCTTCAGCTGCGGCATCGCTTCCAACGTGGCTACAGCCGGGTAGGGACACGGTTCACCCACCATGTCCAGACGGTAATCAGGGACGATATTTTTCATGCGGATTCCTTAGCAGGCGTTAGCCCTGCACGGCGGAAGAAACGTTTTTCCCAGCCAATGATGAGCATCAGTGCGGCAAACAACAGCAGATAGGTCACCAGCAGGCCGCCGAGCGGACCGAAGGTGTTGAGCAGGTTCACTTTATCCCAGCTGGTGGCAAGCGCCGGGGCGAAGTCATCCCAGTAGTAGGCCAGAATGGTCGAGCCGATTACGTTGCCCAGACCGACCCACCAGTAATGCACCTGACCTTCGACCGCGCGGTACATCCAGCCGGTTTCACAGCCGCCCGCCAGTACGATGCCAAAACCAAACAGCAAGCCGCCGATCACCGCGTTGGGGCCGGCCCACATGATCTTCGCCTCCACGCCCAGTTGCACATAGCTGAAGATGCCGATGGCGCTGACCGCCATGCCGAAGATAATGGCTTTTGCCATATGGGTGCGCCCGGAAATCCACAGATCGCGAAATGCCGAGGTAAAACAGATTTGCGCCCGTTCAATCAACAGACCGAATCCCACGCCGAACAGCATGGCTAACCCGAGCTTGGGTTTATCCATGGCGGTGAGCAGCGCCCAGCCGATCATGCCGATAAACACCAGCATGCCGAGGCGAAAACGCCGACGCGCCTGCTCTGGTTTTTGCGTCAGCGGCGAGGCGGCAGAGACTTTCTGCATTTTGACCGGAATACGGAACATCGGCAGCAGGGTGAAGCGTGCGCCAAACCATGAGCCAATTGCGGTGGCCAGCGCAAAGAACCACGCATGCAGGGAGAACTGTGGGATCCCGGTAAAGAACGCCGCGAGGTTACAGCCCATTGCCAGACGTGCGCCGAAACCGGCGATCATCCCGCCGATAATGGCCTGCATAATACGCACCCGACTGCGCGGCATACGTAATTTCACGTTGTTGGCCCACAGTGCTGCCGCAAAGCAGCCGCCGAACATGCCGAGGATCATCATGCCGTCGATACGGGTTAACGGAGAGCCTTCGAGGTGGATCAGTTTGTAGTAACCCCACTCTTCGGCGTGAACGCCAAATAACTGCAGGACTTGACCGCCCCAGCGAGTAAATTCGCCGGTTACCGCCCAGAAGGTTCCCGTAATGCCGAAATAGTAAGTGGAGAGAATACCCGCCGCGATGACCGCGGGGGCAGGGGCCCAAAATTTAATTAACCAGGCCTGTTTGAAGTGTTGCCATGACATGCGTTTTGCCTCTGAACTCAGAAGGTATGTAACAAGAAGTGTGGATATTACACCGATCCACATTTTTGCCTATCAGTAATAAGAAGTAATCCCGACGGGATCAATCTTTATCCGCCGCCGCGAAAGGCTGGCGACATCAGGGGTTTAATGCCACAATCCCCTTTTCTTCGCATGCAGGATGAATGATGAAAAAATTAGCAATCGTTGGTGCATTTCTGCTTCTTAGCGGATGCGCCGAAGTTGAAAATTATAACGAAGTGGTAAAAACGCCCGCGCCCGCCGGTCTGGAAGGCTACTGGCAGTCGAAAGGTCCGCAGCGCAAGCTGGTGAGTCCGGAAGCTATCGCCTCGCTGGTGGTGACCAAAGAGGGCGATACGCTGGATTGTCGCCAGTGGCAGCGGGTGATTGCGCTACCGGGGAAACTGACGATGCTCTCCGGCGATCTCACCAACGTGACGGTGAAGCGTGAGCTGTATGAGATTGAGCGCGAAGGTAATACGCTGGAATATGACGGGATGACGCTGCAACGGGTCGATCGCCCAACGCAGGGATGCGCCGAAGTGTTACAGAAAATGCCGTTGGCCACGCCGCTGCCGTAAGCGTTAAACCCCGGTAGCCCGCTGCTACCGGGGAAGTCCATTACAACACCTCTTCAATCACCCACACGCTGACGCTGCCGCCGTTGCAGAAAAATGTCGCTTCGCCGTTTTCATCGGTGACCACGCTTTCCTCGCGGTTTCCCAGATAGTCACGCCAGGTTTTATTGCCATAGTTCGCGCCAAGCGTAATGCTCTTCTCGCCGTCGTCACCGTTGGACAACACCACCACACAGCCGGGGTCGTCGTCGGTGCCGCTGCGGCTAAAGGCGATACAATTCGGATGATCAAAATACAGCGTTTGTACGCCGTGGGCGAAACGCTGGCGGGCCAGAATCAGTTCATCAAGCTGTTCAATGATCGGCATGTCGATGGGATAGGTTTGTCCATCCCCGCCGGTATCTTCATAGTGCGCGCCGTACAGATCGGGGTAGAACACCGACGGCACGCCGTTTTCGCGCAGCAGGATCAGCGCGTAGGCCAGCGGCTTAAACCACGGTTCGACCGGGGCCTCCAGCGCCTGTAGCGGTTGGGTGTCGTGATTGGCGACCAGCGTCACCGCATGGAACGGATCGGCTTCCACCAGCGTATCGGTGAAGATCTGGCGCATGTCATAATCGCGTCCCTGACGTGAAGCCTCGTGAAACTTCATCTGCAGGGGGGCGTCGAACAACATGGTTTTCCCCTCCACTTGGTTGATGTAGTTTTGCAGTTTGTCGACTTCGTGGGACCAGTATTCGGCGACGATAAACAGCGGCTTGGGGGCCACCTCCTGCACGTGTTCGATCCACTCTTTATAAAACCAGGCCGGAATATGCTTGACGGCATCGAGGCGAAAACCGTCGCACTGGGTTTGCTCCATCACCCAGCGTGCCCAGTATTTAATCTCCTCGGTGACGGCGTGGTTACGAAAATCAATATTTTCGCCCATCAGATAATCAAAGTTGCCGAGTTCGTCATCCACCTGATCGTTCCAGCCTTCTCCGGTGTAATCATTGACGATTTTGAAAATGCCGTCTTCGGTGGGGTTTTCGATATGGTCGATGCCGCTGAAGCATTTGAAGTCCCAGACAAACTGCGAGTACTGACCCGCGCGGGCCGGGAAGGTGTAGCGGGTCCAGGCCTCACATTCGATAATCTCATCGTCAATCTGCGTGCGATCATCGGCGTTTACGCGCTGGACGCGAATGTGTTCTTTCTCATCGGCCCCCATTTTGTGGTTGACCACCACGTCCAGCAGTACCGCAATGTCGTTGTGTTTTAGCGCATCAATGGCGGCCAGCAGCTGGTTTTTATCACCGTATTTGGTGGCGACGGTGCCTTTTTGGTCGAACTCGCCGAGGTCAAACAGATCGTAGGAGTCGTAGCCAACGGAATAGCCGCCGGACGCGCCTTTATAGGCAGGAGGCAGCCACACCATATTAATGCCGATATCGTTGAGGCCGCCTGCGCGTGCGGCAAGTTCGGGCCACAGCTGACCGCCCTCAGGGTAATACCAGTGGAAGTACTGCAATAACGTGGGATTTTTCATCTTCCGTGCTCCAGACGCCGTTTGGCTGACCTCTGGAGTATGGAAGATTATTCAGGCGAGACGGGAAAAAATTACGATGCGGTAGGGGCGTCGGGTACCAGCAGCATGCCGGAAAGACGACCATAGGCGTTATTCAGCGTCTTCTGACGGGTCGACTGACCGATCAGCCCGCTGAGTTCATCCAGCCGCTGTTGCAGCAATGCTTTGAGTAACTGTTCGTTATCCAGCGTCTGTTTAATATACCCGGCCACGATGTCCTGAACGCTTCGCGTAATGCCCGGTGGAGCTTCGTCTTCCATGACCACTTCAATACTTTGCAGATAGCTAACTTCCTGTTCCAGTAAAAGGTCCCATTCACCGCGCTGCGCCAGTTCCAGCAGCGAGTGGCTGAGTAGCGCGATGCGCTGCCAACGGTTGACAAACTCCACGGCTGAGGTCATTAACGAGACTCCTGGGACGATGCTTTGGGTGATATCTGTTTCCAGGCTTCCGCAATGTTGCCGAGCAACCCTTCGACTTCTTCAATGGCCTGACTATCATTGCGCAAATTCGCTTGCAGCAGACGGCGGACCATATAGTCATAAAGTGCTGACAGATTGGTGGCGATTTCGCCGCCATTGTCCTGATCCAGACCCGCCTTAAGGCCATTATCGATGATATTAATGGCCTTGCTTATGGCCTCGCCTTTGGCGACGATATCACCCTGCTGCATAAACAGGCGAGCGCGCACCAGGGCGCTGTGCGCGCCATCAAACAACATTTCGATCAGCTGATGCGGACTGGCGCTCATCACGCCACTCTCTATGCCGACTTGTGCATAGGCTTTGGTACCGCTCGCGGTATACATGCTTACCTCTGTTATCAGGATTTATTCATCGCAGTAAATTGTTGGCTCAGATAGTTACTGGTGTTATTCAGTTTACTCATCATTGTGTCCAACTGAGTAAATTGCGCCGTGTAACGCGCGACGGTATCGTCAATGCTGGCACTGACGGACAAATACTGTTTGGTTAGTTTTTTTAGCGTTGAGTTAATGCTGTCCTGGGCGCTGTCGATAATGCCGTCATCGGCCAGATACCCTTTAACTTCAGTGGCGATTTTGGTGGTGATCCCGGTTTCTTTACCGTCACCCACCAGAAGTTCACGAACTGATGCCGTATTCTCGTTCAGGACTTTTTTCAGCTTATCATCGTCAATTTTGAGTTTGCCGGTTGCTCCGTCCTGCTTAATACCAATTTCATTTAATGTCTTGAATGTCCCTTCACTGGCACCGTTAGCGAATTGCGCACGGATGCCGCTCTGAATGGTACGAACAACACTGTCACCCAGTAGTGCGCCATTATTTTTATCTTGTTCCTCAGCACCAGGATCAACTTCTTTATATTTAGTCAGCGTATTAAAGGTGTCGATAAGCGAATTGTAAGAATCCACCCAACCTTTAATCGCCTCAGTGGCTTTGTCATTATTTTTTGTTACCGTAATCCGGACGTCTGTGACTTTTTTAGTCAGATCAAGCGTAATACCTTGCGGAGCATCGGTAATTTTATTGCCAGATCGTTCAATATTGATACCGTTAACGGTCAGTAACGCATTTTGCGCGCTAACCTGTTCTTTCATCTTCCCGGTGTTGGTCTCACTGTCATACGCCAGTAGGTCATTTAACTTACTGTCTCCGTCAACGGAGATCGTCATTTTATTGGCCAGACCTTCACTGGCGGTCAGCACTAATTGATAATCACCGTCTTTGACTTTAACGATACTGGCTGAGATCCCGCTATCTGCATCGTTAATGGCTTTGCTGATTTCATCCAGAGAGGTCTGATCTTTATTAAGTTTAATTTCCAGCGGCTCTGTACGGCCTTCTTGCGTAATTTTTATTGTGCGTGTTTCTGATGTCTCATCACCCAGCGCATCTTTTGTCGATGCAATCTTTGTTGCTGAGTCAGTCCTTAAAGATTGTGCCTGCGCCAGTTGGCTGACGCTAATGGTATAGATACCTGGTGCCGCACCGGCTTCAGTAGACACTTTAAGGTCTTCACTACTGCTGGTAACAGTCGTGCTTTTGAATAGATCGGCTTTATTTAACGCTGTGTTCGCAGTCTGAAATTTTTCCAGTGCACTTTTTAATGTGCCGTAGGCCGTCAGACGCGCGGTATTGTCACTCTGTTGCTGAGTAATCGGGTTTAAGCGTTTTTTTTCCGCGATGGTCAGATTGTTTAGCAACGTATCCAGCGGCAGGTTTGAACCGACGCCGAGAGATGTAAATGAAGCCATGCCTAATTCCTTTTGATTGCAAACAGTAGTTAAGCGGGTTATCGGCAATCTGCGCACAAAGTTTAATGATAGTTTTGCGAAAATAATGCGCGGAATAGTGGGGCATATTGCGGGTATTTCGCGGGCTAAGAAAAAAGAGGACGGAAAGTAAAAATTTTCTAAAGTTCGAAATTAACGTGCCGATACATGGGTTACGGTCAGAAACCGTGGGCAACGGCCCAATAACATCAAGTTGTAATTGATAAGGAAAAGATCATGGCACAAGTCATCAATACAAACAGCCTGTCGCTGTTGACCCAGAACAACCTGAACAAATCTCAGTCTTCCCTGAGCTCCGCTATCGAGCGTCTGTCTTCCGGTCTGCGTATCAACAGCGCGAAAGACGATGCTGCTGGTCAGGCGATCGCTAACCGTTTTACTGCTAACGTAAAAGGCCTGACTCAGGCATCTCGTAACGCCAACGACGGTATCTCCATCGCGCAGACCACTGAAGGTGCACTGTCCGAAATCAACAACAACCTGCAGCGTGTGCGTGAACTGTCTGTTCAGGCAACCAACGGTACCAACTCCCAGTCTGACCTGGATTCAATCCAGAACGAAATCACCCAGCGTCTGAGCGAAATTGACCGTGTTTCCGGTCAGACTCAGTTTAACGGCGTGAAAGTACTGGCGTCCGACAGCTCCATGAAAATTCAAGTTGGCGCGAACGACGGCGAAACCATCACCATCGACCTGAAAGAAATTACTTCTTCTACTCTGGGTCTGGACGGTTTTAACGTCAATGGTAAGGGTGGCGTTGCTAATACACTGGCTAAAGTTAACGATTTGACATCTGCTGGGTTTAAGACAACAGATGGTGGTAAAACTTATAAAGGTGATGCTGGCTATGCCGAGGCATCTGCGACAGATGTTCTTTCTGGCGTGACAGCAGGTAAAAAAGTAACTGCGACCATTGATAATGGACTGGGTACAGCTGCAAACACCGACTACACCTACAATGGAACCAGTAAATCTTATGAGTTCGATGCGACTGGCGTAGATGCTGCCGACGTATTGGGTCACTTGAATCCTAAAACTGGTGATGTTACAAAAGCAACTGTAACTATTGGCACAACTTCACAAGATGTTCTGATAGCAAAAGACGGCACTATTACTGCGGCTGACGATAATGCTACTTTGTTCTTGGATTCAACTGGTAACCTGACTAAAAACAACTTAGGTACCCCAGCTCCATCTGCCGCAACTTTAGCTTCCTTACAGACCAATGGTGCTGGTGCAGCCAAGGCGTCAAGTATCAAAATTGATGGTACCAATACTGTACTTAAATTAGCTGGTGGTACCGCTGGTAAAATTGATGTTGATAAAGCACAACTAAGTACAGATTCAATGGCGAGCGCGCTTCAGGGCAAAGAATTTACCACTGATGCTGGTGCTGGATACAACGTCTCTGCTACTGGCGTAGTAAAAGCTGGTCAAATAGCCGCTACGGGTAATGACATTTTTAAAAATGATAAAGGCGCTTTGGTTGATAGCAACGAGGCGACTTACTTTGTTCAGGCTGATGGTGCTATCACCAATGGTTCTGGCAAAGCTGCATACAAAGACGCTAATGGCAAAATTACAGCTGAAGCTCAAACTGCGACTGATAAAACCAAAGACCCTCTGAAAGCCCTGGATAAAGCGCTGGCACAGGTTGACGCGCTGCGTTCTGACTTGGGTGCGGTACAGAACCGTTTCGATTCTACCATCACCAACTTGGGCAACACTGTTAACAACCTGTCTTCTGCCCGTAGCCGTATCGAAGATGCTGACTACGCGACCGAAGTGTCTAACATGTCTCGTGCGCAGATCCTGCAACAAGCGGGTACTTCTGTACTGGCACAGGCTAACCAGACCACGCAGAACGTTCTGTCTCTGCTGCGTTAATTTACACTTATCGCGCAAACCCCGCTCCGGCGGGGTTTTTTACAATCTGCTTTACCCGTAACCCCCAAATAACCCCCCATTTCACCCACTATTCACCCGATTAAAACCCCTGCAGAAACGGATAATCATGCCGATAACTCATTTAACGCAGGGCTGTTTATCGTGAATTCACTGTATACCGCTGAAGGTGTAATGGATAAACACTCGCTGTGGCAGCGTTATGTACCGTTGGTGCGTCACGAAGCATTGCGCCTTCAGGTGCGCTTGCCGGCGAGCGTAGAACTGGATGACCTGCTACAAGCGGGCGGCATCGGGTTATTGAATGCAGTTGACCGATATGACGCTTTGCAAGGAACGGCATTTACCACTTACGCAGTGCAGCGTATTCGTGGGGCTATGCTGGATGAACTACGCAGCCGGGATTGGGTGCCGCGTAGCGTTCGGCGCAATGCCCGCGAAGTGGCACAGGCGATGGGACAACTGGAGCAGGAACTCGGGCGCAACGCGACGGAAACCGAAGTGGCGGAGCGTCTGGCTATTCCTGTGCAAGAGTATCGTCAGATGTTGCTTGATACCAATAACAGCCAACTCTTCTCCTACGACGAGTGGCGGGAAGAGCATGGCGATAGTATTGAGCTGGTGACGGAAGAAAACCAGCAAGAAAACCCGTTACAGCAGCTGCTTGATGGCAATTTACGCCAGCGCGTGATGGATGCGATTGACGCATTGCCGGAGCGTGAAAAGCTGGTGCTGACGCTGTATTACCAGGAAGAGCTGAATCTGAAAGAGATTGGTGCTGTTCTGGAAGTCGGTGAGTCACGGGTTAGCCAGTTGCACAGTCAGGCCATCAAACGTCTACGCACCAAGCTGGGTAAGCTATAGGGGGTAATCATTACCCCTGAACAATGCCGCATAACGAATTGACTACCAGGAGTTCTCATGACGGTGCAGCAATCAAAAAGACGGCCTCTAAGCCGCTACCTCAAAGATTTCAAACACAGCCAGACGCATTGCGCCCATTGCTATAAGTTACTCGACAGGATCACGCTGGTCCGCCGCGGCCAGATTGTGAATAAAATCGCTATTGCCCGGCTCGATACGTTGCTGGACGCCGCTGCCTGGGAGCAGGAGAAAAAAGAGTGGGTGGCGTTATGCCGTTTTTGCGGTGATTTACACTGCAAAGAACAGAGCGATTTTTTTGACATTATCGGGTTTAAACAATTTTTGTTTGAACAAACCGAAATGAGCCACGGCACGGTGCGCGAATATGTGGTTCGCCTGCGCCGTCTCGGTAATCATCTGACCGAACAGAACATCTCTCATGACCTGCTGCAGGAAGGCTTCCTCGACGAAAACCTCGCCCCGTGGCTGCCGGAGACCAGCACCAACAACTACCGCATTGCGCTGCGTAAGTATGAGCAGTTCAAAGCGCATGCACCTGTCGGCCAGATGCAGAAATCCTCCTGGACAGCCAGTTCTGATATATATTAAAAACGAATAAGGTGTAACGGAGTCGTGTTTGTAAATAGCGGTAAACGCTCTACACTACTGTCATAAATGATAGTCACTAATGACAATATTCGGGGTAACTATGAAATTAGCACGTCTGGGACGTCAGGCTCTGATGAGTGTAATGGCTGTGGCACTTGTCGCCGGTATGAGCGCAAAAACCTTTGCGGACGAAGGTCTGTTAAATAAAGTGAAAGAGCGCGGTACGCTGTTGGTCGGTCTCGAAGGGACCTATCCCCCGTTTAGTTTTCAGGGTGATGACGGCAAGCTGACCGGTTTTGAAGTCGAATTTGCCGAAGAACTGGCTAAACATCTCGGGGTGAAAGCGACGCTGAAGCCGACCAAGTGGGATGGCATGCTGGCCTCTTTAGACTCCAAACGTATTGATGTGGTCATCAACCAGGTGACCATCTCTGACGAACGTCAGAAAAAATACGATTTCTCTACCCCGTATACGGTCTCTGGTATCCAGGCGCTGGTGAAAAAAGGCAACGAAGGCGTGATTAAAACCGCGGCAGACCTGAAAGGTAAAAAAGTCGGTGTCGGTCTGGGTACTAACTACGAAGAGTGGCTGCGCCAGAACGTGCAGGGCGTCGATATCCGTACTTATGATGATGACCCGACCAAATATCAGGATCTGCGCGTCGGTCGTATCGATGCGATTCTGGTTGATCGTCTGGCCGCGTTGGATCTGGTGAAAAAAACCAAAGACACGCTGGCCGTGACCGGTGAAGCCTTCTCCCGCCAGGCATCCGGCGTGGCGCTGCGTAAAGGTAATGACGATCTGCTGAAAGCGGTCGATGCCGCCATTGCAGAGATGCAGAAAGACGGTACCCTGAAAGCCCTGTCTGAAAAATGGTTTGGGGCGGATGTGACGAAATAATCGTCATCCGAATAAAAAAGGCGCCTTTAACAGCGCCTTTTTTTATTTCATTGCGCCTGAACGTGCATAATAAAAAGAACATCACAACAACGAATACCGGAGGCTGTATGCCGCTGCATAATTTAACGCGCTTTCCACGTCTGGAATTTATTGGCGCGCCAACGCCGCTCGAATATCTCCCGCGCTTCTCTGATTATCTCGGACGCGACATTTTTATTAAACGCGATGATGTCACGCCAATGGCGATGGGCGGCAATAAGCTGCGCAAGCTGGAGTTCCTGGCGGCAGATGCGCTGCGCGAAGGGGCCGACACGCTGATTACCGCCGGGGCCATTCAGTCGAACCACGTACGCCAGACGGCGGCGGTGGCGGCAAAGCTCGGGCTGCACTGCGTGGCGCTGCTGGAAAACCCGATTGGCACCACGGCGGAAAACTATCTCAGCAACGGTAACCGTCTGTTGTTAGATCTGTTTAATACCCAGGTTGAAATGTGCGACGCGCTGACCGACCCTAATGCACAACTTCAGGCGCTGGCCACACGGATTGAAGCGCAAGGGTTCCGACCGTATGTGATCCCGGTCGGCGGGTCGAATGTGCTGGGTGCGTTGGGCTATGTTGAAAGTGCGCTGGAAATTGCCCAGCAGTGCGAGGGCGCGGTAGCGCTGTCCTCTGTGGTGGTTGCTTCAGGCAGCGCGGGCACCCATGCGGGTCTGGCGGTAGGGCTGGAACAGCTGATGCCCAACGTCGAGCTGATAGGGGTGACCGTTTCGCGCAGCGTCGCCGATCAAAAGCCAAAAGTGGTGACCCTGCAGCAGGACGTGGCTCGTGAACTGGAACTGACCGCCTCGGCGGATATTCTGTTATGGGATGACTATTATGCGCCGGGTTACGGCACGCCAAATGAAGAGGGCATGGAAGCGGTGAAACTGCTGGCGCGTCTGGAAGGCATCTTGCTGGATCCGGTGTATACCGGTAAAGCGATGGCGGGCCTGATCGACGGCATTACTCAGAAGCGCTTTAAGGATGAAGGTCCGGTTCTGTTTATTCATACCGGTGGGGCGCCTGCGCTGTTTGCCTACCATCCTCACGTGTAATGGCAAGGTAGAAAAACGCTAATGCAAGAAAGTATCCAACTGGTGATTGATTCACTGCCCTTCCTGCTTAAAGGCGCGGTATTTACGCTGCAGCTGAGTATCGGTGGGATGTTCTTTGGTCTGGTGCTGGGGTTTATCCTCGCTCTGATGCGCCTGTCGCCGCTGCTGCCGGTGCGCTGGCTGGCGCGCGTCTATATTTCTATATTTCGCGGCACACCGCTGATCGCCCAACTGTTTATGATCTACTACGGTCTGCCGCAGTTTGGCATTGAGCTGGACCCGATCCCGGCGGCGATGATTGGTTTGTCGCTGAACACCGCAGCGTATGCGGCGGAAACGCTGCGTGCGGCCATCTCATCGATTGATAAAGGTCAGTGGGAGGCGGGCGCCAGTATCGGTATGACGCGCTGGCAGACCATGCGCCGGGCGATCCTGCCGCAGGCGGCGCGCGTGGCTTTACCGCCGCTGAGCAACAGCTTTATCAGCCTGGTAAAAGACACCTCGCTGGCGGCGACAATCCAGGTACCGGAACTGTTCCGTCAGGCGCAGCTGATCACCTCACGCACGCTGGAAGTGTTCACCATGTATCTGGCGGCCTCGCTGATTTATTGGGTAATGGCGACAGTGCTGTCCGCACTGCAGAACTATTTTGAAGAACAACTGAACCGCCAGGAGAGAGAGCCGAAATGAGTGCGATCGAAGTCAGAAACCTGGTGAAAAAATTTCACGGGCAAACGGTGCTGCACGGTATCGATCTTGAGGTAAAACCCGGTGAAGTTGTGGCGATTATCGGGCCTAGCGGCTCAGGGAAAACCACGTTGTTGCGCAGTATTAATCTGCTGGAACAGCCTGAGGCGGGCACGATTAAAGTCGGTGACATTACCATTGATACGGCGCGTTCACTCAATCAGCAGAAAGGGTTGATTCGTCAGCTGCGCCAGCATGTGGGGTTTGTGTTCCAGAACTTTAATTTGTTTCCTCACCGTACGGTGCTGGAAAACATTATTGAAGGTCCGGTGATTGTGAAGGGAGAGCCGAAAGCCGAAGCAACGGCGCGCGCACGTGAGTTGCTGGCAAAGGTGGGCCTGGCGGGTAAAGAGACCAGCTATCCGCGTCGGTTATCCGGTGGACAGCAGCAGCGCGTGGCAATTGCCCGGGCGTTGGCCATGCGCCCGGAGGTGATCCTGTTTGATGAACCAACGTCAGCACTCGATCCTGAACTGGTTGGCGAGGTGCTGAATACCATTCGTCAACTGGCGCAGGAAAAACGCACCATGGTGATTGTGACGCATGAAATGAGCTTTGCGCGCGACGTTGCTGACCGGGCGATATTTATGGATCAGGGGCGCATTGTCGAGCAGGGACCCGCAAAATCGCTGTTTACCGCGCCCCAACAACCGAGAACGCGTCAGTTTCTGGAAAAATTCTTAATGCAATAATAACCCTACGGTGCTCACCGAAATAGATTTTTGGTGAGCACAAGCCGCATAACTATTTATTATTACTGCTTTATTATTAACGCTGCGTCGCATCAACCTGCTCTGATTATGCGTAATACTCAAGTAAATCCATTCTTGTCCGATAATCTGCATATATAAAATACATTTATGTGTTAGTTTGTTTCATTCTCATTTGTGATGATTATCAATCTCAGGGACATGACCACTTAGTATGCAGGATCACGATTTCTTCACCTGGCGACGGAGCATGCTGTTACGCTTTCAGGAAATGGCGACGGCAGATGACGTCTATACCGAATTACAACATCAGACACAGCATCTGGAGTTTGATTTTTACGCTCTCTGTGTTCGTCACCCCGTGCCGTTTACCCGACCTAAGACGGCGCTTCATACAACCTACCCCAAAGCGTGGGTGGCACATTATCAGTCCGAAAATTATCTCGCGATTGACCCCGTACTTAAACCAGAAAACTTCAGACAGGGCCATCTTCCCTGGGACGATACCTTATTTCGCGATGCACAACCGCTTTGGGATGCGGCGCGTAATCACGGTTTACGCAAGGGGATGACGCAATGCTTAATGCTACCGAACCGGGCGCAGGGCTTTCTTTCTGTCTCGTGTGCGAGCGTGCGTAATGGCCGCTTTGCGCAGGATGAGGTGGAACTCAGAATGCAATTGCTGGTAAGGGAGAGTCTCTCCGTTCTGACGCGACTGGAAGATGATATGGTCATGGCGCCAGAGATGCGGTTTAGTAAACGGGAGAAAGAAATACTGAAATGGACCGCAGAGGGAAAAACGTCGGCAGAAATAGCGATGATCCTGTCGATTTCTGAAAATACCGTGAACTTCCATCAGAAGAATATGCAGAAGAAGTTTAACGCACCAAACAAAACGCAGATTGCCTGCTATGCTGCAGCGACCGGGCTTATCTGAATAAGTTGTCGTTCTGAGTGTCAGACGCAAAACCGGCTGATTGCAATGCTATCAGCCGGTTTCTTATTACTGGCGGTAGGCCTGTTTAATTTGTTTAACAGTGTTGGAAAATACCGCAGCCTGGGATTGATCTTCAATCTGCGCGATCTGTTTTTCCATCTTAAGAATCACGCGGCCTGCATCGGCTTGTCCCATTGCCTGCAGCATCAGCGTTAACATGGCTTTCAGGCAGGTGACTTCGTTAGCCAGTTCTTGATTATTCTCAGCAGTGGAAAAATCAGGCGTACTCATTTATTTTCCTCGTTATGTCTCTATGAAAAAGTGCGATGGCAAATGTTAAGGCGGCGGAGTATACCATAAGCGCGGCTAAAAATATCAGTGGCTGTTTTTCGCACAAACATTAACCGCGACATTAAAATAAACAAGATGTTGCAGTGCATATATTTTCTCCATTCTTTGTATATTTCGAGTTTTTTACTCGTTAATTGTTGTTACAACTTTGCCCGCCTATTTAGCATTCAACTGAAGAATATGATTTTTTTGTCACCATTTTGAAACAGCGATTCGTATATAACCCCGGCAGAACGCCGTCAGCAGTGAATGTTTCCACGCGGCGTACAATCTAATTTCCAAAAACGAGAGCAAAATCGGAAGACGGATGTTTTTTACATTTCAAAGTTGAGATAAAACCCGTTAACATAGGACCGATTAACTATCGGTAGCGTTATCCCTATTCTGGAGATATTCCTTTGATCAACGTTTTTCTTGTTGATGACCATGAACTGGTGCGCGCAGGGATACGACGCATTCTTGAAGATATAAAAGGCATTAAAGTTGTCGGCGAAGCGTGCTGCGGCGAAGATGCTGTGAAATGGTGTCGCTCAAATTCCGCCGACGTCGTGCTGATGGACATGAATATGCCCGGTATTGGTGGGCTTGAAGCAACACGTAAAATTGCGCGTTCTACGGCTGACATAAAAGTGATCATGTTGACCGTTCATACTGAAAACCCATTGCCCGCAAAAGTCATGCAGGCCGGGGCCGCAGGTTATCTGAGCAAGGGCGCTGCACCTCAGGAAGTGGTTAGCGCCATTCGCTCCGTCTATTCCGGACAGCGCTATATTGCTTCTGATATCGCTCAACAGATGGCGCTCAGCCAAATTGAGCCGGAGAAAACGGAAACACCCTTTGCCAGTTTGTCTGAACGCGAGTTGCAGATTATGCTGATGATCACCAAAGGCCAGAAGGTCAATGAGATCTCGGAGCAGCTGAATCTTAGTCCGAAAACGGTGAACAGCTATCGCTATCGAATGTTCAGTAAATTAAACATTCACGGCGACGTAGAGCTGACTCACCTGGCAATTCGCCATGGCCTGTGTAATGCGGAGACGTTAACAAGCCAGTGACCGAACAGTTTGATGCCAAAGCGTTCCTGAAAACCGTCACCAGCCAGCCCGGCGTTTATCGTATGTACGATGCCGCCGGGACGGTTATCTATGTCGGTAAAGCTAAGGATCTGAAAAAGCGGCTTTCCAGCTACTTCCGCAGCAACCTCGCGTCGCGTAAAACTGAAGCGCTGGTGGCGCTTATTCAGCAGATTGATGTGACGGTGACGCATACTGAAACCGAAGCGTTGTTGCTTGAGCATAACTACATCAAGCTGTACCAGCCGCGCTACAACGTGCTGTTACGCGATGATAAGTCTTACCCCTTTATCTTCCTTAGCGGTGATACCCACCCGCGCCTGGCGATGCATCGTGGGGCGAAGCATGCCAAAGGCGAATACTTCGGTCCATTCCCTAACGGCTATGCCGTGCGTGAAACGTTGGCACTGCTGCAGAAAATTTTCCCAATTCGTCAGTGCGAAAACAGTGTCTACCGCAACCGCTCGCGCCCTTGTCTGCAATATCAGATTGGCCGCTGTCTCGGTCCCTGCGTCGCCGGTCTGGTGAGCGAAGACGAGTACGCGCAGCAGGTTGACTACGTCCGCTTGTTCTTGTCCGGCAAAGATGATCAGGTGTTAACGCAATTGATCGCCCGGATGGAAAAGGCCAGTCAGAATCTGGAATTTGAAGAGGCCGCGCGTATTCGCGACCAAATTCAGGCCGTCCGTCGTGTCACCGAAAAACAGTTTGTTTCCAACACCGGGGATGACCTTGACGTTATCGGCGTGGCGTTTGATGCCGGGATGGCCTGCGTGCATGTTTTGTTTATCCGTCAGGGAAAAGTGCTGGGTAGCCGCAGCTATTTTCCTAAAGTACCGGGGGGAACGGAACTGGGCGAAGTGGTCGAGACCTTTGTCGGACAGTTTTATTTACAGGGCAGCCAGATGCGCACTTTGCCCGGTGAGATCCTGCTCGATTTTAATCTGAGCGATAAAACGCTGCTGGCCGACTCGTTGTCTGAGCTCGCCGGGCGGCGGATTAACGTCCAGACGAAGCCGCGTGGCGATCGTGCGCGCTACCTGAAGCTGGCGCGTACCAATGCTGCAACGGCGCTGACCACCAAACTGTCTCAGCAGTCCACCATTACACAACGTTTGACGGCGCTGGCATCGGTACTGAAGCTACCGGCGGTTAAACGTATGGAGTGCTTCGACATCAGCCATACCATGGGCGAGCAGACGGTAGCCTCCTGCGTGGTTTTCGATGCTAATGGACCGCTACGTGCTGAATACCGCCGCTATAATATTACCGGCATTACCCCCGGCGATGATTACGCGGCGATGAATCAGGTGCTGCGCCGCCGTTATGGCAAGGCGATTGAAGCAAGTAAGATCCCGGACGTTATTTTGATCGACGGTGGCAAAGGTCAACTGGGGCAGGCGAAAGCGGTATTTGCTGAATTGGATGTGCCCTGGGATAAAAGCCATCCGCTCCTGCTTGGCGTGGCAAAAGGGGCGGATCGTAAAGCTGGCCTGGAAACGTTGTTCTTTGAACCGGAAGGTGAGGGGTTCAGCTTGCCGCCAGATTCGCCTGCGCTGCACGTGATTCAACATATTCGCGATGAATCACACGATCACGCTATCAGCGGACACCGTAAAAAACGGGCGAAGGTGAAAAGCACCAGTACCCTGGAAACCATTGAGGGCGTTGGACCAAAACGTCGACAGATGCTGCTAAAGTACATGGGCGGTTTGCAAGGGCTTCGTAACGCAAGTGTCGAAGAAATTGCAAAAGTGCCGGGTATTTCGCAAGGTCTGGCAGAAAAGATCTTCTACTCGTTGAAACATTAGGCCCTCTGTAGCAACATAGGGGTAATTTCACTGACAACAGATAGTTATCCGTCATATGCAATTTAATATCCCTACATTGCTCACGCTGTTTCGCGTCATTCTGATCCCATTCTTTGTATTGGCGTTTTATCTGCCATTTACCTGGGCTCCCTTTGTTAGTGCGCTGATCTTCTGTATCGCGGCGGTTACCGACTGGTTTGACGGATTTCTGGCACGCCGCTGGAACCAAAGTACGCGTTTTGGTGCCTTCCTCGATCCGGTCGCCGATAAAGTGCTGGTGGCTATCGCCATGGTGCTGGTGGCGGAGCACTACCACAGCTGGTGGGTAACATTACCTGCTGCGACGATGATCGCCCGTGAAATTATCATTTCAGCACTGCGCGAATGGATGGCCGAGCTGGGGAAACGCAACAGCGTAGCCGTGTCATGGATCGGTAAAGTCAAAACCGCCTCACAAATGGCGGCTCTGGCGTGGTTACTGTGGCGGCCAAATATCTGGGTTGAATACGCCGGGATCGCGCTTTTCTTCGTTGCTGCGATACTGACATTGTGGTCAATGTTCCAGTATTTGAGAGCTGCACGTGGAGATTTGCTTGATCAGTGATCGTTTCGACGCAAATTTCAGCAAACGATCGAAAGTGGTGAAAAATATCGTTGACTCAGTGCGTCAGGTAAGTAGAATGCAACGCATCGAACGGCAGCACAGATTGCCAGACGATAGTAAAATCAAGTGATTAACAAAGTTACTTGGTGATGCGGGAATAGCTCAGTTGGTAGAGCACGACCTTGCCAAGGTCGGGGTCGCGAGTTCGAGTCTCGTTTCCCGCTCCAAATTTAAAACATCGGCAATATGCGGGTGTTGGCTGAAAAGCCTGAAGATTTCGGCGCGTTAGCAAAGCGGTTATGTAGCGGATTGCAAATCCGTCTAGTCCGGTTCGACTCCGGAACGCGCCTCCAATTTCTTCCCGAGCCCGGATGGTGAAATCGGTAGACACAAGGGATTTAAAATCCCTCGGCTGTAAGGCTGTGTGGGTTCAAGTCCCACTCCGGGCACCATGGGAAAGAAAAGAATAATCAAAGCAATAAGCAGTGTCGTGAAACCACCTACGGGTGGTTTTTTTGTTTTTGTAATTTGCTTTGACCATTGTTTCGTCATTCAGATTCCTCATACAGAGAGGGCATTACTGCCTCACCGCAAACGTAACAACAAAATGCTCTTTTGCTTTCAGAACGAGAAAAGTGAATTGGAAATCAAAGTCGGGAAATTTGCCGCCACCACACTGTATGTAAAGATATGGCAGCGGTGACTGGCAAATGTTTGAAGTGTGAGTCTTGAATGACTGCCACTCGCGGCGGGTTGTACTTACCCAGTATGATGAATCAGAGATGTTTAATCTGACACCAGCCAGAACTCAGCCTCTTCAAACATTTCCTGAACGGTTCGGCTTATCTGTTCTTTCTCGTGCTTACTGGCATCTGTGTTGATCCCCGGTAGTGTCATCATCGGTTTAACTCGAACATCCGCATCCGGGAAGAGTCGGTGAACCCTCTTACTCAACTCACCTAAAATAATCTCCTTTGCACCCGGCAAACCCTCAAAATTTCTTTTGTCATAAACGAGTTCCACAAACATTGCACACTGCCTTTCTGGTGGATGAATATACAGTATTTATACTGTGTTTTTATCCACTATTCAAGAGGGCGTTAACGTGGGCATCCCTTCAGTTGCGACTGATATGTGCAATGGTCGCTGAAGTCCGGATTGAGCGATGACGGGCTCACCCGAATCCATACCTGACCAACCTGAAGAACGGCAATGTGTGATGACCGCTCCGTGAAAGAGTACGAGAAAGACCGTTTTCAATATTGCTCAATGAGTGAAATATCCTTATATTTGATTGAGTTGTATTGTTTTAACCCCTTATTCTACTGACATCGAGCAACGCTTGATTCATTAAAATATTCTGAGTAAACGGTATGAAGAAACCAAGCGACCATAAAAATGATCGCCTTCCGAAGCCAAGAACGAACTTTTCTGATCCCGATGTGAGAAAACGTGTCGTTGAAGGGTTGAATGATTCTGCAGCAAACGATTTTATTGCCCTTATTAATTGGCTGAGAATGGGTAAAAACGTAGGCGAGGCCATCCCTTTGGCGAAATGTCACAGCCTTCGTAATACGATTTCCAGGCTTGAAGCCCTAAAATGTGGTGTAAAAACCGATTGGAAAGACGTGCTCAAACTGATGGAGCGTACAATACAAAATAGCCACCAAGTTAAAGAGATTGCGTCTGATCCATCGCAAATTGCCACTGGAATTATCAAAAATATGAATGAGATAAGCCAGAGTATCGCGTCAGGGAGCGCAACGCCTGAAATGCTGGCAAGGCTTCATAAAATGCATCAGATCACCTCCAGTCTGAAAGGAAGTGAAGATCTGACAAACAGTATAAACATGCTAATAAAAAGCACGCAGGATGCTTTGCGTGGCTATACGAGTCAAAAAGCAAAACCTAAGGTCAGGAAACCCATTAAGCAAAATTATGCCCAACGTGAAGATATGATACTCCGCAGCGAGTGTGAGCCATTAATTGGCTTGAATGACATTTTCATGATAGCAAATCGCCTTATTTCTATGTCAACTCGATTGGGTTGCTCTCCTGTGACCTTGGCAAAACGAGTAGATGCTTTGAAAGGTGTAATTAACCCTGAAATTATGCCCGAATTGCTCGATCTCCTTCAGCAGGATGTCGAGCTGATGGCCCAGACTGTTCCGCTCCAGGTCAAAGATGATAATAGCCGTAGTGATGGTGGAAAACTTGTTGGATTGACGGGGATAGTCGAAGGCGGATCTTCTATAGGTGTTGAAGCTCAGCGAATAATCACAGCAGAGCTTAAAAGGCTTCCCCCGCTGACCAATGCTCAGCGAATATCTTTTGACACAGCGCGTGCAAGCTTGGCCTTAGAATGTGACACATTCAAGGTTATTGAAGAGATCAGGCGTATTGCAGCTTGCTTTAAATGGAGGCCGTTGGCTGTTGCTGCCTATGTTGCACACAAATCTCTTGGAATCAGGGCTGATATTGCTGGAGACGTGATTACCCTACTAGCGCAAGATGAGGCACTTTTAGAAAGTGCTAAATGCCCGTACTCATCCGGCCAACCGCAATCCAGTTGAGGTAGCGCTTGTGACATGCTTTACGTTCTCCGTTTTGTATCAGTAAAACCTCGCCTTGGTGTTCGGCTTGTGTGGATTCAAGTCCCATTCTAATTGAATAATTAAATCAATAAGCCGTGTCGTGAAACCACCTACGGGTGGTTTTGTTGTGCCTGTAATTTGTTGACCCGCATCGGTATCGTTTCTAAGGGCAAGGTTTCAATAGGCATCTACCTGCGAATCGGTGCACCCATCATAAATCCTCCGCGGGCCGGGTTACTACTGAACCCATCTCGGGCGGGATTGTAACTCTGGTTCTGAAAACGGTTAAACATAATGGGATCGCCAATGCCATCCTGAATCGCAAATGGCCGATGGATTTTATTGCGGGACCTGAGCGTGAAACCGAAATCCTCCGTTCCTCCAATGATGATGACGCTGTTGCCGGTAGACAGCGCCGCACTTAATTCACGCTCTCTTGCGGCCTGGTCCTGTAAGGTGCTGGCAATAGCACAGAATGACGTCATCAACAGTACGGTGAAGGCGAAGTATGAACGTACCCGTGACCGTTTCATGATGAATACCTGATAAAAATGTGGCTATTCAAGTATAGCGTTTGGCAGCGTTGGTACCCGACGTAGGTATGATTAATTTTACCGCTGTGTCTGTGAAAATAATGATTATCCAGCCAGTCAGCACCGCTGAATTCCTCCCTATAATGAAAGCAGGTAACAGGTGATAGCTCCTGTTTGCAGACCCTACTGATGCAGGAGACGATCATGAGAGGCTTACTCTCTTTGACGATGATGTCTGCAACGTTACTCGTTTTTAGCGCGATAGCGTATCCAGTAGCAGTGAGCGTTGCTGTGGCGTCTGTGCCGTCGCAAGACCCCATCAGTCGCTATCAACAAAGGTTTGATCAAATACAATCCTATCAGGTTGTTATACGTTCCTCGTCCACGACAGAGGCGAGCAAAATTATTCGCTATAGCTATAAAAAACCCGGCTATGTACGAATGGACTTCACCCAACCGCATGCTGGTGCGGTACTGACCTATAACCCCGATAGTGGGAAGGTGACGTTGTGGCCATTTGGGCTAGGAACGTTGCCTGTTTTGACGCTGTTGCCCACTAATTCACTGATTCAGGATGAGCGCGGTCATCGTGTGGACCGGTCTGACATCGGCGTTTTGCTGGGGGATATTCGCCGTCTGCAGCGTGAGGGAACCACTACCACCCTTGGCGTGGAGAATCTATCCGGGCGCTCGGTCACCTATGTCTCGGTGGCGGGGCCGAAGGCAATGGTTGTTGATGGTGTTCATCGCTATGACCTTTGGTTAGATAACTATTATGGGCTGCCTGCCAAAGTGATGAGCTACACGCTGGAGGGAAAACTGCTGGAAACGGTGCTTATGGACTCACTGATCGTTAACGTCCGTTTTCCTGCCAATTTCTTCACGCCTTGAAGGAGCCAGCGTAATGGCCGAATATCAGTTTTCTACCGTCTGGCGGGTTGAGGCGTCACTGCAGGAGGTCTGGGAGGTGTTCTCGCATCCGGACCAGTGGCCAGAGTGGTGGGTAAGTCTGGAGCGAGTCACCGAAATTAAGAAAGGTGATGGGCTGGGTATCGGCGCGTTGCACCGTTATACCTGGAAAGGGGCGCTGCCGTATCGTTTAACCTTTGATATTAATGTACTGAATATTCAGCCGTGTTCTCTGCTCGAAGGAGAAGCCTGCGGTGAGGTTGAAGGTCGTGGAGTATGGTCTTTTGTCGAATTAGGTAAGGAGACACTCGTCAGATACGACTGGAACATTCGCACCACGCTTCGCTGGATGAACTATCTTGCCCCGCTGGCAGCCCCCGCATTTCGCTGGAATCACGATACGGTTATGCGCGAGGGCGCAAGAGGACTGGCCCGTAAACTGGCAACGAATGTGTATATATCCAGAGTGCGGTAGGGATTGGGATTACTTAGAGTCCTGATATTTAAAATTGCCGCCGCTATTGAATAATAACTTAGCGATCTCAGTCAATGTCTTATCATACACGGCGGCATTTTGTAGTCCTGCCTTGCGCAGACGCTCTAAGTTTTCTCGCGATGCGTTATCCAACGTTGGATCTGCACCGTATAGTTCGGGCTGAATTCTGTAATATTTAGAGTTTTTTACCGTTGAGGCAATTTGTTGCAGGTAATACGCGGTCATCTGTGGCCCTCCCTCAAGCGCGATATCAATGGCTGGTTTTGCCCAGCCAAAGGGACCCCAGTCTTTAACTTCGGAATAAGCATAACCCTGCAATTTTTTGCCGGTACCGAGTGAGACAATAATCATATCTTTAATGCCAGCGACATTACTGAATTTAATCGCTTCTGAATAGGCGCAGAGTGCGGGGTCGTTTGCCACTACACCACCATCAACCAGCACAAATTTTTCGGGTACAGGGGGTAATGAATAAATACGCGCTGCCTCGAAATAGGTAGGCGCCGCGGAAGTTCCTCGTAAAGCATCTCTGACCAGGAAGTCCCTGTTGTTAGCGAGGGCTGAGTGTTGTTTGAAGATGACCGGAAGGCGACTACTGACATCATAGGAAACAAAACAGGTCGGTCTTAATAATTCACTGAGCTTTGTTTCACCAAACGCCGTTTTTAATACCCGCTCCAGCTCTTTTGCTGAGTATTTTTCATCAGTAGCACCGCCTATTGAGTTGATTGATTTCCAGACGCCGACATCAAAAATCTCATCGCCATCCTGAAGATAGAAATTAACGGCTTCCTGAGCGGAAAATTTTGGTTTTCCTTTCGTGTCAGGGAGTAGCATACCTGGCAGGATGCCTCTGATGCCGCCACCATCAATAGACAGTATTCTCATTGCCATTTTGGGTAATGACTCCAACTTATTGATAGTGTTTTATGTTCAGATAATGCCCGATGACTTTGTCATGCAGCTCCACCGATTTTGAGAACGACAGCGACTTCCGTCCCAGCCGTGCCAGGTGCTGCCTCAGATTCAGGTTATGCCGCTCAATTCGCTGCGTATATCGCTTGCTGATTACGTGCAGCTTTCCCTTCAGGCGGGATTCATACAGCGGCCAGCCATCCGTCATCCATATCACCACGTCAAAGGGTGACAGCAGGCTCATAAGACGCCCCAGCGTCGCCATAGTGCGTTCACCGAAGACGTGCGCCACAACCGTCTTCCGGAGCCTGTCATACGCGTAAAACAGCCAGCGCTGGCGCGATTTAGCCCCGACATAGCCCCACTGTTCGTCCATTTCCGCGCAGACGATGACGTCACTGCCCGGCTGTATGCGCGAGGTTACCGACTGCGGCCTGAGTTTTTTAAGTGACGTAAAATCGTGTTGAGGCCAACGCCCATAATGCGGGCGGTTGCCCGGCATCCAACGCCATTCATGGCCATATCAATGATTTTCTGGTGCGTACCGGGTTGAGAAGCGGTGTAAGTGAACTGCAGTTGCCATGTTTTACGGCAGTGAGAGCAGAGATAGCGCTGATGTCCGGCGGTGCTTTTGCCGTTACGCACCACCCCGTCAGTAGCTGAACAGGAGGGACAGCTGATAGAAACAGAAGCCACAGGAGCACCTCAAAAACACCATCATACACTAAATCAGTAAGTTGGCAGCATCACCCCATTTTGACTTTCTCCTAGGTTATGAAGCGGATTTTCAGGTTGGGTTATTTCCTCTGTTGTCTGCATTTAAATTTAGACCGGATTTCCGCTGGGCTTGTTTAATGAGAAAGGGTGATCTGGTAGATTGATATCAGCTACTACTGTACTTTTTTGCCTGTCAATGGCTTAATTACCCCACGTAGTTTCTCTTTTCATTCACAGTTAACAGGTCTGTTATTGATGAATAATCCCCATCGACTCGCCTTTTTACGTCAGCGTCTGTCTGCTGTGATGATCGCCTACGCTCGCCGTGGCTCAACTCTCATAATATGGACAGACAGCAATGCAACGTCGCCAGTTTCTTAAAAATAGCGTACTCCTTTCTGCCGCCGGATTCGTCGGCCCTTCGATAGTTAGCCAGACAGTACAAGCCGCAGAGCCGTTAGCAGCGCCGGTGGCGCGTCGATGTTTTGTGTTATCACAAACCTATCAGCTCAATCCACCTCAGGGATCGCGTGGCGTGGTGAAGCTGTGGATACCGCTGCCGGTAGACACCGCGTTTCAGCAGATGACAAACCTTGTCTTTACCGGCAATTATAAGCAGGCGTACGTCACCACTAATAACACCTACGGCGCCAAAACGCTGTTTGCCAGTTGGCCCGATTCGCAGGGTGAGTTGCTGATAAAGGTCGATATTGAGATTGAAACGACCGACTGGGAACCGCTGAAACATGACGCGCTAAAAACCTGGCAAGCGCCGGCGCAGATTATTTACCCGCTGGATGTCAAACCGTATCTGCTGCCGACCGCGCATACGCCCATCGATGGCCTGGTTCAGGAAACCGCGCGTAAAATTACCGGGACGGAGCAGGACCCACTGAAAAAAGCACGCCTTATTTATGAGTGGGTGAGTCGCTATATGGAGCGTGATAATGACGTGATTGGCTGCGGGACAGGCGATGTCGCAGAGATCCTGAAAAGCGGCAAGCTTAAGGGAAAATGTACCGACATGAGTTCCGTTTTTGTGGCCCTGGCTCGGGCTAGCGGCATTCCTGCGCGAGAACTGTTTGGCATCCGCCTGGGGAAAGCCGTTAAGCTGGAACGCTATTCGAAAAGCGCGTTTGGCAAAGCTGACAGCGCAGGGGTTGCCGATGTTAGTGGTGGACAGCACTGTCGTGCTGAGTTCTATCTGGCCGGTTACGGCTGGTTGCCGTGCGACCCGGCAGACGTGACCAAAATGCGTTTGGCAGAGAAAAAAGCCCATCAGGATGCCGATGTCCAGGCCGTCAACGCTTACCTGTTTGGTAACTGGGAAATGAACTGGGTGGGTTTCAACTACGGACGCGATTTTGAACTGTATCCGGCAACCGAGCAGGGTGCGATGAACAACTTTGGTTACCCTTATGCTGAAGTGGACGGCGATCCGATCAATTTCTATGACCCTAAAGCGTTCTCTTACCGCTATGTTGCAACAGAACAACGCTAAGGGGGCGGGATTAACCCTGCTGACGGCCGCTGCGGCGGCTGTCACCGCCGGTCTGTGCTGTGTCGGGCCGCTGTTATATCTGCTGTTTGGTATTTCCGCGGCGGGCTTTGCGGTATTCACCCAGGCTGAATTTTTACGTATCCCCCTGATGGTGCTGACGTTAGGGTTATTATTACGCGTCTTCTGGCGACTCTATTTTTCTAAACGGTTGTGGTGCACCGGGCGGTTAACCTTGACGCAGATGCGCGTTCTATACTGGTTCGCCGTGGCGCTGATTTTGCCGGTGTTATTCTACCCCACGCTGGTGGCCTGGTTTTATGAGGTGTTTGAATGAAAAAAGTAATGCTGCTGGGATGGTTATTACTGCCGTTATGGGTACAGGCCGCCAATCAAAAAGTGGTGCTGGATATCCAAAATATGACCTGCTCGCTGTGCGTTATTTCGGTGAACCAGGCGCTGCGCGAAACCGACGGCGTGATCAAAGCCAAATCTTCGCTTAAGACTCGACAGGCCGAAGCCATCGTGCCCCACGGTTTTTCTACTGATACGCTGCTGAACGCAGTGGCGAAAACCGGATACACGGCCACGCTAAACCGTATTGAGCAACAGTAAGCCGTTTATGCCTATTGGTATCAGTTATTCTGCCAGCCATGTAAGATACTCACAGGCAGGAATTATTGACTAAGGAAAAGCGTTATGAAAACGGGACCGTTAAACGAGAGCGAGCTGGAATGGCTGGATGATGTACTGACCAAGTACAATACCGACAAGGCGATTCTGGATGTCTCAGAGCTGGACGGCTTGCTGACGGCAGTGCTCAGTTCACCTTTTGAAATTGAGCCAGAGCAGTGGCTGGTCGCGATATGGGGCGGCGCGCAGTATGTCCCTCGCTGGTCATCCGAAAAAGAAATGGCGCGTTTTATGAACCTGGCGTTTCAGCACATGGCGGATACCGCCGATCGTCTGGATGAATTCCCGGAGCAGTTTGAACCGTTGTTTGGCCTGCGCGAAATTGAAGGCCATGAGCTGACGATTGTGGAAGAGTGGTGCTTTGGCTATATGCGCGGTGTGGCGTTGTCTGACTGGTCCACATTACCGGATTCGTTAAAACCCGCGCTTGAGGCGATTGCGCTGCACGGGACGGAAGAAAACTTCGAGGTGGTGGAAAAACTGACCCCAGAGGCGTTTGAAGAGAGCGTTGAGGCTATCCGTCTGGCGGCGCTGGATCTACACGCGTATTGGATGGCGCACCCGCAGGAAGCCCCGGCAAAGGTACCGGTTAAAGTCGATGCCAAGGTAGGACGTAACGATCCGTGCCCGTGCGGCAGCGGTAAAAAATATAAGCAGTGCTGTCTGCACTAAGACAATGGGGGCATTAAGCCCCCTTTTTTTTAACCCACTTCTGGCAGCAGTCCTGCCGCAATTGAAAACTGCACCGCTATCACCACAATACCGCAAATAAACACCAGTGCCAGTGCCGGAGCGCCGCCGGCAACGCGATACGTCGCCTGAGGATTGTGTTTTCTGCTCTGCCAGACCAGCATCGACGGGATCAGCAGCGCCAGCACCGCGAGGGCCACGCCTGCGTATCCCAGTGCCATGACAAACCCGCGCGGGTAGAAGAGGGCGAAGGCCAACGGCGGCAGGAATGTCACTATGCCTGTCTGCAGTCTTCCGGCTGCAGTATTACGGCGCTGGAAGAGGTCAGCCAGATAATCAAATAAGCCCAGCGCCACACCCAGGAAGGAGGTCGCCAGTGCGAGGTCGGCAAACAGATGCACTGCCAGCTCAACGTGCGGTGAGGCCACCACTTCACGTAACGCCTGTAATAAACCGTTTAAGCCCGCATGATCGGCGAGCAGCCCCATAAAGGTTGATGAGTTGATACTGCCGAGTGTGGCCAACTGCCAGAAAATATAGGCGACCAGCGGGATGGCGCTACCGGTAATAAACACCCAGCGTAATTTACGGATATTGCCGTTCATATAGCTGACAATGCTGGGAACGCTGCCGTGAAAACCGAATGAAGTGAAGATAACCGGAATGGCAGAAAGCGCCAGACCCTGCTGCAGCGGTAGCGTGAGGAGATTGACTTTATGGACGTGCGGCATCAGCAACGCCAGCATAACGACCAGAAAAATAATTTTGGCGCTGAACAGCAGGCGGTTGAACAGATCAACCAATGAAGTGCCTACACATACCACCCCCCCGGCAACAAAGGTGAACAGTAATACGCCCATCGTTGGGGATATGCTGGTGCCGGTCCAATCACTGATGCTCGAGGCCAAAAGTTCACCCGCACCGCTGATGTACGCCGCTGTGAGCGCATACATCAAAAACATCATGCTAAAGCCGGTGATCCACTGTCCGTAGCGACCGAGATAGCGTTTTGCCAGCGTGCCGAGTCCGGTGTCTGCCGGGACATGCTGATACACTTCGAGCAGCAACAGCGCGGTGTAGCACATCAGTGCCCATAGCCCAACTAACAACACCAGCGTGACGCTAAATCCCACGCCCGCCGCAGCCAATGGCATCGCCAGCATACCGGCGCCAATCGTGGTTCCCGCCACGATAAAAACACTACCCAGAGTTCTATTCTTCACGCTTTCCTCTGTCCCAGAGATAGTCAACAGTTGTATCTGCGGCGCAGAGTAAGGCATAACGCTATTTTCGTCAAATGACCGTTACAATACATGTATAATTATATTTACACTTGGTGAGTGGTTAAGATGTATTCCAGATGACATTTTTCTGCGTTAGCGCAAAGCAGCATAAAGCCGTTCACATTAGGCTATGGGCTTTATTGAGGAGAATGTATGGAATCTATTCACGGCCACGAAGTACTCAACATGATGATTGAGTCTGGCGAACAGTATTCAAATGCCAGCCTTGAAGCGGCGATTACAGCACGTTTTGGCGAGCAGGCACGTTTTCATACCTGTTCTGCTGAGGGCATGACGGCGGCTGAGCTGGTGGCGTTCTTAGCAGCGAAGGGGAAGTTTATTGCCAGAGACGAAGGCTTCTCTACGCACGAAAGTAAGATCTGCCGCCATTAATATTCCTGGCTAACGGTAGTATAGCGCCACCGTTAGCCAACAGAATTAATTCTGTGTATCAAGCGTGGCCAGTTCTCTGTCGATGAAATAAAGACCTTCACCGCTTTTGCCTGCCAGCGTTAATTTATCAATAACCGATTTAAATAATTTCTCTTCTTCGTGCTGCTCGGCAACATACCATTGCAGGAAATTAAAGGTCGGATAATCCTGATGGGTCATTGCCGCATGCGCCAGTTCATTAATTTTCTGGGTGATCAGCTGTTCGTGTTCATAGGTAACGCGGAACAGTTCATCCAGTGACGCGTATTCAGCAAACGGTGATGGCACGGTATTAATGCACGGCAAGCTGCCGGTGTCGGTCAGGTAGTCAAACAGACGCTGCATATGCGTCATCTCTTCCTGTGCATGGCGACGCAGGAACGCGGCGGCGCCTTCAAAGCTGTGATAGCTGCACCACGCACTCATCTGTTGGTAGAGCAGAGATGAATATAATTCAAGATTCATTTGCTCATTCAGTTGGTCGATCATTTCTGTTTTCAGCATGGTTCTGCTCCACGAACGGTAATTATATATTGATGTGGCATCACTATAATTTGTTATTTATTTATTTGCAAAAGGTAAAATAATAATTTTAATTATTAAAAATGCGAATGGGAATAAAACGCATTAACGATATTAGATCGTAAAAATAAACCCGGCGTAATAAAAGACCAGCAGCAATATGCTGGTCTGCATATTAGTAATTAAAAGAGGGGGATTGTGGGACGGCGACGCCGTGGCACTGCCAGGCGAGCGTGATGGTGGTATTCATGCACAAGGAACCGGCATAAACGCTGCAGGTGGCAACCGGTTGGCCAAACGCCACCGCGCTGGCGTATCCCATCCGCTGACATTCCTTTGTCGCCGTACCCTGGGCAACATAATCGTCGGTACGAGCCGTCTGCAGCATGGCCTGGTTGTAAGTCAAGCGCACTACACCGGTGATAGGGCTGGCTTCGCTGACCTGTGCCTGTTTAGTGATAGTGCATCCCGTCAGCACGAGCGGCAATAGGGTTAGGATTAGGGTCTTCATGATATCGCTCTGAAAGTTCGGTGATAGGCTATCCTTGCATACACTGCGGCCTGACAATGGCCTGAATAACTTAACGATCACCTGCAAGTAATCACAACGGCGTCTTCGGCATGAGGCAAATCGGTTGTTTCAAAGGAAAAATGTGAGCACATCATTACTTTTTAAAACTAAATTTCATTAAATTTGAAAGTGAGTTTGCAAAATAGTAATGTGGCCTGAATGTTATGACTCATGGCGGAACCCCCGCGACGTATTCAGGAGAAGACACAATGAAAATTGCATTGATGATGGAAAACAGCCAGGCAAGCAAAAACGCGATCATTCATAACGAGCTTAAAGCCGTTGCTGATGAGAAAGGTTTCCCGGTGTTTAACGTTGGGATGAGCGATGAAAATGACCATCATCTGACCTATATTCATCTTGGCATTATGGCCAGCATTCTGCTCAATTCTAAAGCTGTCGATTTTGTCGTCACCGGTTGCGGTACGGGTCAGGGCGCCATGATGTCGCTGAATATCCATCCGGGCGTCGTGTGCGGCTATTGCCTCGACCCGGCAGATGCGTTCCTGTTCGCACAAATCAACAACGGTAATGCGCTCTCTCTGGCGTTTGCGAAAGGTTTCGGTTGGGGCGCCGAGCTGAACGTACGCTATATGTTCGAAAAAGCCTTCACGGGGCGTAACGGCGAGGGTTATCCGCCGGAGCGTAAAGAGCCACAGGTGCGTAACGCCGGTATTCTGAATCAGGTTAAAGCGGCGGTCGTCAAAGAAAACTATCTTGATACTCTGCGCGCTATCGATCCTGAATTGGTGAAAACGGCTGTATCCGGCCCGCGTTTCCAGCAGTGCTTCTTTGAAAACTGCCAGGACAAAGCGATTGAAGCGTTTGTCCGTGAAATCATTGGCTAAATGCTGTTTGCCCGGCGGCGCACGCTGTCCGGGCTTATCGGTTCTTGTTTGACACCGCACAGCCTGCGTCGCGAGTGAGCCGCAACGTATCCACCATGCCGATCAGGCAAATAATAGCAATTACCACAAAGGCCAGACGGAAGCTAATGCCGGGCACATGGCTCAGCGCCAGCCACTTGCTGACTTCATCACCCATTCTGATGCCAATTGCCGCCAGCGAAATCCCTAACCCTACCGCTAATTGCGTGGCCGTGCTGAACAGCGTATTGGCGTAGCTCATCTGCGAAGCGGGAACATCAGCGAAGGCCAGCGTGCTGACACCGGTAAACTGGATCGAGCGGAACACGCCGCCCAGATACAGCACCAGTAAAATCACCCACACTGGCGTTTGCGGGGTAATCAACGCGCAGGCCAGTAGCGCCAGTACGTTCAGCGCACCGTTAATCAACAGCAGCTTTTTAAAGCCCAGCCAGCGAATCAACGGCGTGGTTGCAGGTTTGATCGTCAGATTGCCGACAAACACCGCCAGCACTAATGAGCCGGCATGAAAGGCGTTCATGCCAAAGCCGACCTGAAACATCAACGGCAGCAAAAAGGGTACCGCACTGATAGACGCACGAAACAGCGACCCGCCGTACATTGTGACGCGAAATGTCGGGACCTGTAGGGCATCGAGACGAATCATCGGCCAGGCAGCATGGCGAAAATGGCGCAAAGCGAACAAAAAGGTGACGACCCCAAGCGTAAGTAGGCCAGCAGTTAGCCAGCCTTGAGGCTGTTGTGCGCCCAATAACTCCATGGCATACACCAGACTAACCATGGCAACCGAGGTGGCAATAAAGCCGGGGATGTCGAAGGGGCGGCGTTCATCATCATGGATATCGGGGATGAAGCGTAACGCCAGGGCTATCGCCAGTAATCCCAACGGGACATTAATAAAGAAGATCCAGCGCCAGTTGGCATAGCTGGTGATAAACCCGCCAAGAGGGGGACCGATGATAGGGGCGACTAATGCCGGCCAGGTCAGGGTGGCAATGGCAGTGATTAACTGGTGCTTTGGCGTGGTGCGCAGCACCGCGAGGCGACCAACCGGCACCATCAGTGCACCGCCCACTCCCTGTAGGATACGCATCGCTACAAAGCTTTCGAGGCTGGTAGATAACCCGCACAGCACTGAGGCGAGGGTAAAGATGGTCAGCGCCAGACTAAATACCTTACGCGCGCCGAAGCGATCGGCAATCCAGCCGCTGGCAGGGATCAGAACCGCCAGGGTGATCAGATAAGCGCTGATGCCAATGTTGAGATCGACCGCCTCAACGCCAAAGCTTTTTGCCATATCGGGTAGGGCGGTGGCGATGACCGTGCCATCGATAAACTCCATAAAAAAAGCCCCGGCAACGAGCAAGGCCGCCGGGGAGAGGCCACGTTTATTCTCAACCGCTACATCGTTACTCATGTTGTGCTTGCCATCTCAAATGAAATTCACGGGATCTTTTTATTTTCAGTGCAGCTGTACTCTCCGCACTGCTATCGTTTCGCACCCTGAATGGGTACTATGACAACCTTTCTATAAGGAGCTCATTATGTCCCAAACACTGAATGCCGATCAGGAACTGCTCTCGGACGTTGTTGCCTGCCAGCTGGTTATTAAGCAAATTCTGGATGTTATTGATGTCATTGCCCCGGTCGAAGTACGGGAAAAAATGTCCAGCCAGCTGAAAAGCATCGATTTTTCCAGTCATCCCGCAGGTGGCGATCCGGTTACGATGCGCGCTATTCAAAAAGCCGTTGCGTTGATCGAACTGAAGTTCACGCCGCAAAGTGAGTCTCACTAAAATAAACCGTTGTTTCAGGTTTTAGAAAGGTTTTTTTGCGCCTCTTGGATACAGAGGCGCTGACAGGGTAGTGCCGAGTATCAGTGATGCTGGTGGTTAACGACGTTTAGCAGATGCTTATCCGTTTGCGCCATACACAGTCCGGCGCGTTTGGCGCTACGAACCTCATCAAGAATCGTTTGCAACAGCACACCATCCTGCTGCTGCTCTTTTTCCAGATCGTGAAGAAAATCAACGGTTGGCACATCGTTCAATGCTTCTGCTTCATTTGTTAAGCGTGACAGTGTGTTGGCTCGCTGTTGATATTCATCCAGCGTTTTTTGAAATAAGTCTTCAAGAGATGTCAACTCATCGCCTGGCACGTCGATGGCTTTGACAATGGGGTTGGCACCCGCGCTTTTCATAAAATTAAACACGCGCATCATTTGCGTGACGTTGCTCTGTGCCTGCGTACGCAGAAACGTTGCGGTGCCGGTCAGACTGTGCTCGTAGCACCATTCACTAAGGTGAAGGTAGAGGTTTGAAGCATAAAACTCAAGATTCATTTGGGTGTTGAGTTTGTGAACAATTCCAACTGCAGCCATATCAATATCCTTATTTCCAGAAAGGAAAATGTACGTTACTCACGTCAGTACAACGGGCTGCCGTTGCACTTTACATCTACGTACACGTAATACTGTTAGCAGAATAAATCCGTTCTGCCGGTCCTTTATATGATCACTGAGGCAATTCTATGCCGATCGAAAATAAGCATAGCGCCTGCTCACGCATAAGAAAATCCTTAAATCTTCGTATTTATGTTTTTTTACATATTGTTATAAGAATATTCTTGCTCTTAATATTTTGATGTATAGCGGGAGTGAATGTAACGAACTGATTTTAAAGTTGTTAAAGTTAAATAAAGATAATGAAATGGCGTTTCATATCACAAAATCAAATTTTCCGACAAGGTATCCTCGGTGCGAGTTCTCAATATTTGACGTTTTTTTTGCGCCTGATCAATTTTACTGAATTGCATTAATCAAATGACATTAATAATTCGACATTTATGGTTTGATTGATGTGGATAAATCGAGGAGTTAAGTATGAAAAAGGTCGCGGTGCTGCTGGCACCCGGTTTTGAAGAGGCTGAAGCCATTGTCACCATCGATATTCTTCGCCGTCTGCATATTGACGTTGAGACGCTGGCCTGCGCCGAGTCCCGTGCGGTAGTGAGCTATCACGATATTCCGATGGTCACTGACAGCACCCTGGCTGCCCGCCTGGAGACGATGTATGACGCCGTCGTGTTACCCGGTGGGCCGCAGGGCAGCGTGAATCTTGCCGCCAGCGATGCGGTTGTCCAGTTTATTGCGCGTCATGATGCCGCCGGAAAACTGATTTGTCCGGTGTGCTCGGCCGCCGCCCGGGTTCTGGGAGGCAACGGCCTGCTGAAGGGCCGTCGCTACGTGTGCTCAGGGGATTTGTGGCAAAACGTCACGGAGGGTGAATACATCGACGCGCCGGTAGTCGAAGATGGCAATCTGATCAGCGGCAAAGGCTTAGGTCATATTTTTGATTTTGCTTTTGCCGTTTCTGCTCGTCTGCTGGAAGATGATGCCCCTGTTCGCGACCATGCCGAACATATTTATTACCCCTGGTAATCATTGTGTTCCCGAATGTGTGCATTCGGGAACAAGGATTCACTGACTGACGTTATGGATTAATCTGCTACGCCTCATTTTTCCCACCAAAAAAACCGCGTTTTTTTATGTCATTTCCCACTGAATTTATGTACGCAATTACTGTAATTCTGTGGTGTGATGCCGCTCTCTTATGGAGAATCAATTTCCCGCTACAACTACTCTCAGCACTGGCATTGATCTTATCAATAAAAGGTAATGCCTTGTTTTACGTCCGAATTACAAAAAATCGTCTGATTTTACCCTACATAAAAGAACGTTAAAGCTGGAGTTAACCATGCACAAATTCACTAAAGCGCTGGCGGCCATCGGTTTGGCTGCCGTTATGTCACAATCCGCTATCGCTGAATCCATGAAGCTCGGTTTCCTGGTCAAGCAGCCGGAAGAACCCTGGTTCCAGACTGAATGGAAATTTGCGGATAAAGCCGGTAAAGACCTTGGTTTTGAAGTGATTAAGATTGCCGTCCCGGATGGTGAGAAAACCCTGAATGCCATCGACAGCCTTGCGGCAAGTGGCGCAAAAGGCTTTGTTATTTGTACGCCGGATCCCAAGCTCGGGCCTGCGATCATGGCAAAGGCGCGTGGCTATGACATGAAAGTGATCGCTGTCGATGACCAGTTTGCCAACGCCAAAGGTAAGCCGATGGACACCGTGCCGCTGGTGATGATGGCGGCCACTAAAATTGGTGAGCGTCAGGGCGAGGAATTGTACAAAGAAATGCAAAAACGCGGCTGGGATGTGAAATCTTCTGCCGTGATGGCGATAACCGCCAACGAACTTGATACCGCGCGTCGTCGTACGTCCGGTTCAATGGACGCGCTCAAAGCGGCTGGCTTCCCGGAAAAACAGATCTATCAGGTTCCGACCAAATCTAACGATATCCCCGGCGCATTCGACGCCGCGAACTCCATGCTGGTTCAGCATCCTGAAGTTAAACACTGGTTGATTGTCGGCATGAATGACAACACCGTGCTGGGTGGCGTGCGTGCGACCGAAGGGCAGGGCTTTAAAGCACCAAACGTGATTGGTATCGGCATCAACGGCGTCGATGCGATTAGCGAACTGTCTAAAGGTGAAGCGACCGGCTTCTACGGCTCACTGCTGCCAAGCCCGGACGTACACGGCTATAAATCCAGTGAAATGCTTTACAACTGGGTGACCAAAGGGGCAGAGCCGCCGGCATTTACTGAAGTGACAGATGTGGTGCTGATCACCCGCGATAACTTCAAAGAAGAGCTGGCGAAAAAAGGGTTAGGTGGCAAGTAATACGTCATGCCGGATAAGACAAAATGTCTCTTATCCGGCCAACACATTACGCCCTCAGTAGGCCGGATAAGGCAACGCCGCTATCCGGCAACAGATTAGATTCACGGAGACGTTATGCAACAGTCTACCCCGTATCTCTCATTTCGCGGCATTGGCAAAACCTTCCCTGGCGTTAAGGCGCTAACGGATATTAGCTTTGACTGCTATGCCGGTCAGGTGCATGCACTGATGGGTGAAAATGGCGCCGGGAAATCAACATTATTAAAAATTCTCAGCGGTAACTATGCGCCAACGACGGGTTCTTTGGTGATCCGCGGCGAGGAGGTTTCGTTTGCGGACACCACCACCGCGCTGAACGCCGGTGTCGCCATTATTTACCAGGAGCTGCATCTGGTGCCGGAAATGACCGTCGCCGAGAATATTTACTTAGGCCAACTGCCCCACAAGGGTGGGATTGTGAACCGCTCGCTGCTGAACTACGAAGCCGGTTTACAGCTAAAACATTTGGGGATGGATATCGATCCGGCCACGCCGTTGAAATATCTCTCCATTGGGCAGTGGCAAATGGTGGAAATTGCCAAAGCGCTGGCGCGTAACGCCAAAATCATCGCATTTGACGAGCCGACCAGCTCGCTTTCCGCCAGAGAGATAGAGAATCTGTTCCGCGTTATTCGCGAACTGCGCAACGAAGGGCGCATCATTCTGTATGTCTCGCACCGTATGGAAGAGATCTTCGCCCTCAGCGATGCGATTACCGTGTTTAAAGATGGGCAGTACGTTAAGACATTTACCGATATGCAGCAGGTCGATCACGAGGCGCTGGTGCAGGCCATGGTGGGGCGTGACCTCGGCGATATCTACGGCTGGAAATCTCGACCGTATGGCACAGAACGCCTGCGCTTGCATGAGGTTAAAGCGCCAGGCGTGCGTACGCCGATCAGTTTATCGGTGCGCAGTGGTGAAATCGTTGGGCTGTTTGGTCTGGTTGGGGCCGGGCGTAGCGAACTGATGAAAGGACTGTTTGGCGGAACACGAATCACCGAAGGTCAGGTGTTTATTGATGAAAAGCCGATTGATATCCGTAAACCCAGCCACGCGATTGAGGCCGGCATGATGCTGTGCCCGGAAGACCGCAAAGCCGAAGGAATTATTCCGGTCCATTCGGTTCGTAACAACATCAATATTAGCGCCCGACGTAAACATGTTCTGGGCGGATGCCTGATTAACAACGGTTGGGAAGAGACTAACGCTGACCACCATATCCGCTCACTCAATATTAAAACGCCGGGAGCAGAGCAGCTGATCATGAACCTCTCTGGCGGTAACCAGCAGAAGGCGATTCTCGGCCGCTGGTTATCGGAAGATATGAAGGTTATTTTGCTCGATGAACCGACGCGCGGCATCGATGTGGGCGCGAAGCATGAAATTTATAACGTTATTTATGCCCTGGCGGCGCGCGGTGTTGCCGTGCTGTTTGCCTCCAGTGACTTGCCGGAAGTTCTTGGCGTCGCCGACCGTATTGTGGTGATGAGAGAAGGTGAAATTGCCGGTGTGTTGCTCCACGAACAGGCGGATGAGCGTCAGGCGTTGAGCCTTGCTATGCCTAAAGTCAGCCAGGCTGTAGCCTGAATAAGGAGAGTATGATGTCTTCCGTTTCTACATCGGGTTCTGGCGCAACCAAATCAGCGCTTAATCTTGGCAGAATTTGGGATCAGTACGGGATGCTGGTGGTGTTCGCCGTGCTGTTTCTGGTGTGCGCCCTCTTTGTGCCGAACTTTGCCTCCTTTATTAATATGAAGGGGCTGGGCCTGGCGGTTTCCATGTCGGGAATGGTCGCGTGTGGGATGCTGTTTTGCCTGGCCTCCGGCGACTTTGACCTCTCCGTTGCGTCTGTAATTGCCTGTGCCGGGGTTACCACCGCGGTGGTCATCAACATGACCGAAAGTCTGTGGATAGGCGTCGCCGCCGGGTTGCTGCTGGGGGTTCTTTGCGGCCTGGTGAACGGCTTCGTGATTGCCCGTTTAAAAATAAACGCGCTGATTACCACGCTGGCGACCATGCAGATTGTGCGCGGTCTGGCCTACATTATCTCTGACGGTAAAGCGGTTGGAATCGAAGATGAGCGCTTCTTCGCCCTCGGCTATGCGAACTGGCTGGGTCTGCCTGCGCCTATTTGGTTAACCGTTGGCTGCTTCATTATTTTTGGCTTACTGCTGAATAAAACCACCTTTGGTCGTAACACGCTGGCTATTGGCGGTAATGAAGAAGCGGCGCGTCTGGCAGGTGTTCCGGTAGTCCGTACGAAGATTATTATCTTCATTCTTTCCGGCCTGGTCTCGGCCGTTGCGGGGATTATCCTGGCATCGCGTATGACCAGCGGTCAGCCAATGACGTCTATTGGCTATGAATTGATAGTGATTTCAGCGTGCGTGCTGGGGGGCGTTTCGCTGAAAGGTGGCATCGGAAAAATCTCATATGTGGTAGCCGGGGTGCTGATCCTCGGGACGGTTGAAAACGCGATGAACCTGCTGAACATTTCGCCGTTCGCCCAGTACGTTGTCCGTGGCCTAATCCTGCTGGCGGCGGTGATCTTCGACCGCTACAAGCAAAAAGCGAAGCGTACTATTTGATGATTTAACGGCCAACTTTTCAGTTTAGCTCCTCCCAATCGCCAGCCGCTATACCGGCTGGCGATTGTTTTTGCAAATGGCGAGCCTGGTCACACTGTCTATACTTATACCCGTCATACCTCAAGCTGCATAAAGATAAGGAGGAGCACCGGGTGACAGTATCGCGAACCGTACCCCCTGAACTATCCGCAAACTGTGCTTATTTTTTTGATCTCGACGGAACATTAGCTGAGATAAAACCGCATCCCGATCAGGTCACCGTCCCGCAGACGATCCTGCAATTACTACATCGCCTGGCGACGCACAATGCGGGAGCACTGGCATTGATTTCAGGGCGCTCAATGACTGAGCTTGACGCACTCACTCATCCCATTCGTTTTCCGCTTGCCGGCGTGCACGGGGCTGAGCGCCGCGACATCAAGGGTCACACCCACATTGTCCGTCTTCCTCAGGACGTCGAACACGACATTAGCGTGCTATTGCATGCTGCACTGGCGAACATGCCCGGTACGACGTTAGAAACAAAAGGCATGGCGTTTGCTTTGCATTATCGACAGGCCCCACAGCATGAGGCGGCGCTGCTGGCGCTGGCTGAACAAATCACGCGCCGATGGCCCCAGCTCGCCCTGCAGCCCGGAAAATGTGTGGTTGAGATAAAACCAAAGGGGACGAACAAAGGGGAAGCGATTGCTGCATTTATGCAGGAAGCCCCTTTTGCCGGGCGCACCCCTGTTTTTGTTGGTGATGATTTAACCGATGAGGCGGGTTTCGCTGTGGTAAACTGCGCTGACGGCATTTCCGTGAAGGTGGGGAGCGGCGCGACCCAGGCGATGTGGCGTCTGGCGGGCGTAACAGATGTCTGGCGCTGGCTGGAGCAGATCAACTGTCCGCAGCAAGACCAAAAAGCAACGAATGAAAGGAGAGATGGCCATGAGTCGTTTAGTCGTAGTCTCTAATCGAATTGCCTCACCGGATGACAAAGGCAGTGCTGGCGGCCTGGCGGTCGGTGTGCTGGGGGCATTGAAAACGGCGGGGGGGCTGTGGTTTGGCTGGAGCGGTGAGACGGGTAATGAAGACCAACCACTAAAAAAAGTCACCCGCGGCAATATCACCTGGGCATCGTTTAATCTGAGTGAGCAGGATTACGAAGAGTATTACTGCCAGTTTTCGAATGCCGTTTTATGGCCTGCTTTCCACTATCGCCTGGATCTGGTGCAATTTCAGCGCCCGGCTTGGGAAGGCTATCAGCGGGTCAATACATTATTGGCTGAGAAACTGCGGCCCTTACTGAATGATGACGACATCATCTGGGTTCATGATTATCATTTATTACCGTTTGCCAGCGAGCTGCGGAAACGCGGCGTGAACAATCGTATCGGTTTTTTCCTGCATATTCCGTTCCCGACGCCGGAGATATTCAACGCATTGCCCCCGCATGATGTGCTGCTTGAGCAACTGTGCGATTTTGACTTACTGGGGTTCCAGACCGAAAACGACCGTCAGGCGTTTCTTGATGCGCTAAGTGCACAAACCCGAGTCACCTCGCGGGGCGACAATCATCATCAGGCATGGAAAAAGGCGTTCCGTACCCAGGTTTATCCTATCGGCATTGAACCCGATGAAATTGCCCGCCAGGCGGCGGGGCCATTGCCGCCGAAAATGGCGCAGCTCAAGGCCGAGCTAAAAAATGTGCAGAATATCTTTTCGGTTGAGCGACTGGACTACTCCAAAGGCTTGCCGGAGCGTTTTCAGGCCTACGAGGCCCTTTTGGAGCATTACCCTCAGCACCACGGTAAAATTCGCTATACCCAAATCGCGCCGACGTCGCGTGAAGAAGTGCAGGCCTATCAGGATATTCGCCACCAGTTGGAGACTGAAGCCGGGCGCATCAATGGCAAGTATGGGCAGCTGGGCTGGACGCCGCTTTATTATCTGAATCAGTATTTTGATCGTAAATTGCTGATGAAAATTTTCCGCTACTCGGATGTTGGGTTAGTGACGCCACTGCGCGATGGCATGAATCTGGTCGCTAAGGAGTTTGTGGCAGCGCAAGATCCCGCCAATCCTGGCGTGCTGGTGCTCTCACAATTTGCCGGGGCAGCACATGAACTGACCTCGGCGTTGATCGTTAATCCCTATGACAGAGATGATGTTGCGGGTGCATTAAACCGCGCGCTAACCATGCCGCTTGCTGAGCGTATTTCCCGCCACGCTGAGATGCTGGACATTATCGTTAAAAACGATATCGACAACTGGCAGGCTCACTTTATCCGCGATTTAAAAAAGATCACGCCACGTCATGCTGAAAGCCAACCGCATGACACCGTAGCTGACTTTCCTAAATTGGCCTGACGACGAGGATATGACCATTAATCGCCTGCCAGCGGCACCAACAGCACATCGACCTCGCTGGCGCTGACCACGCTTTTCGCCGAGCAGGATGCTCGCGAAAAGAAGCTGTGATTATGGTTGCCATAAATGACGAGATCGACGGCGTGTTTGCGGCAGATATCCAGTATATGTTCGTTGAGTGCCCCATAGGTAATAAAGGTATGCTCAATGGGGTACTGCGCCTGCTGGGTGAGTTTATCGATAAAATTCAGCGTCTCTTCTTGCATTACCTCACGCAGGTCTTCCAGCATGGGGGCCGCAAACTGGTTATACAGTTCGGGATCGGAGACCAGGGTGACTAGGCTAATGCGCGCATTGACAGGGCGCGCAATTGAAACGGCTTTTGCTAACAACTGGTGACTTTCGGGGGTGGCGGCAACAGCGACAAGAATGTGCATGTAGCTCATAACTCGCTCCTTAAATACAAGAATTATGAGAGGACTTTTAGCGTTACTCTCGCTTCTTTCATACTGCAATTTTTCATACTGTAATAGTGTGAATGTCATCATGATTATTCATTAATTATTCTTATAAATAGAATAATCAGATCACAAAAGCTGAAAATCTGTTCAATCAATTTAAGTGAAATTCTCGGCTAATGAAAACAATATGTTAATAAAAAACAAACATAAATTAACATTTTACATATCGTTACCTGACGGTATTAATTAATGAGGTTAAATATTTAACTCATTGTTTATAAAGATATAAAATGAGAAAGCAGTTTATTGTAAATCTGTGATCTCGCTCGTTATTTCGTGTGGTGATATTAACTGTTGTAAACAAAAGACTATTCGCTTTTATTGCAAGAATATTCGGGTGTATGGAATCGATAGAGTGAGTCGTTGGCTATAAAATAACCAAAATAAAAGCTGTGCTGATGGATTTATGTTAAACGTTTAGCTGGTTTATGTGATCTGCGTCACATATTCTTTAAATTCGCAGCAGGGTTCCGTTGTATGTGTAACTGGCGGCGGGTAGAGTTGCGTCGAATTAGGAAAAATCTTAGGCATTTGTAAGAATTGATGTGAGCTTGTAAGGAACGCGGCCTTCTTAAAAAGGGATGTTTACACAACGCGTAAGCCGTAACGCTGCTATGTATTTGACCTTTTGCTTTTTTTTTACCGGGCCTTCCCGGCGACATCACGGGGTGCGGTTACGCCGCATAAAAATAATGTTGGTTATTATGGATGCAAATAATGCATACATCCGAGTTGCTCAAACACATTTATGACATAAATTTGTCATATTTATTGCTTGCACAGCGTCTAATCGTTCAGGACAAGGCTTCCGCGATGTTTCGCCTTGGTATCAGCGAAGAGATGGCGGACACATTGGGAACCTTAACCCTTCCTCAAATGGTCAAATTGGCGGAAACAAACCAACTGGTCTGCCATTTCCGTTTCGACGATCATCAAACAGTTACTCGCCTGACGCAAGACTCTCGTGTCGACGATCTTCAGCAAATTCACACAGGTATCATGCTTTCAACGCGTCTGTTAAGCGACATCAATGATGCGGCGCGTAAGAAAAGGGCGTGATGATGAGCGAAAAAAGCATCGTTCAGGAAGCACGTGATATCCAGTTAGCCATGGAATTAATCACACTGGGCGCCCGTTTGCAAATGCTGGAAAGCGAAACGCAACTCAGCCGTGGCCGCCTTATCAAGCTGTATAAAGAATTACGCGGTAGCCCTCCGCCGAAAGGGATGCTTCCTTTTTCTACCGATTGGTTTATGACGTGGGAGCAAAATATCCATGCTTCTATGTTCTGCAACGCATGGCAATTTTTGCTCAAAACGGGCCTGTGTAGCGGTGTCGATGCCGTCATTAAAGCGTATCGCCTGTATCTTGAGCAGTGCCCACAGCCAGCTGAAGGGCCGTTGTTGGCGTTAACCCGCGCATGGACACTGGTCCGTTTTGTTGACAGCGGGTTGCTGGAACTGTCTACCTGCAACTGCTGCGGCGGTAATTTTATTACTCACGCGCACCAACCCGTGGGCAGCTTTGCCTGCAGTTTATGCCAGCCGCCATCACGTGCCGTAAAAAGACGTAAACTTTCCCAGAATGCTGCCGATATTATTCCACAACTGCTGGATGAACAGATCGAACAAGCTGTTTAACTGATACGGTGTGGATAGACACTCCAGCAGCGGTAAGCCATTACCGCTGCTTTTTTTTGTCCCGACCTTTGAGTTAACTGCCCGACTGCGCATCCTGTCATAGTCAATTGCGAAAGGATGATATCGTGCTGATCTTAATAGGTTACCTGGTTGTTATTGGTACAGTTTTCGGCGGCTATATGATGACCGGCGGACACCTTGGGGCACTCTATCAACCGGCTGAGCTGGTGATCATTGGTGGCGCGGGTATCGGGGCATTCATTGTCGGTAATAACGGCAAAGCCATTAAGGGGACGATGAAAGCGATCCCGTTGCTCTTTCGTCGCTCAAAATACACCAAAGCCATGTATATGGATCTGCTGGCGCTGTTGTATCGCCTAATGGCCAAGTCGCGCCAGCAGGGTATGTTCTCGCTTGAGCGCGACATCGAAAACCCCAAAGAAAGTGAAATTTTTGCCAGCTACCCGCGCATTATCGCGGATGCCGTAATGCTTGATTTTATCGTCGATTATTTGCGTCTGATTATCAGCGGCAATATGAATACGTTTGAAATTGAAGCGTTGATGGACGAAGAAATTGAAACGCATGAAAGTGAGTCGGAAGTCCCAGCTAACAGCCTGGCGATGGTCGGCGACTCATTACCGGCTTTCGGTATCGTCGCGGCGGTGATGGGGGTAGTACATGCGCTGGCCTCGGCCGACCGTCCGGCGGCTGAACTGGGGGCGCTTATCGCACATGCTATGGTGGGGACCTTCCTCGGGATTTTACTGGCCTATGGTTTTATTTCACCGCTCGCCAGCGTGTTGCGTCAGAAAAGTGCCGAAACGACCAAAATGATGCAGTGCGTGAAGATCACGCTGCTGTCCAACCTGAACGGCTACGCTCCACCGATTGCCGTCGAATTTGGTCGTAAGACATTGTATTCCAGCGAACGTCCGTCGTTTATCGAACTGGAAGAACATGTTCGTGCGGTGAGAAATCCAACGGCACAGCAAACGACTGAGGAAGCATGAAAAATCAGGCCCATCCCATTATCGTCGTCAAGCGACGAAAACATAAAGGTCACGGTGGTGGGGCGCATGGTTCATGGAAAATTGCCTACGCCGACTTTATGACTGCGATGATGGCGTTCTTTCTGGTGATGTGGCTCATTTCCATCTCCAGTCCGAAAGAACTGATCCAGATTGCCGAATACTTCCGTACGCCTCTGGCCACCGCGGTAACCGGTGGAAATCGTATTTCAAACAGCCAAAGCCCGATACCTGGTGGGGGGGATGATTACACCCAACAGCAAGGGGAAGTGAACCGGCAGCCGAATATTGATGAGCTGAGAAAACGCATGGAACAAAGCCGCCTGAGCAAATTACGTGGCGACCTGGACCAGCTTATTGAGTCCGATCCGAAGCTACGCGCGCTGCGCCCGCATTTGAAAATCGACCTGGTGCAGGAAGGGCTGCGTATTCAGATTATTGATAGTCAGAACCGCCCGATGTTTAAGACCGGCAGTGCCGAGGTTGAACCTTACATGCGCGATATCCTGCGGGCGATTGCGCCGGTTTTGAATGGTATCCCCAACCGCGTTAGTTTGTCCGGTCATACGGATGATTTTCCATACGCCAACGGTGAGAAAGGCTACAGCAACTGGGAACTGTCTGCTGATCGCGCAAACGCCTCACGCCGTGAACTGGTCAGTGGTGGTCTGGACACGGGGAAAGTATTACGGGTGGTAGGTATGGCCGCCACGATGCGTCTGAGCGATCGCGGTCCTGAGGACGCCATCAACCGCCGTATAAGTCTGCTGGTGCTGAATAAGCAGGCGGAAGAGGCCATTTTGCATGAAAACGCTGAAAGCCAGAATGAGCCGGTAAGTGTCTTACAACCGCCAGCGGTCGTTCCGCCGGCAAGCGTTCCCACATCGCCACCAGCCAATCCGAGGTGATAGCGTGAGCATGGATATTAGCGATTTTTATCAGACCTTTTTTGATGAAGCTGACGAACTGTTGGCTGACATGGAGCAGCACCTGCTTGATTTGGTCCCTGAATCTCCGGATTCAGAACAACTGAATGCCATTTTTCGTGCGGCGCACTCGATTAAAGGCGGGGCGGGCACCTTCGGCTTTACTATTTTGCAGGAAACGACCCATTTAATGGAGAACCTGCTGGATGAAGCGCGGCGTGGCGAGATGCAGCTCAATGCCGACATTATCAACCTGTTTTTGGAAACAAAAGATATTATGCAAGAACAGCTCGACGCCTATAAAAGCTCAGAAGAGCCGGATGCTGCCAGCTTTGAGTATATTTGTCATGCGCTACGACAGTTAGCGCTCGAAGCAAAAGGTGAAACCGCACCCGCGGTCGTCAACACTGCAAAATTGAGTGTTGTTGACGGCACGGCGATACAGGAAGAGACGATGGCGCAGGAAACTGTTGCTGCTGAAGAGGTTAAAAAACGGATCGTTCTGTCACGTCTGAAAGCTGGAGAAGTGGATTTACTGGAAGAAGAGTTGGGGAACCTGGCGACCTTAACGGATGTGGTCAAAAGCAGCGATACGCTGTCGGCTACGATTGACGGTGACCTCGCGGAAGATGACATCATCGCGGTACTTTGTTTTGTTATCGAAGCCGACCAGATTGAGTTTACTCCCGTTGTGGCTGCCCCCGTTGAGTCGGTGACCGTGATGGACGAACCGCCGCCGGTTGCCGTTGTTCCGCTGGTTAAAGTCGCCGTCAGCGAACCGCCGCAGGGGCGCGTTGAGCGTGAAAAACCCGCGCGTGCCAGTGAATCTACCAGCATCCGCGTGGCGGTTGAGAAGGTCGATCAGTTGATTAACCTGGTCGGCGAACTGGTGATCACGCAGTCGATGCTGGCCCAGCGTTCGAATGAACTGGATCCGGTAAACCATGGCGATCTCATCACCAGTATGGGTCAGTTACAACGTAACGCCCGTGATTTGCAAGAATCGGTGATGTCGATTCGTATGATGCCAATGGAGTATGTCTTCAGCCGCTTCCCGCGTCTGGTTCGTGACCTGGCGGGCAAGTTGGGCAAACAGGTTGAGCTGACGCAAATTGGTAGCTCCACCGAACTCGATAAGAGCCTGATTGAACGCATTATCGATCCGCTGACCCACCTGGTGCGTAACAGCCTGGACCACGGTATCGAATTGCCGGAAAAACGCCTTGAATCCGGGAAAAATCCAGTCGGTAACCTGACGCTGTCTGCTGAACACCAGGGCGGGAACATCTGCATCGAAGTCACCGATGATGGCGCGGGCCTCAACCGTGAGCGCATCCTGGCCAAAGCCATCTCACAGGGCATGCCGATCCATGAAAACATGAGCGATGACGAAGTCGGCATGCTGATTTTCGCGCCGGGATTCTCGACCGCCGAGCAGGTGACGGATGTCTCTGGTCGCGGTGTCGGGATGGATGTGGTGAAGCGTAACATTCAGGAAATGGGCGGGCATGTTGAGATCCAATCGAAGCAGGGCCAGGGCACAACCATCCGAATTTTGCTGCCGCTGACGCTGGCGATTCTGGACGGCATGTCCGTGCGCGTGGCAGATGAGGTGTTTATTCTGCCACTGAATGCGGTGATGGAATCGCTGCAACCCCGTGAAGAAGATCTGCACCCGCTGGCCGGGGGAGAACGCGTGCTTGAAGTGCGTGGTGAATATTTGCCGCTGGTTGAATTGTGGAAAGTCTTCGAGGTTGACGGCGCAAAAACCGAAGCAACTCAGGGCATCGTGGTGATTTTACAAAGTGCGGGACGTCGCTATGCGCTGCTGGTCGATCAGCTTATTGGCCAACACCAGGTGGTGGTGAAAAACCTGGAAAGCAATTACCGCAAAGTGCCAGGCATTTCTGCCGCAACAATCCTTGGCGACGGTAGCGTCGCGCTGATTGTCGATGTCTCTGCATTGCAGGGGTTAAACCGCGAACAACGTGTGGCGATCACCGCCGCCTGATTGATTGAGTGAGAAAGGGAATAATATGACCGGTATGAGTAATGTAACTAAACTGGCCGGCGAACCGTCAGGTCAGGAATTCCTCGTGTTTACGCTAGGGGATGAAGAGTACGGTATCGATATTCTGAAAGTGCAGGAAATTCGTGGTTATGATCAGGTCACGCGTATCGCTAATACACCGTCTTTTATTAAAGGGGTGACCAACCTGCGCGGTGTGATTGTGCCTATCGTTGACCTGCGCGTGAAGTTCAGCCAGAGCGACGTTGACTATAACGAGAACACCGTGGTGATTGTGCTGAATCTGGGTCAACGCGTGGTGGGGATCGTGGTGGATGGTGTGTCGGATGTGTTGTCGCTGACGACCGATCAGATTCGTCCGGCACCAGAATTTGCGGTTACGCTGTCAACGGAATACCTGACGGGGCTGGGCGCACTGGGCGATCGGATGCTGATTTTGGTTAATATCGAGAAGTTGCTGAACAGCGATGAAATGGCATTGCTGGATATTGCTGCAAGTCACGTCGCCTAACCGCATCCGGCCTACAACGATCGTCGTTGTAGGCCGGATATGCCTATCGCCATTCGGCCCCCTCAACCGCTACGCTTCCTGCTCAACCAGTTCAGGTTCTTCTTCCAGTAACCCTTCATTCCGCGCAAGCATTGCGGTGGCAATCCCGTTGCCTAACACGTTAATCGCCGAGCGCCCCATATCGAGGAAGTGGTCGATACCCATCAGTAACAGAATGCCTGCAACCGGAATATTAAAACTGGGAATTGTTGCCGCCAGCACCACCAACGCCGAACGCGGCACGCCGGCAATCCCTTTTGAGGCTAACATCAGCGTTAGCATCAGCACGGTGATTTCGGCGAAAGAAAGGTGAATATTATAGGCCTGCGCAATGAACATTGATGCAAAGGAGCAGTACACCATTGAGCCGACCAGGTTAAACGAGTAGCCGATCGGCAGCACGAATGACACGATGTTGCGTGAGCAGCCAAATTTCGTCAGTTGCTCGAGCGTTTTGGGATACGCGGCTTCAGAGCTACTGGTGGTGAAGGCCACCAGCACTGGATCTTTCAGCATGCTGACCAGACGAAATACCTCTTTTTTCAACACCACGTAGCCGACCGCGAGCAGCACCAGGCAGGTCAGCACAATCGCCAGGTAATAGCCGCCGATGAACGAGGCATAGTTGAGCAGAATTCCCAATCCCTGGGTGGCGATGACGGAGGAGATGGCGGCAAAAATTGCCAGCGGAGCCACGTACATTACATACCCGGTTACCTTCAACATAATGTGGGAAACCACATCCAGTGCGGCAACCAGCGGCGCGTTAAATTTCTCACCGAGTGAGGCCCCGCCAATACCGAAGAACATCGAGAACACCACGATTTGCAGGATCTCATTATTGGCCATGGCTTTGGCAATGCTGGTCGGGATCGTGTGAGTGAGAAAACCTTTCAGGCTCATGCCGCTGACGGCGAGGCCTGTATCGGTGGCTTCCAGTGGTATGGCCAGGTTCAGCCCGCTCCCCGGTTGTTCAAGGGAGACGACAAAAAGGCCCACCAAAATAGACAGCACGGAGGAACTGATAAACCAGAGCATGGCTTTGCCCCCAACGCGACCAATGGTGGATGTCTCTCCCAGTCGCATAATGCCGACGGTTAGCGTACTGAAGACTAACGGCGCAATGACCATTTTAATGAGCCGCAAGAAAATGTCGGTGAGCAGCGTAATATTATCAGCCCAGGCGGTTACTACGCCCGGTGAGGCCCAGGAGTGGATCACCGCGCCTGACAGGATGCCCGCCAGCATAAAGACCACGATGAACAACGTGAGTTTGTTTGCATTTGCCACTAAAAATCCCTCTGTGATGATGTAATAGTTATTCCCCTGCTACACATTTTTTGTACTTATTAAGTGGTAGCAAAGTATTCATCATATAAATCAAAGTCGGAATCGGTACAACTTTTTTTAATTTTTTATCCATTTTGTTGTGGTGTTTGAGCATCTGCGTTTTCACGCCTCTTTTTCCTGCAGGATTTCCTTTTTGCAAACGTAAAGTTATTCGGGCGGGTGCCGATAATGTTGATAACTCGTTTTCAGGAAGGTGCCTTATGTTTAACCGTATCCGCGTTGTCACAATGCTGATGATGGTGCTGGGGGTTTTCGCACTGCTACAGCTTGTTTCCGGTGGTCTGTTGTTTTCCTCATTGCAGCAGAATCAGCAAAGTTTTGTTATTTCTAACGATTTACGTCAGCAGCAAAGTGAACTCACCTCAACATGGGACTTAATGCTGCAAACGCGCATTAACCTGAGCCGATCCTCTGCGCGCATGATGATGGATGCTTCTAACCAACAGAGCAGTGCGAAGAACGATCTGTTGAAGAATGCGAAAGGTACGTTGGCGCAGGCAGAAACGCATTACGCAAAATTCAAAAGCATCACGCCATTACCAGAGATGGCAGAAGCCAGCGGTAACGTTGATGAGAAATATCAGCAGTATCACGCAGCATTAACTGAGCTGGTGCAGTTTCTCGAAACCGGCAACATGGATGCGTACTTTGCACAGCCGACCCAGGGCATGCAAAATGCACTGGGTGAGGCGCTCGGGAAATATGCCAGCGTCAGTGAAAAACTCTATCTGCAGGCGTTTGATGAAAGCGCGCGGGACTACCAGTTTGCCCAATGGCAGCTCGGCGTTCTGGCCGTGGTGCTGGTGCTAATTCTGGTGGTGGTGTGGTACGGCATCCGTCATACCTTGCTTAACCCTCTGGCCCGCGTTATTGCCCATATCCGCGAAATAGCCAGCGGCAACTTAACCACGTCATTAACCGTTAGCGGGCGCAATGAAATTGGTGAGTTGGCCAGCACGGTTGATCATATGCAGCGATCGCTTATTGAAACGGTGACCCTGGTGCGCGAAGGTTCCGATGCGATCTATTCCGGTACCAGCGAAATTGCCAGCGGTAATACCGACCTTTCGTCGCGCACCGAGCAGCAGGCTTCTGCGTTGGAAGAGACGGCGGCCAGCATGGAACAACTAACGGCGACGGTGAAGCAAAATGCGGACAACGCCCGTCAGGCTTCGCAACTGGCGAAAAGCGCTTCTGATACCGCGCAGCATGGCGGCAAGGTAGTCGATGGCGTGGTAAACACCATGCACGAAATCGCTGATAGCTCGAAGAAAATTGCTGACATCATCAGCGTAATCGACGGTATTGCCTTCCAGACCAATATTCTTGCGCTGAACGCGGCGGTTGAGGCCGCACGCGCCGGTGAACAGGGCCGTGGTTTCGCCGTGGTGGCGGGAGAAGTGCGTAATCTGGCAAGCCGCAGCGCGCAGGCGGCGAAAGAGATCAAAGCCCTGATCGAAGACTCCGTTTCTCGGGTCGATACCGGCTCGGTATTGGTAGAGAGTGCCGGGGAAACCATGAATGACATCGTCAATGCGGTAACCCGTGTCACCGACATCATGGGAGAAATCGCCTCAGCGTCTGACGAACAAAGCCGTGGTATCGACCAGGTTGCGCTCGCCGTATCCGAGATGGATCGTGTGACGCAGCAGAATGCCTCGCTGGTGCAGGAGTCGGCTGCTGCTGCTGCCGCACTCGAAGAACAGGCCAGCCGTCTGACCCAGTCGGTATCGGCTTTCCGCCTGGCTGCACGCCCACTGTCGGCTAAATCTCGCGATGTACGGCCATCTTCAACAGCGGCCCCTGCGTCATACCCGCGCCAGCAAAGTACTGAACCCGACAGCAATTGGGAAACATTTTAACCGGGAGCTAACACCGGATAGTAAGTCGAGCAGGCAGAGACTCTTTCTGCCTGCATCGTGTTTTTAAGCATGAAGAGCAAACCGTAACACAACACGAATTGGCGCAGCGCAGGCTGTGCCCGTTGTATCCTGAATGTGATTGAGAAGGCGCTATGACATCATCTCTGCCCTCCGGGCAAACGTCATTATTGTTACAGATGACACAGCGCCTCGCGCTGTCTGACGCGCATTTTCGTCGGATATGTCAATTAATCTACCAGCGCGCGGGTATCGTGCTGGCCGACCACAAGCGGGACATGGTGTATAACCGCTTGGTGCGTCGCTTGCGTACCCTGGAGTTGGACGACTTTGGTCGCTATCTCAGCATGCTGGAAGCCAACCAGAACAGCGCTGAGTGGCAGGCGTTTATTAACTCCCTGACCACCAACCTGACCGCTTTTTTCCGCGAAGGACATCATTTTCCGGTGCTGACTGACCACGCGCGTCGATGCAGCGGCGAATACCGTGTCTGGAGCGCCGCGGCCTCTACCGGTGAAGAACCCTACAGTATCGCGATCACGCTGGCAGATACGTTGGGTATGGCACCTGGACGCTGGCGCGTTTTTGCCAGCGATATTGATACCGAAGTGCTGGAAAAAGCCAGAAACGGCATTTACCGCCTCGATGAACTGAAAACGTTGTCGCCACAACAGTTACAGCGTTATTTCATGCGTGGTACCGGACCGCATGAAGGACTGGTGCGTGTGCGTCAGGAACTGGCGAGCCATGTTGAATTCTCCAGCGTGAATTTACTGGATAAAAAATACAACGTGCCCGGCCTGTTCGACGCCATATTTTGTCGTAACGTCATGATCTATTTTGATAAAACGACGCAGCAGGACATTTTGCACCGTTTTGTTCCACTCCTGAAGCCGGATGGGCTGTTGTTTGCCGGTCACTCAGAAAACTTTAGCAACCTCGTGCGCGAGTTTAGCCTGCGCGGACAAACGGTGTATGCGCATGCGCCGGGTAAGGATAAATCATGAGTAAAATCAGGGTTTTGTCGGTCGACGATTCCGCATTGATGCGTCAAATCATGACTGAAATTATTAACAGCCACAGCGATATGGAGATGGTCGCGACGGCACCCGATCCGCTGGTTGCGCGGGATTTGATCAAAAAATTTAATCCTGATGTCCTGACGCTGGATGTGGAAATGCCGCGTATGGACGGCCTCGATTTTCTTGAGAAGTTGATGCGATTACGTCCGATGCCGGTGGTGATGGTCTCTTCTCTGACCGGAAAAGGCTCAGAAGTCACGCTGCGGGCGCTGGAGTTGGGGGCGATTGATTTCGTCACCAAACCGCAACTGGGGATCCGCGAAGGGATGCTGGCCTACAGCGAGATGATTGCCGAGAAAGTGCGTACGGCATCCCGCGCGCGTCTGGCGGCGCATAAACCAATTGCCGCGCCGAAGACGCTGAAAGCGGTGCCGTTGCTCAGTTCTGAAAAACTGATCGCTATTGGCGCGTCGACCGGGGGAACGGAGGCGATACGCCATGTGCTACAGCCGCTACCGCTTTCCAGTCCGGCGGTCATCATCACCCAACATATGCCTCCAGGTTTTACTCGCTCATTTGCCGAGCGCCTGAACAAACTGTGTCAGATCAGCGTGAAAGAGGCGGAAGACGGCGAACGTGTATTGCCGGGACATGCGTATATCGCCCCTGGTGACAAACATATGGAGTTGGCTCGCAGCGGGGCGAACTATGTGATCAAAATTCATGATGGGCCGCCGGTTAACCGGCATCGGCCTTCTGTGGATGTGCTGTTTCATTCGGTGGCAAAACAGGCGGGGCGCAATGCTGTGGGCGTGATCCTCACGGGCATGGGCAACGATGGTGCCGCCGGAATGTTAGCGATGCACCAGGCAGGCGCCTGGACCATTGCGCAAAACGAAGCAAGTTGTGTGGTGTTCGGCATGCCGCGCGAGGCCATCAATATGGGTGGTGTGAGCGAAGTGGTCGATCTTAGCCAGGTAAGCCAGCAGATGCTGGCGAAAATCAGTGCCGGACAGGCAATACGTATTTAATGAGGAGCAGTATTTTATGGCGGATAAAGAGCTGAGATTTCTGGTTGTGGATGACTTTTCCACCATGCGTCGCATCGTGCGCAACCTGTTAAAGGAGCTGGGATTCAACAATGTTGAAGAAGCCGAAGACGGTGTGGATGCCCTGAATAAGCTGCAGGCAGGGGGATTTGGTTTTGTCATTTCTGACTGGAACATGCCAAACATGGACGGACTGGAATTGCTGAAAACCATTCGTGCCGACGGCGGTATGTCTTCTCTGCCGGTGCTGATGGTGACCGCGGAGGCGAAGAAAGAGAACATTATTGCCGCCGCGCAAGCCGGTGCCAGTGGTTACGTGGTGAAGCCTTTCACGGCGGCGACGTTGGAAGAGAAACTCAATAAAATCTTTGAGAAACTGGGCATGTGAGGGTGTGATGATGATGATGCAACCACAAATTAAACCTGTTGATGAACATTCAGCAGGGGATATCATCGCGCGCATCGGTAGTCTGACCCGAATGCTGCGCGACAGCCTGCGTGAACTGGGGCTGGATCAAGCCATTGCTGAAGCGGCGGAAGCGATCCCGGATGCGCGCGATCGTCTGGATTACGTTGTGCAGATGACCGCACAGGCAGCAGAGCGTGCGCTGAACAGCGTTGAAGCCTCGCAGCCACACCAGGACGCAATGGAAAAAGGGGCCAAAACCCTGAGTAAACGCTGGGACGAATGGTTCGAGAATCCGATTGAACTGTCTGATGCCCGTGAACTGGTGACCGACACCCGTCAGTTCCTCGGTGATGTCCCTGGACACACCAGTTTTACCAATGCTCAGCTGCTCGACATTATGATGGCGCAGGATTTCCAGGACCTTACCGGCCAGGTTATCAAGCGCATGATGGACGTTATTCAGGAAATTGAGCGCCAGCTGTTAATGGTGCTGCTGGAGAACATCCCTGAGCAGGGCGCCCGTCCAAAACGTGAAAACGAAAGTTTGCTGAACGGCCCGCAGGTTGATACCTCGAAAGCCGGCGTTGTGGCAAGTCAGGATCAGGTTGACGACCTGCTGGACAGTCTCGGGTTCTGATTCGTGCAGGCCGGATGTAGGGGCAACCGCTTCTCTTCCGGTCTGCATACTCTCTACCGTCTGTAGGGGTTAACGTCATAAACCCCGTCTTTTTTACCGCTTACTCTCGCCATTGCTGTGTCGCTGTTCTGGCATCATTCTCGCCTGTGTCTCTATCCAGGGTCTGATGCGTGGCAGAAGAAAGCGACGACGACAAAACAGAAGCCCCCACACCCCACCGACTTGAAAAAGCGCGGGAAGATGGGCAGATCCCCCGTTCCAAAGAGCTGACCTCACTGCTTATTTTGCTGGTGGGCGTGTGCATTATCTGGATCGGCGGGGAGTCGCTGGCCCGCAGATTGGCGGGTATGCTGTCGGCCGGGCTGCGTTTTGACCACAGTATGGTCAACGACCCTAATCTGATCCTCAGCCAAATCATTCTGCTGATTAAAGACGCCATGATTGCGCTGTTACCGCTGATTACTGGCGTGGTGCTGGTGGCATTGATCTCGCCGGTGATGTTGGGCGGTTTGATCTTCAGCGGTAAATCGCTGCAACCCAAATTTTCGAAGCTGAATCCGCTGCCGGGTATCAAGCGCATGTTTTCTGCGCAAACCGGTGCTGAACTGCTGAAAGCCATCCTGAAATCTACGCTGGTTGGCAGCGTGGCTGGATTCTATCTCTGGCACAAGTGGCCGGAGATGATGCGGTTGATGGCCGAATCGCCGATTACCGCAATGGGCAATGCCCTTGATTTAGTTGGTATGTGTGCGCTGCTGGTGGTACTCGGGGTGATCCCGATGGTGGGGTTTGACGTTTTTTTCCAAATTTACAGCCATGTGAAAAAGCTGCGCATGTCACGCCAGGATATCCGCGATGAATATAAACAAAGCGAAGGTGACCCGCACGTTAAGGGCAAAATTCGCCAGATGCAGCGTGCGGTAGCGCAGCGACGCATGATGGCGGATGTGCCGAAAGCCGACGTCATTGTGACTAACCCCACACACTATTCGGTCGCCTTGCAATATGACGAAAACAAAATGAGTGCGCCACGCGTCGTCGCCAAAGGGGCGGGGCTGGTCGCGTTGCGTATTCGCGAAATTGGCGCGGAACATCGAGTCCCAACCTTAGAAGCACCACCGCTGGCCCGTGCGTTATATCGCCATGCTGAGATTGGTCAGCAAATACCCGGCCAGCTGTATGCTGCCGTCGCAGAAGTGCTGGCGTGGGTATGGCAATTAAAACGCTGGCGTCTGGCGGGCGGCAAGCCGCCACCGCAACCTGGAAACCTTCCGGTGCCTGAAGCACTGGATTTTATGAACGAGAAGAATACTGATGGCTAATCTGGTCGCGATGCTGCGCCTGCCCGGCAACCTGAAATCCACACAATGGCAGATTCTTGCCGGGCCGATCCTCATCCTGCTTATCTTGTCGATGATGGTGCTGCCGCTGCCAGCGTTCATCCTTGATTTACTGTTTACCTTTAATATTGCGTTGTCGATCATGGTGTTGCTGGTGGCGATGTTCACCCAGCGCACGCTCGAGTTCGCTGCCTTCCCGACCATTTTGCTGTTCACCACATTATTACGCCTGGCGCTGAACGTTGCCTCGACGCGTATTATTTTGATGGAAGGGCATACCGGTTCGGCGGCGGCGGGGAAGGTGGTTGAAGCGTTTGGTCACTTCCTGGTGGGCGGTAACTTTGCCATCGGTATCGTGGTTTTCGTCATTCTTGTCATCATCAACTTTATGGTTATCACCAAAGGTGCCGGTCGTATTGCCGAAGTTGGCGCACGCTTTGTGCTGGACGGTATGCCCGGTAAACAGATGGCGATTGATGCCGATCTCAATGCCGGACTGATTGGGGAAGATGAAGCCAAAAAACGTCGTTCAGAAGTGACCCAGGAAGCTGATTTTTACGGCTCTATGGACGGTGCGAGTAAATTCGTTCGCGGGGACGCCGTTGCCGGTATTCTGATCATGGTGATTAACGTGGTCGGCGGCCTGCTGGTAGGCGTATTACAACACGGTATGAGTATGGGCAGTGCGGCTGAAAGCTACACCTTACTGACCATCGGTGACGGTCTGGTCGCCCAAATCCCGGCGCTGGTAATCTCCACCGCGGCGGGCGTTATCGTGACGCGCGTCAGTACCGATCAGGATGTCGGCGAACAGATGGTCACCCAGCTGTTCAGTAACCCCAGCGTGATGGTGCTCAGTGCGGCGGTGCTCGGTTTACTGGGCCTGGTACCAGGCATGCCAAACCTGGTATTTCTGATGTTTACCGCAGCGTTATTGGGTTTGGCCTGGTGGCTGCGCGGTCGCGAGACAAAAGCCCCTGCGGAACCTCAGTCGATCAAAATGCCGGAAAATAATGCGGTGGTGGAAGCGACCTGGAACGATGTCCAACTGGAAGACTCGCTGGGAATGGAAGTGGGGTATCGCCTGATCCCAATGGTGGATTTTCAGCAAGATGGCGAGTTGCTGGGACGAATTCGCAGTATTCGTAAGAAATTTGCCCAGGATATGGGCTTCCTGCCGCCGGTGGTGCACATCCGCGACAATATGGATCTGCAGCCTGCGCGCTATCGCATCCTGATGAAAGGGGTAGAAATTGGCAGCGGGGATGCCTATCCGGGACGCTGGCTGGCCATCAACCCTGGTACGGCAGCGGGATCGCTGCCGGGTGAGAAAACGGTTGATCCGGCTTTTGGTCTGGACGCTATCTGGATTGAAAGTGCGCTAAAAGAACAGGCGCAAATCCAGGGCTTCACGGTGGTGGAAGCCAGTACCGTCGTCGCCACGCATCTGAATCACCTGATTGGCCAGTTTGCCGCCGAACTGTTTGGACGTCAGGAGGCGCAACAATTGCTGGACCGCGTGTCGCAGGAAATGCCGAAACTGACTGAGGATCTGGTGCCTGGCGTGGTGACGCTGACCACGCTACATAAAGTGTTGCAGAATTTATTGGATGAAAAAGTGCCGATTCGCGATATGCGCACCATCCTCGAAACGCTGGCCGAACATGCACCGCTGCAAAACGATCCGCATGAACTTACTGCCGTGGTCCGCGTGGCGTTGGGAAGGGCGATTACCCAGCAATGGTTCCCGGGGAACGACGAAGTTCAGGTTATTGGTCTGGATACGCCGCTTGAGCGCTTGCTGCTGCAGGCCTTACAAGGGGGCGGCGGCCTGGAGCCGGGGCTGGCAGACCGACTGTTGGCGCAAACTCAGGAAGCGTTATCGCGCCAGGAAATGTTGGGCGCGCCGCCGGTGCTGTTGGTTAATCATGCATTGAGGCCTCTGCTGGCGCGTTTTTTACGCCGCAGCATACCGCAGCTGGTGGTGTTGTCGAACATGGAGCTTTCCGATAACCGCCATATCCGCATGACCGCGACCATCGGAGGTAAATAATGCGTAAGTTTCTGTGGCTGTTATTGTTTCCTCTGGCAGTGCAGGCCGCCGGAGAAGGCGCCTGGCAGGCTAGTGGCATGGGCATTACGTTAAATCACCGCGGGCAGTCTGCCTCGTCTGCGCCTTTGGTTCCCGGCCAGCCCGTCTCGGGGTTGATGACGCTGGTAGCCTGGCGCTATGAGCTGAATGGCCCTACGCCTGCGGGGCTGCGGGTACGTTTATGTTCGCAGTCGCGCTGCGTTGAGCTGGACGGGCAAAGCGGCACCACTCACGGATTTAATAACGTACCTGCCGTGGAGCCGATGCATTTTGTCTGGGAGGTGCCCGGCGGCGGTCGCCTGATCCCGGCCTTACAGGTGCAAAGTAATCAGGTCATCGTCAACTACCGTTAATTCTCTCTTCTTCATCGCAGCTGGCAGATGAAACTGCTGGCTGTCTCGCACTTTTTGACCCGCTACTTTGATTTAAAAGAAACGCTGTTTTATAAAATAGGTGACTTACGTTGCCGGACTCTTTGTGCTGTTGCCATTTCGCGATTATCCCTGGCAGAAATAAAAAGGTTTCCCTTGCGGTTAACTTTTACTGTGGCCGTGTAAGGACGTCCTGCGTCGAAGTGAGGATTGCGGGGCCTCCCAATAATGTGCAGGGGTAACGGCAATGAGAACACGTAAAATTGGGTTGGTTAATTATTTTGCCTATGGGGCAGGTGACTTTTTAGGCGCAGGGACCACGGCGCTGACCGCCGCATGGTTGCTCTATTTCTACACCACTTTTTGTGGCCTGACGCCTATTGAGGCGACGTTTATTTTTGCGACGGCCAGGGTGCTGGATGCGGTGGTTAGCCCATTAATGGGCTTTTTAACGGATAATTTTGGCTCGACCTGGCTTGGTAAACGCTTTGGCCGACGTAAGTTTTTTATTCTGCTGGGGATTCCCTGTGTCTTTAGCTACTCCCTGATGTGGGTCGGCGACATGGGATTCTGGTACTACCTGCTGACCTACCTGGTGTTTGATGTGGTTTACACCATGATTCTGGTGCCCTATGAAACGCTGGTACCGGAAATGACCGATGATTTTAAACAGAAAACCAAGTTTTCTGGCGCGCGTATTTCTATGGCCCAGATGTCAGCCATACTGGCCTCGTTCTTACCTGGCGTACTGTTGACGCTGTTTGGTAAACACAATCCTGTTTCATTTTTCTATGCCAGCCTGGTGTTTTCGGTGCTGTGCGCGCTGATGCTGACCTTTGTGTGGTTTTTTACCTGGGAACGCCCGCGTGAAGAATGGACCGAAGCGGCACTTCGCGCTGAAGAAGAAAAGAAAAGCCTGACCTTTCGTCAGAGCATGAGTCGTCTTTTCACTGAGCTAAGTTCGACGATGCGCATCCGCATTTTCCGTCAACATTTGGGCATGTATCTTGGTGGTTATATCGCGCAGGACGTGTTCAACGCGGTCTTTACCTACTATGTGGTGTTTGTGTTGATGCAGGAAGCCTCTATGGCGTCGAACCTGCTGGGCACCATGGCTATCTTCCAGTTTATTGCGGTTATCGCCATGATCCCGCTGTGCATTCGCTTTGGACCGGCCCCGTCTTACCGGATGGTGGTGGTGCTGTTTGGCCTGAGTTCTCTCTCTTATGCGGTGTTGTATTACGCCGGGCTGAGTGATGTGTACGCCTTATTGCTGCTGGTTTCCGCCGTTGCGGGCCTGGGACGTGGTGGCATCAATTATGTTCCGTGGAATACCTACACCTATATCGCCGATGTCGACGAGGTGATCACCGGTCAGCGTCGGGAAGGGATCTTTGCCGGCATCATGACTTTAACGCGCAAAGCCTCGCAGGCGGGGGCCGTCATGCTGGTCGGCATTGTTATGCAGTTATCGGGTTTTGTCTCCGGGCAGAGTGAACAACCTGCTGCGGTCAGCCATACCATTCTGTTCATTCTGAGTTGCGGTACGTTGATTGTACTGGCGTTGGGATTCCTGGTGTCTCTACGTTTCAAACTGAATCTGCAAACACATAGTACCTTGCGTGAAGAGACTGCAAAAATGCGTGAGTCCGGGCGCCCCGTGCCAGAAGGGCTTACCCCTGAAGGACGTGCAACGGTAGAGATGCTGTCAGGCATGCCGTATGAATCACTTTGGGGTAACAACAATATTGGTTACCTGAATCGTAATAAACCTGCTGCGCCATCACTGCAACATGGCTCAGCATTGAATTCGACATTGCACAGAGGTTAAGTAAATGATTGTTTATCCGGTTAAACACAGCCCGTTGTTACGTCAGCCTGAACATTTTATTGCCAGAGATGAGTTAAAAACGCTTATCAAGAAGGTGACGCATAATCTGGTCAATATTCATGATGAGAGCGGTGAGTTCTTGCTGCGACTGGACGACGGACGCGTTATTGACACCAAAGGGTGGGCTGGATGGGAGTGGACGCACGGCGTCGGCCTGTACGGGATGTACCAGTATTACCAGCAAACCGGTGATGAAACGATGCGCGATATCATCGATGGCTGGTTTGCCGACCGCTTTGCAGAAGGCGCGACGACTAAAAACGTCAATACCATGGCGCCGTTTCTGACGCTGGCGTATCGCTATGAAGAAACGCGCAATCCGGCGTATCTGCCGTGGCTTGATTCCTGGGCTGAGTGGGCGATGCACGACATGCCGCGTACCGATTTTGGTGGTATGCAGCACATCACGCTGGCGGAAGAGAATCATCAGCAGATGTGGGACGACACGTTGATGATGACGGTGTTACCGCTGGCGAAGATTGGCAAACTGCTCAACCGCCCCGAGTACGTTGAAGAGGCGACGTATCAGTTCCTGTTACATGTGCAAAACCTGATGGATAAAGAAACCGGTCTGTGGTTCCACGGCTGGAGCTATGAGGGAAATCATAACTTTGCCAACGCCCGCTGGGCGCGCGGTAACAGCTGGCTAACTATTGTTATTCCGGAGTTCCTCGAACTGGTCGATTTACCGGAGAATAATGCCGTTCGTCGCTATCTGGTACAGGTACTGAATGCGCAAATTGCGGCCCTGGCGAAGTGTCAGGATGAGAGTGGTCTGTGGCACACGTTGCTGGACGATCCGCATTCTTACCTTGAAGCGTCAGCCACCGCCGGATTTGCTTATGGGATTTTGAAAGCGGTGCGTAAGCGTTATGTCGGGAAGGAATATGCGGCGGTAGCAGAACTCGCCATCAAAGGCATTGTGCAGCATATCTCACCAGAAGGGGAGCTGCTGCAAACCTCATTTGGTACCGGAATGGGGCACAATCTCGAGTTCTATCGCAACATTCCGCTGACCTCCATGCCTTACGGCCAGGCGATGGCGATGCTGTGTCTCACCGAATACTTGCGTAAGTATTTTTAATATCGGTGTCCGACGGCGCTGTCGCTGTCGGCGCTGTTTGTTGAGTTACCTCTGTTTGTGCGGCGTTGTCCTGCGGCACAAACAGATGATCCATAATTTGTCGCATAACCGGCGCGGCGGTAATGCCGTCGCTGCCGCCGTTTTCCAGAATCAACGCCACGGCGACTTTCGGGTTTTTGTAGGGTGCAAATGCGGTGTAGAACACGTGGTCACGCAGGCGGATGGGGATCATCTTCGCATTGTAAGTCTGGTTTTCTTTCAGGCTGAAAACCTGTGAGGTTCCGCTTTTCGCCGCAATTCCGTAAGGTGCAGTATGGAAAAATTTATAACCTGTCCCGTTCGGCGCATTGGCCATGCCAAACATCGCCTCGCGTACCAGTCCCCAATAGGGCGAGGAGGGAGAGGCAATCTGTGACGGTACCGTGGCGGCATGATAAGGCGTAACAGATTTACCACTCTCTTCAGCCTGCAACAGGTGAGGGGCAATCACTTTCCCATTGTTAATCAGTGCCACCATTGCTTTCACCATCTGGATTGGCGTGGCAATCCAGTATCCCTGACCGATACCAACCGAAATGGTGTCTCCCTGATACCAGGCTTTTTTATGCACCCGTTGTTTCCAGTCGCGGCTCGGTAACAGCCCGTTGTACTCTTCATCAAGATCAATGCCGGTGGGTTTACCGTAACCAAACTGGCTAAGCATGCTATTGATTCGGTCAATGCCCATCATATACGCCACCTGATAGAAGAACGTATCAGCGGACTCTTCAATTGCTTTGGTCACGTCCAACATGCCATGACCGGTTTTTTTCCAGTCGCGATAATGTCGCTCAGTGCCGGGCAATGTCCATGTTGGCGCGCCAAAGAAGCTGGTCTGCGGGGTGATAACGCCATTGAGCAATGCTGACATCGCCATGTACGGCTTGACCGTGGAGGCGGGAGGGTACAAACCTTGCGTGACGCGGTTAATCAACGGCAGGTCTTTATCCTGCAGCAGCGTGTTGTAGTCCTGGTAGCTGATACCTTTGACGAACGGATTCGGATCATAGCTGGGGTTAGAGACCATCGCCAGCACCGAGCCATCGTGCGGATCTTCAACCAGTACTGCGGCGCGCTGACCGACCAGCAGGCTCTCTATATATTCCTGTAAGTGTAAATCCAGCGTCAGGTGGATGTCCTTTCCGGCAACAGGCGGTACATCTTTTATCAGGCGTACGATGCGTCCGTGGTTATCGACTTCGACTTCTTGATAACCCGTTTTGCCGTGCAGATCGTTTTCGTAATAGTGTTCGATCCCCTGCTTGCCAATGTTGTGATCGGCGGCGTAGTTTTCTGCCAGCCCCTTTTTATCCAACGCTTTCAGGTCGCTGTCATTGATTTTAGAGACATAGCCGAGCACATGTGCCAACTCTGCGCCATACGGATATTGGCGATCTTCATAGCTGTTGATGGTGACGCCGCTGAAATGAAACTGATTAACCGAGAAACGGGCGATCTCCACGTCGGTCAGCGCATTTTTGAGCACCACCGGGCGATAGCGACTACTGGATTTCAGATCGTGGCGAAACTGGTCAATCTCATCAGGGGTCAGGTCAACAATAGGCGTTAGCTGCTTTAGCAAGGCATCCATATCGTTGATTTTATAAGGAGTGACAGAAATATCGTACCAGGTGACGTTGCGCACCAGCGGGATACCGTTGCGATCGTAAATGATGCCGCGCGTTGGGGCAACCGGCAGCATTTTGATGTCATTGGCATTTGAGCGGGTGGTGTAATACTGATGCTCGCGAATTTGTAAGTTGTAGAGGTTATAAATCAGGATGCCAAAACAGATGACCACCAGGCCAAAGGCCACTATTACCCGTCGCTGAAAGAGTTTCTCTTCCGCCTCAAAATCTCTGAATGTCATGGACCCACACCTGATTAATTCGCCGCCTAATGATACGGAGGTGTAAATGGGATAACAGGTAAAAGATGTTCCATCCCTCTACGGAAATGTGTCATTCCTTGTGAGTTGTAACAAATTACAGTGAACGTAGCCGTTTCTCGTAGGCCTGATGGCGCATCGCTTATCAGACCTACGAGGGCGGTCATTCGGGAAAATAAAAAAGCCCGCGACATAGCGCGGGCTTTCACATCACTCGTGGTGATTACATACGTTCTACGGTTTCGATACCCAGCGTATCCAGACCCAGCTTCAGCGTTTTCGCCGTCAACTGTGCCAGCTTCAGGCGGCTGTTACGAATCTCTTCGCTCTCGGCGCTGAGGATTGGGCAATGTTCGTAGAAACCAGAGAACAAACCGGCAAGATCGTACAGATAGGCGCACATCACGTGCGGTGTACCTTCACGTGCAACGACGGTGAGCGTTTCTTCAAACTGCAGCAGACGCGCCGCCAGTTGGGCTTCACGATCTTCACTGATGATGACCTTCGCGCTGGCCAGCGCACTTTCGTCGATATCTGCCTTACGGAACACGGACAGTACGCGGGTGTAGGCATACTGCATGTACGGTGCGGTATTGCCTTCGAAGGCCAGCATATTATCCCAGTCGAAGATGTAATCCGTGGTACGGTTTTTCGACAGATCTGCATACTTCACGGCGCCGATACCGACCGCATTCGCCAGTTTTTCCAGCTCGTCGGCAGGCATGTCGGGGTTCTTCTCTGCCACCAGACGACGTGCACGCTCCAGCGCTTCATCTAACAAATCGGCCAGTTTAACCGTGCCACCCGCGCGGGTCTTGAACGGTTTACCGTCTTTGCCGAGCATCATGCCGAACATGTGGTGTTCCAGCGGTACGGAATCCGGCACGTAACCGGCTTTACGCACGATGGTCCATGCCTGCATTAAATGCTGATGCTGGCGGGAGTCGATATAATACAGCACGCGATCGGCATGCAGTGTTTCGTAACGGTACTTGGCGCAGGCGATATCAGTGGTGGTGTACAGATAACCGCCATCTTTCTTCTGGATGATAACGCCCATCGGTTCGCCTTCCTTGTTTTTATACTCATCAAGGAATACTACAGTCGCGCCTTCGCTTTCAACGGCCAGGCCTTTGGCTTTGAGATCCGCAACAATGCCTGGCAGCATCGGGTTGTACAGGCTTTCACCCATCACGTCGTCGCGGGTCAGCGTCACGTTCAGACGATCGTAGGTTAACTGGTTCTGGGACATGGTAATGTCGACCAGTTTGCGCCACATTTCGCGGAAGTAAGCATCACCACCCTGCAACTTCACCACGTAGCTACGTGCGCGCTCGGCGAATTCTTCATCTTCGTCGTAATGTTTTTTCGCGTCACGATAGAAACCTTCAAGGTCAGCCAGCGCCATTTCACCCGCGTTTTCCTGCTGCTGCTTTTCCAGCCACGCGATGAGCATACCGAACTGGGTTCCCCAGTCGCCAACGTGGTTTGCACGGATGACTTTATGGCCGAGAAACTCCAGCGTACGGACAGCCGCATCACCGATGATGGTGGAGCGCAGGTGGCCTACGTGCATCTCTTTCGCCACGTTTGGCGCAGAGTAGTCAACAACAACGGTTTGCTTTTCTGGCTGTGCAACGCCCAGACGATCGGAAGCCAGCGCCTGCTGCACGTGCTGCGCCAGGAATGCTGGATCGAGGAAAATATTGATAAAGCCCGGGCCCGCAATTTCAACCTTGCTGGCAATCCCGTTGAGATCCAGATGAGTCAGCACCTGCTCTGCCAGTTGTCGCGGCGCCATACCCAGTTTTTTAGCGACTGCCATCATGCCATTAGCCTGATAATCGCCGAACTGTACTTTTGCTGACTGACGAACCTGAGGTTCGCAATCTGCAGGCGCACCTGCAGCAATCATGGCCTGACGGACTTTTTCTGAGAGAAGAGCCTGAATATTCACCGGAATACCTTACATTTATGAAGCGCTTTACTATACACCGCGCCAGATTAAGAATTTAGGCCGGGAGTATACTGCAAATGCCCGTTGCCGTCAGCATTGTGCGTGCCGCGCGCGGCCTAAAATAGACGCAGTGCAATGACGCATAATCATTCATTTTGTCCCTGAAAAAATCAGCGGTTGGATGGTACTGCGCAACAGAGTAAATTAGCGGCTTTGAACATGGATATGAGCTTTCAATATGGCGAACTGGCAAACCGTTGCAGAACTGCATGATATTTCCGCAGATTTAGGGCATTTCACTCAGGCGTTAACTGAACTTTCCACCCGTCTGGGTTTGAATATTGCTCCGCTTGAAGCCGATCACATCTCTCTGCGCTGTCATCAAAACACCACCGCAGAGCGCTGGCGTCGCGGGTTTGAACAGTGCGGCCAACTGTTGTCGGAAAATATCATCAATGGCAGACCGATTTGCCTGTTCAAACTGGATGAGCCGGTGTGCGTGGCGCACTGGCAGTTTTCTATTGTGGAGTTGCCGTGGCCGGGTGAAAAACGCTACCCACATGAGGGTTGGGAGCATATTGAGATTGTTCTGCCGGGCGAGCCGGAAACGTTGAATGCGCGAGCGCTGGCGTTACTTTCTGATGAAGGATTGAGTCAGCCGGGTATCTTTGTGAAAACCAGTTCACCACAAGGCGAGCGTGAGCGGTTACCGAACCCGACGCTGGCGGTCAGCGACGGCAGCGTGACTATCAAGTTTCATCCATGGTCAATTGAAACGATTGTGGCAAGCGAGCAACAGGAGTAACCATGGCACTGCTGGAAATCTGCTGTTACAGCATGGAGTGTGCGCTGACGGCACAAAAAAATGGCGCGGATCGTATTGAACTGTGTTCGGCACCCAAAGAAGGGGGGTTAACCCCATCACTGGGTGTATTACGTACCGTTCGTCAGCATATTGATATTCCCGTCAATCCGATTATCCGCCCGCGCGGCGGGGATTTTTGCTATACCGACGGTGAATTCGCCGCCATGCTGGATGATATCGCCATGGTCAGAGATCTCGGATTCTCCGGGCTGGTAACCGGGTTATTAGATGTTGATGGCAACGTCGATATGTCGCGCATGGAAAAAATTATGCGGACAGCCGGTACGCTAAATGTCACGTTTCATCGGGCCTTTGATATGTGTGCCAACCCCTTAAATGCGCTGAAAAGTTTATCTGATTTGGGTGTCGCCAGAGTGCTGACTTCCGGGCAAAAATCAGATGCTGCGCAAGGTTTAACAAAAATAATGGAACTTATTGCACAGCCCGGTGCTCCAATCATTATGGCCGGAGCGGGGGTTCGCGCTGCGAATTTGTCTCTATTCCTCGACGCCGGTGTGCAGGAAGTCCACAGTTCTGCCGGAGTATGGCTGGCTTCTCCCATGCGTTATCGCAATGCGGGGTTGTCGATGTCTTCGGATGCGCAAGCGAATGAATATTCCCGCTATGCGGTAGACGGGGCGGCGGTTGCTGAAATGAAAGCGATTATTGCGCACCATCGGGCCAGCTGATTTTTACCGTTGCATCATGTCGCCCAATATGATGCTTGCTCGTACCAGGCCCCTGCAATTACAGGGGCCTTTTTTTATCCTTTTATGCCTGATGGCGGCGATGCCTTATCAGGCCTACGGGAGTTGTAGGCCCGGTAAGCGTAGCGCCACCGGGCAATCCATCACGGCTTACGCGCAATCAAGACCGCGCGCAGCGGGGCAGGGTACCCTTCTACCGTTTTACTGCTGTCGTTCGGGTCGAGGAAATCAGCCAGCGATTCGGTAATCATCCACTCGGTACGGCGCTGTTCTTCGGTAGTGGTCACACACACGTCGGCAATGCGGACATCAACAAAACCGCACTTCTCCAGCCAGTTTTTCAACGCCAGTGCAGACGGAATAAAGTAGACGTTGCGCATTTGTGCGTAGCGGTCACCCGGCACCAGCACGGTATTTTCGTCCCCTTCAACCACCAGCGTTTCCAGTACCAGTTCACCGTCTTGTACCAGTTGATCTTTCAACTGCCAGAGATGTTCCAGCGGAGAACGACGGTGATAGAGCACGCCCATTGAGAAAACGGTATCAAACGCGTTCAACGCCGGAAGCTGTTCAATACCCAGCGGCAGCAGATGCGCGCGCTGGTCGTTGCCCAGCAGTTTTCGCACCGCTTCGAACTGACACAGGAATAACTGGGTCGGATCAATCCCAACGGCCAGGTGCGCGCCTGCACCGATCATGCGCCACATGTGATACCCGCTGCCGCAGCCGACATCCAGGATCGTCCGTCCGGTCAGGTCGGATAAATGCGGCAGAACGCGATCCCATTTCCAGTCAGAACGCCATTCGGTGTCGATATTGACGCCATACAGTGAGTATGGCCCTTTACGCCACGGCATCAAATTGCGCATTAACGTATCAATGCGTTTAAGCTGACCGTCGCTGAGCTGCTCTTCGCTTTCAGCGGTGACACTGTGCAGCAAGTCCAGACGGTGCGGTGTCAGTTCAGGCAAAAACTCTACCGCGTTCGACCACTGCTTAAACAGGCCGTGCTGATCGCGCTGCCAGCTCGCAATTTGTGCCGGGAGCGTTTCCAGCCAATGAGAAAGGTGGTTTTTGGCAATCAGCTGATAAAAGTTACCAAAGTCGATCATGCCGCAACCTCAGCTTTTAGTGCCACCAGAGAACCAAAGTTAAAGCACTGGAACCACAGTTCGCTGTGTTCAAAACCAGCCTGATGCAGGCGCGCTTTATGGGTTTCGACCGAGTCGGTCAGCATGACGTTTTCCAGCATGCTGCGCTTTTGGCTGATTTCCAGTTCGCTGTAGCCATTTGCCCGCTTGAAATCGTGGTGCATGTTGAACAACAGCTCACCCACTTTTGCATCTTCGAAACTGAATTTCTCCGACAGCACCAGCGCGCCGCCAGGATTCAGCCCCTGATAAATCTTATCCAACAATGCCTGGCGCTCCGCTGGCTCAAGGAATTGCAGGGTAAAATTCAGCACCACCATTGAGGCGTTTTCAATAGTAATGTTGCGAATATCCCCTTCGACAACTTCGACCGGAATAGGGGCTTTATAGGCGTCAATATGACGGCGGCAGCGTTCAACCATGGCCGGGGAGTTGTCGACGGCAATAATTTTACAATTGTCATGCTGAATACTGCGACGCACCGAGAGCGTCGCGGCGCCCAATGAACAGCCCAGATCGTAGACCTGCGTGTTGGGTTGCACGAAACGTTCGGCCAGCATACCAATCATCGAAATGATGTTGGAGTAGCCGGGAACGGAACGCTGGATCATATCCGGGAAGACTTCAGCTACCCGTTCATCAAAGGTCCAGTCACCCAGACTGGCGATAGGCGCAGAAAAAAGCGTGTCGCGGTGAGACATAACGTAAAAATCCGGGAAAAATAAAGTGGCGTATTGTGCGCTAATGCAGGGAGAAAACCAACTCCCAGGGCATATACCAGAGATTCGCCAGCACCATTAGCACCAGCGAGCACCAGGTGGCGCTCATGCCGGAACGACGCCAGCGGAACAGACGGTGGTGGAATCCGTAATAATGCATCAGCCGACCGGCAATTAACATCAGCCCGCAAATATGCACCATCCACGTTTCCGCGCCGTTCATTTCCATAAATAACAGCAACACTAATGCGACGGGGATATATTCCACCGCATTACCGTGAATGCGAATCGCACTTTGTAGTTCGCTAAAACCGCCGTCGCCATAAGCCACGCGATACTGCATACGCAGGCGGACAACGTCAAAGGAGAACTTAATCAACAATAACGCACCCAGTACGGCATAAAGCGCGCTTACCATACAAACTCCCTTTTAAAATGGCTGCTGGCATTGTCTATGATAGGTGGCATTTTCAGAAAAGAGAAGATTGCTGTGGAATAGACGGTGCTGATCCGATCTCTGGCAGAGCGCTGCGTAAATCTGCCCATAGCGTATCTACAAGCTCCGGGGCTTGCGCGATGTCCGGCGTATGTAAAAACAGATAGGGTGTTGTGGTCTGCTTCCAGAGAGACAGTTTGGCCAGCCATACGTTAAATAACGTTCGGTTTTGCTCCATATTATCGCTGCCGATAAAGCGCACCATGGGATTGTTCGCGGTAACCACTGCATGGACCGGAACTTTCGGTTTTTTGCGCTGCGCATCGCGAATCGCTTCACTGTGAGGAACCGCGGCGTGTACCGGCCGACTATCTAAAATTACCCGATTGACCCCTCGCTCGTGTAAGCCGCGATTGAACCATTTCTCGTCTTCACCTTTGGTAAAAAATTCAGGATGGCGAACTTCCACCCCGTAGGTAAACGATGCGGGTAACGCATCGAGAAACGCCCACAGAGCAGGGAGATCGCGAGGAGAAAAGGTGGCGGGTAACTGCAACCAATATTGCCCGATTCGCGCTTCCAGCGGTGACATGCGGGTGAAAAATTCTTGCACCAAATCATCACAGTTTCGCAGTGCAGCTTGATGCGAAATGGTCGCCGGAAACTTAAAGCAGAAGCGAAAGTCATCGGTAGTCTGCGCCTGCCAGCGCGTAACAATCTCGGCTTTTGGCAGCGCGTAGAGTGTGGTATTGCCCTCAACACAGTTAACATGACGGGCGTTAGTGGTTAACTTGCTGATTTTAATAATCCTCTACTGCTAGTTTGTGGTCTATGGGGCATCAATGGGGCAAAATCACCCAGCTTCTGATTCAGCATTGCGATCTGCTCTGCGCTGCTGTCAGCCATCCATGCACCGTAAACATTGAACACCATCTGTGCGCTCGCATGCCCCATCTGACTGGCAATAAAACTTGGGTTGGCCCCAGCAGATAATGACCAGCACGCGTAAGTGTGGCGCGACTGGTAAGCTTTTCGATGCCTGATCCCCGCCTTTTTTAACCCTGCGTCCCACGAGTCACCAAACGAATCAACCTTGTAGATAACCCCCACATCCTTACTTCGACGGACTATCTTAGGGTTAAAGACAAATGTACAGCTGTGCTGCGTTGTTCGACCATATTCACGCAATTGCACGTTGATGTGATACTGCTGCCCGAGTCTAGTCATTTCCATCTGATTCCTTAACGCATCGATGGCTGGCTGAATGAGGTGTATCACTCTATCCGTACTGGCGTCCGTTTTCGGTAGTGTGAACTCGCCCAGTTTTGTATAATTACGGCGAATTGTTATTGTACCCGCTTCAAGGTCTATATCTTCCCATGCCAGGGAAACCAGTTCTCCGTGACGAACACCTGTGTACACCGCCAGTGACCACATGTTTTTCGTCTGCTGATGCCGGCACGCATCTATCAGACGGATGAATTCATCACGGCTGAGCGGATCTGGCTCCACCCTGGCCCTTTTTAATGGCTTTATTCCATCAAAGGGATTTGCCTTTATGTACCCATTATCGGCGGCGAACTGGAACATTCCGGCGATAGTCGTCATGTAGTAATTGACGGTGACCGCGCTCCGGCCCTTAACAGGGATCCTGCCCTTTGCCGCGCACTGATAACCCATCAAAAGCTCTTTCCTGATGTACAGCAACTCTTCTTTCTCAATCGCTGTCACCAGTCGGGTAGCCCCGATCAGCGGTACAACAACTGCCACGACCGACTCGTACCGTTTGTGCGCGTTCGCGCTGATTTCCATCTTTTTCAGATCCAGCCACTTCTCTTCGAGTTCTTTCACTGTGATTTCTTTCTTGCCCAACCCAAAAATTTTAAGGTTATGTGAATCTGGAAACCGTTCAGCATAATCAAAGCTTCCCGTGCGGATGGCAAAGCATACCGACACCCGCAGTTCCCCGGCGATCTTCCTGTTCTTAGCGGTGTCAGGGACACCGAGGTTTTCCCTGACGCGCTTACCTTTAAAATTAAACCAGATGCGCAGACTGCCACCGTGGTTTTCGACGCCTGTTGGATATGTGATTTTATCCATTAATACCTCCAGACGCCCAAGAGCGATACGAGCTTACCTTTTTCATGGCATCAAATCATCCTGGCTGCTTGCTTTTCATTGAAGCGACCCAGGCATCTACAGCCTTTCTGTTATACATGCACTCACTGGAAGGTTTTGGATTCCCGTCAGGTGATACGTGGATATACTCCCTCCCAACCATCCAGCACTCTTTTCTGGCCCGGAGGATGGTACCGGGCTTGAGCCCGGTCACCGCGATCAGAACACTTTCACAAACCCAATCGTTAGGAGCTAACTGAATAACATTGCTCATATACCCGCCTCACACCACGTTCAGGCCACGGCAGTGGCACCACGTTTCGAACATTCGTTTAACCACTTCCCGGCAGTAGAATCCTTCCTGATCCCTCGAGAGGTCGTAGCGGTTTCCGTACCGCTGACGCACCCAGATTTCAAATGCCTTATTCAATTGATCCCTCCAATTTTTCATCAACCCGACGAACGCAACGCTCAAACGACGACGGCGTAACAATCTTTTTCAACTCAGCAACCAGGTAATCGTTGTGTCGCTGGTGGAGTTGCATGTTGTTTTCTTTTTCAATCTGGCGGAGAACAGCAAGACGGGCTGTGATGATGCGACGCTTCGCTTTTACAACCCGTAAGGCATTCTCTGCCTTTTTGCGCCACGCACTCCATTCACTACTACTGTTTGAGTTGGACAACTGGTCTTCAATGCTCAGTTGTGTTTCTTCAGCGATTACCAGTTGCTGGAGGCAGTCATTTACAGAGTTCAGATTGTCTGTATTGATAAATGATTTTTGCATCACTTCACCTCCACACCGATCCCTGCGATAACACAGGCTCGTTCTATAGCTTCTTTTACCCAGCGCTTATAGCTTTCCGGATGGAATACCTCGCTTTTCCCGGTACCGCTCCAGAACGCCTTTGACGTGATATCTGGCAGGGTGATGGTCAACGGTTTACCAGAAGTGACATCGCAAACCACTCTCTCCCAGTGGTCGCTAGTCTGCGATTCAAGACGCTGAATTAACTCCCCAATACTTAAAGGGGCGATCAACTGCTGGCGTAAGCGCTGAATCTCCGCCGCCATGTAGTAACCGGTTTTGCTCCAGGTATCTACATCATCACCGGCCATATCCGGTTCCATCGTCGCCATCAGAACGGCGTCGTGATAGTCCTGGCTGCCATTGGTGATCGCGACAGCGTAGGTATCACTGTTTTCGCGCTTATAGATAAGCACGACAGGGTTAGTGATTTTGCTCATTTCGCCGTCTCCCGCTCAGCTTCGATGATGGCATCTACAGCCATCACCAGAGTTCTGGCTAGGTCGTCGTAATCCTGCCGGGCATCATTGCTAAAAAAATTCGTGAGCATTACCGGCGCTATCTGCACAACGAGGTGCTGGCGGTAAGTCATGCCACGGGGAGTATCGATGCGCGGGCATGGATAGGCTGGTTGCTGGCCTTTGCTCATCGTTTCACCTCACGCTGTACGGTTTTATAAGCCCGCAGTGCATCGCGGGTTTTCCCTGAAATAAATGTCTTCATGAAGAATGCTCCGCGCCGTTCGCTGACCACTCCCGGCACCAGAAACAGAGTGGTGTCAACCACCCGGTTATGTTTGCGAAACTCGAAAATAGTGCTGGTGATCGTTACCGATGCAACCGCCCCGTAGTCGTTGAAGTCAATTTTCATCACAGAACTCCTGCCAACATTTTCATTGCACCGATAAAACCTATTGCACCGGCTGCGGCGCCAATACCAAACAGAATTGAGAAGAACAGTGCCCACAGGGAGCACACATACATCTTTTTCATCCTTCCATCGCCTTACGGTGCAGTTCGAACACCGTCGATTTCATCGGCATGATTACCAACACTGGATCGCCGTAAAAAGTGTTAACAGCTACGTTAAACAGCACCTGGCATGGTTTTTCAGGGCCAAAGAGTTTGAAATTAACGGGCATTGATGTGAATTCCTTGCCAAACATGCGATAAGGCAAAGCCAGCAATTCAGCGGCAAAAATGGGGAACTCTGAACAGGGCTCTTCCTCTGTCGGCAGCAACTTGCCAGGATCCGGAAACTTGCCTTCAACGAGTTCAAGCTCGTTATGCCCAACTAGTCGCTCGTAGTCGTCCAGATGAGCAGCAATCCACTGGCTGCCAATTTTCTGGAATACGGTTCCTTCTGCGCTAGCCGGGATATCACCGTGCAGGATAAATACACCCTCAATTTCGGTTTTTGAACCATGTGACATTGATACGGCCGCAATACCATTGGTTGCCCGAATGTGGGTTGGCGTGATGTGTATACCTCTCAGGATCTTCCGTGTGTCTTCCTGACTGGCTGTGCAGCACAGAGCGGCTCGGAGCAGATCGGTATAAATAAACATTGCTTTCTCCTTAGTGAATCACATGCGCTTCTGGCATGCCGTTGGTGTTAATCTCTCCGATGTAGTCATCGTGAAGCATCTCAAGTCCTTTTCGCCCAAAGGGTGACATCCTGAATCCGTAGCCGGGATCTGCAATCACCATGTCCTGATACATGCGAAGGGCAAGGGCTGAGCCCTCGCAAACTCCATATTTCTCGATGGCAATGCCTTCCACATGGTTGGCGAGAGAAAAACGCAGCGGACCGGGATAGATACTCAAATTTCCTTTCTTGCCCGAATAGATCACTGCGATATCAACACCACCGTCTTCGTTCGGGATTTCGATAGTGCCGTTCTTATCCTTCTCTTCGTTGATGAATACTGTTGCTACCAGCCAGCGCCACAGAATGAGTTCTTTCTCTGCGCCTAAAGAAACCCAACCAGCTGCCACGGCATCCATAATGCAGGCCAACCAACGCAGCCCCTCTGAGTTGCGGGAGTCAAAGCGCGAACCATCGAATTGTTTAACCGCGCCAGACCAGTCAATAACGCGATTTCCGATCTTGATGCCGTTTGGCGTAGTTTCTGGCGCGTCGTAATTGCTGCTCATCGAATACCCTCCGGTTTACTGGCCTGTAGTTCGTCAACCTCTTTAACGAAGCGGTCGTGCATGGCGTCCCACTTCTCACACCATTTCGTCATGTCACGCTTAATGGCCAGAATGCGGCGAAGACGTCGAACACAGCGCTGGTGGGCTCCGATGTACTCAACTGTTGTGCCTCCTCGCTGCCAACAATTCAGTTCTGGATTGAGAGCGTGGACAGCCTGCACATCCGGGTAGCGCTGCTCGAAGCCGGAACGACGGAAAGCTTCGGTAGTCATAAAGAACGCCAGATAGCGGATCGCCGTATCGCGGCTGAAGCAGCGCTTCATACGGCCATGCCGCATCGCAACGAACAAGTTGCCCACAGGCGTATGGTGAATCTGAAATGCCAGGTCAATTGCGCTGGCGGTGCGGTTGTCGATCATCTGTCTTTCTCCCGGTTATAAGTTTCATGGCTCATTACTTCCCAGTTCCGGCCATCGTCTTTCGATAGCAGCCGCCAGCGCGGATTAACCTTCAGGCTGAGAAATCCGGTGCGTCGCATACGTCGTGCATATACTCGCTTCCGTCGGTATCGCAGCAGGACCTGCATCGCCTGCAGGTGTACGCGTTCAGGTATTCGAATTGCTGTCAGTGCCACCAGTTAGCTCCTGTATACGTAACCCGGCTTCGCGAGCCATTTTGATAAAAGTGTCCAGTGCGCAAATATGTTCGTCGTCGAGCAGCCGGCGGTCGCATGTCACACGCCCTTTTTCGATGTAAAGAACCACGCGTCCGGTGAAATCCGGAAGCACATGCAGATCCACGTTGAGGACTGGGGGGGGATCTGCATTCCGTGCATAATTGTTTGTTGTGAGGCCATCAGTTAATTCCTCCACATACGTATTTCTCTTTCGCGTGTTTAATTAATTCCGCAAAAATCTCGTCAACAATCATCTTTCCGGTTTCGGTCAGATATTCGGTGTGTCCATTGATATCGACGCTTTTCATATACGTCTGGCGAAGAAATGTTTCCGCTTCTGTGTTGAATTCAGTCCGAGCCTGTTTTTCGAAGCGCAGCAAAAGTTTCATCATTGATTCTTCGTTAATCTCGATAACCTGGATATTGTTATCGGGCATATTTACGGAGAGGCAATAACCTCCTGTCTTGCGCTTCATTCGGTTTAATGTCGCAATAGCAACGCGGCGGCGATAAATTTCAATGGTATTGTTTTTCATTGTCATTACCGCCCGTAAGCCTTGCGCAGAAAAAGGTTTGCAATATGCAGATAACTATTTCCATAAGAGGCAAAAAGTTTTGCAGTATTGTGTGCTGCTTTATCTTTCAGAAACGTCATTATTGCCCCCCCCTTTGAGGTGTTCTCCATGGTCATTTTGGTCATGAAGCAAAGCTCATTAAGTAATGAGGTGAATCTTCCTGCTACCTTCACATCAGTGCGTGTGATTGCTGGCATAAGCAACTGGGTAAATTCAGCACGCAACTCATGCGCATATTTATTGGCACACTCTGCTGTTTTGTGGGCTTTGTTTATGTAAAGAATGTCGTCATACTGATTGGCTGAATGGACTTTGTTATTCACGACTTCACTTCTGACGATAATATTCATTTGCATTTCCTCAGGGTGAGCGATGCCACACCAGTTAAGGCGTTAATTAAATTCTTAAGTATTTAAAGTTTATATGTGTCGAAGTCAGAGACGCTTTTATTCAATTTATCTAGTGTTTGAACTACTAGAGTAATAAGTGCGTGCTCTCGTTCTTCTTCAATACTCGTCATATTCTCAAGAAGAAGCCATAATGAACATGAGCAGCAACGCAAATCATGTGACCAGTCGAGAATTGTTCTGCTAGTTTCTTCTTTATTCAAAGTAACCATTTCATTATTCATGACTTATTCTCCGGCCAATTACAACCAAGCTCTCTGTTTATAACTGAAAGGTTTTCCTTTAACTGGTGGATACAAATTTTGATGAGAGCTGCAGGTTTATATGCAACATCTTGATCAGATTCAGCGTACTCAAGTGCATTGATTACGCGATCAATATCCATTGCAATTTTGTGAATGGTTCCGTTCTCTGAAAGTATTTGTTCTGTATTCATTTCATTAACTCGGTGATGCTGCCAACTTACTGATTTAGTGTATGATGGTGTTTTTGAGGTGCTCCTGTGGCTTCTGTTTCTATCAGCTGTCCCTCCTGTTCAGCTACTGACGGGGTGGTGCGTAACGGCAAAAGCACCGCCGGACATCAGCGCTATCTCTGCTCTCACTGCCGTAAAACATGGCAACTGCAGTTCACTTACACCGCTTCTCAACCCGGTACGCACCAGAAAATCATTGATATGGCCATGAATGGCGTTGGATGCCGGGCAACCGCCCGCATTATGGGCGTTGGCCTCAACACGATTTTACGTCACTTAAAAAACTCAGGCCGCAGTCGGTAACCTCGCGCATACAGCCGGGCAGTGACGTCATCGTCTGCGCGGAAATGGACGAACAGTGGGGCTATGTCGGGGCTAAATCGCGCCAGCGCTGGCTGTTTTACGCGTATGACAGGCTCCGGAAGACGGTTGTGGCGCACGTCTTCGGTGAACGCACTATGGCGACGCTGGGGCGTCTTATGAGCCTGCTGTCACCCTTTGACGTGGTGATATGGATGACGGATGGCTGGCCGCTGTATGAATCCCGCCTGAAGGGAAAGCTGCACGTAATCAGCAAGCGATATACGCAGCGAATTGAGCGGCATAACCTGAATCTGAGGCAGCACCTGGCACGGCTGGGACGGAAGTCGCTGTCGTTCTCAAAATCGGTGGAGCTGCATGACAAAGTCATCGGGCATTATCTGAACATAAAACACTATCAATAAGTTGGAGTCATTACCCATTAACTCCGTTGCCTGTTGATGAAATGAATTTAGCAAAATGGTAAATTTAACGCAATCAGTAAATGCTAAATTATTTACTTTTTGTGTTTATGTTTTTGATAAATAACATTATTAATTTAATTTTATTCTTTGCAGGAATAAAAAAACCGACCATCAGGTCGGTTGGAGGTAGTGTGATTAAAGCGGGCCTTAGAGAGTGGGCATTTCATCATTGTCAACGTAACGGGTATGCTTAACAATGGCCGAAACAAAGTGCATTTTCTCAATGCTATCAGGGCTCAAGGTGATCGGTCTATGATCGCTATTCACACTTGAGAATTGATAATCGCCATCACGAGTTTTACTCATGATTTTTATCATGTTATGTCCATCTTTGGTTCTCACAAAAACTTCATCACCTGTATGAACTTGGGTGTTTGGCTCTATTACGACATACTCTCCAGACTGTATGCGTGGCCACATACTGTCACCCTTTACTTTGAGCCCATAGGCGTCCCTATCCGCGCTGTATATTTGTAACCATCCAGCATGGATTTCTAGCATATCGATCATTCCGTCAATCCCGAGAATCGCTTCTCCTACAACTGGCACAGCTCCTAGTCTGACCGTTCCGACATACTCCAACTCATTTTTAATACTATTGGGAGCATTGCGCGGACTATCCAGCCACCCAAACGGGCGTTCCATGGCCTGTTCAATCTTTCTGGCCATTTTGTCGCCTATGTTGCGACTGCTATTTTCGCCAAGCAATTGACTCAGTTGGGCAGGACTGATCCCGCACATCTCTGCGAAAGCTGATTTTGTCGTATGTCTGTCGCGCTTCAGGAACTCAATAATGAGTCGCTCAAGGTTTGATTTACGTATGCTTTTTATGTCCATGTCAAAATACTCTCATTATTTAGCAATGTGGTAAATACACAAACTGCTAAATGATTATTGCATTGTATTTAGCAAAAAGCTAAAGTTGGCTCATTGCAATAGGAGAGCGTAATGAACAACCAGTTACTTGATTGGCGTAAGTCTTCAACTAAAGAGCAGTGGGCAGATCTTGCTAAAAAATCAGGTACATCTTCGGGATACTTGAATTTAATTGCATACGGTTATCGTAATGCTTCGCCTCGTTTAGCCTCAGCGATCGAACACGCATCAAAGTCATTCATAGATAAGCCCGTTATCACAAAAGAACAGTTGGTTTTCAAGGGCGAAACTGAGGCGTGACATGTCACAACGAACAACAGGAAGCTCAAAATGAAAACCGCTATCAAAACATTCGACTTTAAGTCTGATGCAGGTGAGCTGCTTGCTTCAGTTCGGACCGTGCAGATTGAACAATCGCCATGGTTTTTTGCTGTCGATGTGTGTCAGGCGCTTGGGCTTACAAACCCAGCCATGGCACTGCTGGCTGTGGATGATGAGGATAAAACCGAACATAACGATTACTTAGGTTCGGGTCGAAAGCCCATGCTGGTCAACGAGTCAGGCCTTTATACGCTTATCCTCAAAAGCCGCAAAAAGCAGGCCAAGAGATTCAAGCGCTGGGTAACTTCTGACGTGTTGCCATCAATCAGAATGACAGGTTCCTACAGCATTACTCCGTCCAACGATCTCCCTGATTTTTCAGATGAGGTAGCTGCTGCTCGAGCATGGGCTGACGAACGCGAAGCAGCCCGGCGTGCACTTGGGTACGTCGAGCGCCAGGCAAAGTATATCGAGCACCTGGAAAACCTCTTTCAGCCGGGTATGTCTCCTTGCCAGTTCTGTAAGCAGCTTAACGGCGTCAACGTCCAGCAGGTCAATGCGTTTTTATTCGAGCATAACTGGCTCTATGACGATCAGCCAAAAGCTAAGTATCCGCGCTGGCGGGTAAATAATTATGCGCGTGATCTGTATCTCAGTGAGCGTACAGGGCAGGTGGAGCAGGACGACGGCGATATGCGCGACACATTCAAGCCGATCCTGCTGCGCAAAGGCGCGGTGTGGATTTACCGACACTATCTCAAGGGGCACCTTCCGATGAAGAAGCGCTGGGATGGCAAGTTTACTCACGATACTGAGTTAGCGGGTGCAGCATGAGCATGCTTTTTAATTTTCGCCCTCTAGTCATCAACCCTGAGCTTGCTACGCGTATCGGTCTGAACGAAGCGATCGTATTGCAGCAGGTTAACTACTGGATTAACGACAAAGAACAGGGAGTTATCCATTCTGGTCGTCGCTGGGTATTCAATAGCTATGAGTCGTGGGTAAAACAATTCCCGTTCTGGTCAGCAGATACCGTTAAACGCGCTTTTACATCACTCGTCAAACAGGGATGTCTCGATGTCGAGCAGCTCAATAAGTCCCAGCATGACCGGACAAATTATTACACCATCAACCAAGATTGCGAGTTGCTTAATGATGCGGAACAGGTGCCCTCATCGAACGGGGCAAGTTGCCCTGATCGACAAGTGCAGGATGCACCGATGGATGAGGGGAAAAACGCCCGCTCTCTAATGGTTACTACAACAAAGACTACTACAGAGATTAAAAACACTCTTGGTGCATCGGCTGGCGCCGCTACACCGACAGCCATTTCCGGAAGTGGTAAATCATCTGGAAAAACCAGTGGTACGAAACCAGCAGCGCGACAGGAATACTCTCCAGAGTTCGAAGCCGCCTGGCAAGCATACCCAAAACGCGCTGGTGGCAATCCGAAAGCAACGGCTTACAAACACTGGAAGGCTCGCATCGCCGACGGCGCTACGGCATCAGAGCTGCTGGCGGGCGTGCAGCGCTACGCGGCCTACATCCGCACGACGGGCAAGCTTGGTACTGAATACGTCAAACAGGCGGCAACGTTCTTTGGGCCCGATCGGCATTTCGAAGAAGCCTGGCAAACTCCATCCGCTCCCGGAGGTGGGCGTCGCAGTGCGCTTCCGGTATCTGGCTTCAGTGAACAGGATTACGGCCAATCAGACTGCAACTGGTGACAAGGGGAAACACAATGCTGAACATCAAACAACGCGAAGAAAGGGATTCTCTGCTGGCGAAACGTGAGGGGCTTCGTGAAGAACTAGCGTTCGCTGTAGAACATAATACTCCGTGGCAGTTGAGGGGCTGGGAGTCAGGAGAAGTCCATACCGCAGTCTGCGAAAAACATGGCGACTATGAGCGCATGTTGCTCACTGGTAAAGCGTTTCGTGGTACCGAAAATGTTAAACATTCCCTGTGCCCGGGGTGCGTGCGCGATGAGCTGGCGGCAGTCGATGCCGGGCTGCATGCGCTGCAGGTATCTGACCTGCTGGACAACGTCGGGATCGCCCGCCGATTTGAGGGCTGTGAGTTTAGTAATTATCAAGCGGTTAATCAGGGTGCTGCAAAAAACCTTGCAGCATGCCAGCGCTATGTCAACAGCTGGTCGGAGCGTATTAACGCAGGAACGGGGCTGGTGATGACCGGGAACTGCGGGACAGGAAAGAACCATCTGGCGGTATCGATGGCAAAGAGCATTGTTCGTGAGTATCTGGCCAGCGTGGAAATCACCGATGTTATGCGCCTTACCCGGGCTGTGAAAAACACGTGGCGCCATGGTGGTGACAGTACCGAAGAAGACGTTATCGAGCGTTTCGCATCACTGGATCTGCTGATTATCGATGAGGTGGGCGTGCAATTCGGTAGTCCGACGGAAATGACCATCCTGCAGGAAATTATCAACGCCCGCTATGAGAGCGTACTTCCGACAATCCTGATAAGTAACCTGACCTTTGAGCAATTGAAGGAGTCCATCGGTGAGCGCATTGTGGACAGGGTTACCGATGGTGGGCGAAACCGTCTGGCGTTTGGCTGGGAAAGCTATCGCGCAATTGCTGCAGGGATAACCGCATGATGACTCCGGTATGGAAAAATAATGATCTGGAAGGTGCGGTAATTGGCGCAATTTTTCTGCGCAATACCGATCCTGAGGTTCTGGGCATTCTTTCCCGTATGCCGGCGAGCGTATTCTCCGTCCGTCAGTACCGTGAAATTTATTCTGGCATTTGTCGTCAGGCTCGAGGAACCGGAGTGATAGATCCACTGTTGCTTTGTGAGTCCATGCCAGAACACAGCGCAACGATACTCGAATCAAGCCGTATCGCCTGGGCTAAATCAGCGCTGACGTATTACGTCTCCACGCTGGAACGTAACGCTGCCGTTCGTGACGCTGAGGCTGTAATCGAGACAGCGCTGGCTGGCATTCGCAATGCTGCCAATGGTGATAACGCAGTCGAAGCGTTGAAGGCCGCACAGGGGGCTATGGCTGCAATTTCTCTCACTCCTGATACCGTTCAACCTGTGCATATTGATGAAATTTTACCTGCGGTAATTGACCGGGTAGACGCAAGAAATCAGGGGCTGGAAGAGGCCAAACCTCTGATGACCGGTATTGAAGAATTGGACGCAAAAACCGGTGGCATTGAACCGACAGATCTGGTCTTCATCGCCGCCCGTCCGTCGATAGGGAAAACCGAGTTTGCCCTGGACATTATCGATAAAGTATCAGAGCAGGGGCATGGCGTACTGTTTTTCAGCATGGAGATGGCCAACATCCAGATTGGCGAGCGAATGGTATCTGCTGCTGGTGGCATGTCAGTGTCCAGGCTCAAAGAGGCCGCGAAGTTTGAAGATGAAGACTGGGCAAGATTATCTACAGGTATCGGGCATCTTACCGGGCGCAATATCTGGATGGTTGATGCCACAGATCTGACGCTTGAACAGATCCAGCAAACGGCAACCAGTCATCAGATTGCTCATCCTGAAACCGCGCTGGTAGTTATCGATTATCTGTTACTCATTAAGATCCAGAGTACGGCACGCTATGACCTCGCGGTGGGTGAGTTGTCGAAGGGATTAAAGCGCCTCGCCAAAACAAACCGCACTCCCGTCTTGGCGCTGAGCCAGCTTTCGAGAGGCGTGGAATCCCGACCTAACAAACGTCCTATGAACTCAGACCTGAAGAACTCCGGCGAAATTGAGGCAGATGCTGACATCATCATGATGCTCTATCGCGATGAAGTGTATAACCCCGAATCACAGGCAAAAGGGATCGCGGAAATTAACATCACCAAACAGCGTAACGGCGTTCTTGGGACCGTATACCGCCGTTTCTACAATGGGCATTTTTTGCCGATTGACCAGGAAGAAGCGAAATCAAAATCAGCCCCGCAGCAAAAATCACAACCGCGTCGGTATGCAAAAGCTTAAGGAACCAATAATGGATCGTCTAATTCACGAAATGTCTTATTTATTCACCCAAAAGCGCTTCATGGAACTCCAGGATGCTGCACGAGACATAGATATCAGTCATAGCGACTATCCCGAATGCTTTGGCCTTATTGCTGATGCAATCGATGAGTTTCTTGAAGATAAGCCTGAGGATGAATGGCTTGAGCGGGAAAAAATATTTATGCACTACGTTGCAATGCGTTCGATATCGCTATGGGGGAAAGGCCATAAAGTTACCGATATTCAGTGGGCGCATCCTGGCTGGTTTGGCACTGCCGAGAAGGGAGGCACTATCCAATGAAACTGGAAGCATCACTCAAACATTTCAGCCCTCAGGGAGCTAACCCTTTAAGCAGAGAAGACGAAAGAGAAATTGCAATGCGTGATATGTATGAAGTGATGGATTTATGGGGAGCATGGGCGGCAGCCGATAGTAGTGGTGTCGACTGGAAACCCATTGCAGCTGGATTCAAGGGACTTTTACCTCATGGTAAGAAATCACGACTTCAGTGTGATGACGATGAGGGAATCATGATTGATGGATGTGTGGCTCGGTTGAAAAAATATAAGCCAGAAGAGTATGAGTTAATTATCGCCCATTTTGTAATCGGCATTTCGCTGCGTGCTATTGCTAAAAAAAGGAAATGCTCTGATGGGACGATAAGGAAGGAGTTGCAAACGGCAATGGGGTTTATTGATGGCCTTATTTACATGATAAGCGATGCCTTTAAATTATGAAATTACATGAGTTTGGTTATTTCTTTCAGACGTAACCATGTAATGTAAAATTTCTTAAAGGTGATCAGTAAGACAAATATGCCCAATTGAAGTAAAAGTTGGGCATACGTGCACTCAACGTCTTTAGTTATGTAAGGAATCCTGAATTTTAATGTGTCTGGAAAAAACAGTAACACGATGAATATAATGCAAACTGAAAGCAGCCACCCCATAGTTGAGTGCATTTCTTCAGTAAATCTTCTGAGATACCCTGTTTTACCAATGTTTTTTATAAGAGTATTATCTTTTGCTGAAGCCATAAGGGTTATGGAACCCAGTACGAAGCCAAATAATATTCCGGCAAATGTAGAAATTGCTGATGCTATGGGCTGAATTTGTGTAAAGGTCAACCTTACCGAAAGAGGTAAAGCAACAATACAAAAAATAGCGGAGGCTAAAATGTAAGCATAGCTAGCCAGATTTTTTAGACTCTCCTTTTTCATAGCATCGCTCCTGTTCAATCAACCCTTTGGGCACCCACTCCGAAGTATGCTGCTAATTCTTCATTTTTACTATCTTTTGCTTGGGTTAAAGCATCCCAAATGCTAGCGGCAAGGGGATAACGCCCACCAAGTTCAACATCGCTATAGTAAACTAACTTGTCAGCAACAAGATCAATTGGGTGTTGTATGCCAGTTTCGATGTCTTGCGTTTCAAGCTTCAATTTCTCAACTTCAAAGGTCTCCAAGGTTTCCGTTAAAGCTCTTTTCAATCGAGAACCTAGGTATCTCTTTTCAGGATCATCGGCTCGACCATCACCTCTAAGGGTGAGATTAACCTTAGCAGAATTCGTCCCGTTTAATGTTGCAATCAATGCGTTATTAAAATCATGTTCAACATCTTCAAAGACTTGTGCATTAGTTGGGCGCGCTATTCCAATTTCCAGTGTTTTGATATGTACTTCGTTACGTAGTAGCCATTCTAAGCTACTTGACTGAATGATTGGATTGACAGTGGTGTTCTGTGAGCTGCTAGAAAGATATTTGCTCAACAAGAGCCAGCTATAACAGAACCGATTCCGTTGAATAACAAGCACACAATCTTGAGTGTAAAAATGGAAGTAGGCTTTTTCCAATAAGTTCTCATTTGCTGCAAGCAAGATTTCTCTTTCTTGCCCACCAGCGACTGCTACATGTGGAAGGTCGTTTGCACGATGCTTCCCAATAATCCCCCTATAACCATAAGCGGTCCTTTCCATAAATCGAATTTCGACCAGTTTGCTGCCAACGCTTCTGACTGTTCTTTCAGGTCCTTCACTATACTCATCGAATAAACTAGTAAAGACATCTTGAGGCGATTGAATTGCTGCATTAGCATCAATGTTGATGGTGTTGCATTGATAAAAATCAAAGAAAAAACGTTTGCTTGCCATTGTTGAACCGACCTATAACAAGAAGATATTTAATCGCTATAAGATAACTAAAAAACTAACGCGTACGCAAAAACTATCGTACTCTGTTAAGAGTGGTCACTTCGACACACAGCTTAACAATCGAAACCCTGCGACTCGGCGGGGTTTTGTCGTTTCAGGAGGTCTGCAATGCAAGACGGTAAGCAGCAGCCGTATTTTTTCAACCCGGGCATGACAACTGAGCAGCTTGAGGACTGGCTTGGACAGCAGAAAACTCACCTTGCTCACCTCAATCGCTTGGTAAAAGAAAAAGCCGCTCTTGAAGAACAGCTCAGTGAGATTGCAGCAGAAATTGAACGGATGTCTATTGATGGGGTTGAAGGAAAATTGAGTTTTCCTTGGGATCCCAGTCCGCTTCTGAGAAATCGTCAACAGGATAATGATTGACCGGGAGCTTTAGCGAGCGGAGAAATTCCGCAGCTTCTTCTGGCATGTAATCATATTTTAACCTGTCTGAAACAATAAACAGACTGTCATTAAGAGACAGCCCTCTAATGTCCTCCATTTTCCACTTTGTGATTTGAAAAATAAGATGATGAAGCGCCTTTTCGTTGTCCAGCAGGTAATATCCTGATGAATTACATTTCCTGTATTCAGACAGAACGCATTCAAGAGTGAATATCTGGCCGATCCGATACCATACCTGGTTGGCGCGATAGTTGTTTGTTCCGGCCAGTGAAGATGATGGAATCCCATTGTTCTGACAAACTCTGGTTTTAATCATCTGTAAAAGGTCTGAGTAATTACTCATTTTTACCCCGTTTAACGTTGTGGTTTTGGCGAATCAACAATATCAAACCGGGCAATGTGCCGCCAGTTTGCGGTAACTATTCACAGGCTGCGCATTTGCGTGGCCTTTTTCGTATTCAGGCTCACGGGAATCACTCACTACGTGCTTTGTTGATAAATCCAGCCCGTGAAGCCTGACCCTTTTCAAACACACAGCGCCATCCGAACTATCGGAGGTGAGAGACTATGAAAATGAACGAAAAAACTCCTGACTTCTGGGCAGAGGTACTGAACGGCCTGAAAAACTCCTGGCCCCAGATATCGGGGGCGTTGTTTGCTGGCCTCATTGCCTACGGTCGCCTGATATATGACGGTGCCACCCGTAAGAATAAATGGCTTGAGGGCGTCCTTTGTGGCGCTCTTTCTTTATGTATCACCAGTGCGCTTGATGTGGTCGGACTCCCGGTATCGATATCACCGTTTGTTGGCGGTGTGATTGGATTCGTTGGCGTGGACAAACTGCGCGAGATCGCTATCAGCGCACTCAGAAAAAGGGCAGGGGTGAACGATGACAATCAGCAATGAACCGCGCTGGCTGGTGGAAGCCCGTAAATACATGGGGCAGATGGAAATTAAAGGCCCGCGACACAATCCGTTAATCCTCCAGTTCTGGAAGGACATTAAACGAGGTGGAATTAAAGATGATGAAACGCCCTGGTGTGCCGCTTACGTCGGGTCGATGCTTGAGCGCGTCGGAATCAAATCCACCCGTTTCGAGTCTGCAAAATCCTATCTCAACTGGGGCGTCGAACTTCGCGAGCCAGCCTATGGATGTGTGGTGGTATTCAGTCGCGACGGCGGCGGCCATGTCGGATTTGTGGTCGGGCAGCACCAGAATGGTGACCTGATGGTCCTCGGTGGTAATCAGTCCGACGCTATCAATATTCGTGCATTCTCACGTTCCCGCGTGACGGGTTATCGTTGGCCGGTTAACGAGCCGAGGGATAGCCGCATGTTACCGTTGATGAATGGCACCAGTTCGGTGAAAGAATCATGATTGAAGCTCTACTGGCATCACTGAAAACGTCATGGCGCTGGTGGCTGGTAATTATCGCGGTGGTTATTGTCGTTGGCGCTGTCGCTATTCTCGGTGTTCTGCTGGCAAACAGCCAGGCTGACCTGAGCACAGCGCAAAGCGATAAGCGAGTTCTGGAGCATGATAACGCGCTACAGGGACGGGTTATCGCGGTGCAGGCTTTCAACTTCAACCGCTTCAATCAGGTGGCTGAGAATGCCAGCCGCCTTAATTCGTTGATCGATGCAGGTACCGAAAAGACTGTCATCGAATACCGGGAGATTCTTCGACGTGAAAAAACTTGTGACCTGCCTGTTCCTGCTGATGTCGCTGGTGGGTTGCTCGACTACGCGAACCGTTTACGTACCGGGGCAATGCACACCGATTCCGGGAGCGCTGACGCAGCCAGTGATAACGCCACTACCGCCAGCACCCTGACATATTGCCAGGCTGTTCTATGGATTAAGCCGTTGCTGGCTGCTATTGAAAAAGCGAATAACCAACTGGCAGGAATACGCCGGATCGAACAGGAACGGCAATAGCATTACAGCAGGCATTCACTGAGTGCCTGCGACAAAGCTAAATGGCATCAAGCATGCGATGATGATTGATTAATAATTGAGCTATGCATGGTATAATAAGCCCCATTCATTGAAAGGTTAACCACCATGTCATTTTTCGATTATGCAATGCAGCGTGTTGGGCTTGCAGCCAATACGACTGTCATGTGCCCGATATGCGGACATAAATCCACACACTCGACCACGAAAGTACGCCAACAACAGGCGTTACTTTGCCCTAAATGTAAATCTCTGTTTGTCATTCACAGGTAGTGGGTCGCGATACAAATAACCCCAGGCCTCGCAATTGCGAGGCTTTTTTATGCGTATCACACATCCACATGTAAAAGGAAAAATACCATGAGTAACAAAATTATTACGCTATCTGGCGCTGCTAATGAAGGGCTTTATGCGCTCTTTTTCCGTGGCGCGTTGCTGTCAGGTGACCTGCCGTCTAAATCTGGTGCCGCTGAATTACGCGAGCTGGGTTTTGCTGAAACCAGGCATACAGCAACTGAATACCAGAAAGAAAATCACTTTACCTTTCTGACATCAGAAGGGCAGAAATTTGCCATTGAACACCTGGTCAATACGCGTTTTGGTAAGCAGCAATATTGCGCTTCGATGACGCTTGGCGTTGATATTTATACCTCCGCTGCACAGAAGGCAATCGACGAGCTGGATCAGCGCATTCGTGACACCGTCTCCTTCGAACTTATTCGCAATGGAGTGCCATTCATCAACGACGCCACTATCGCCAATGGTGCGATCCACGCAGCGGCAATCGAAACACCTCAGCCGGTGACCAATATCTACAACATCAACCTTGGTATCCAGCGCGATGAACCGGTGCAGAACAAGGTAACCATCAGCACCAATGAAATAAGTATTCATGCAAACATTGAAGAGGTTCTGCGGAATGCTCTGGCAGCCAATGAAGAGGTTGAGCGCTTGCGAGATGCTATGAAGAACGCTGCTAACGAAGGTGTACAGCAGGCTTTAGTGGCGGTAGAAAGAGATTTCAAAAGTAACGGTAAACTCCGTCGCCTTCTTGGGATTTAAATAGCAGGAGGTCATATGCGTCTCACTGTATTAGATGACGATCCCGGCAGAAAAATTAATCTCGCTCAGGAACGATACACCGTTTATCTCGACGGTGTAGAGGTTAAGCATGTCTTCACTGCTGATGGTGAGAAGGGAGAAGTAATCGCAGCCGTTCCTGATGAGCGTGGTTATATGACGACAGAGAACGGTGAAGTGAAGCGGCATACGCTTTACGGTTCTGTGAGGATTTAACCATGCCAGCGTTAATCCCTCGCGCATGTCGCAAGAGAGGTTGTCCCGGTACGACTACGGACCGCTCTGGATACTGCGAGCAGCACCGCAATGAAGGCTGGCAACAGCATCAGCAGGGTAAGAGCCGCCATGAGCGTGGCTACGGCGGCAAGTGGGACATCAAACGCGCCCGCATCCTGAAGCGTGATAATCACCTGTGTCAGAACTGCCTGCGTACTGGTCGCGCTGTTGCGGCTACAACCGTTGACCATATCAAGGCTAAGGCACATGGGGGTACCGATGACGATTCGAACCTCGAAAGTCTGTGCTGGCCCTGCCACCGCTCGAAAACAGGGAGCGAACGATTCAAATGATAGTGATTATCATCAAAAGACGCGGAGGGGAGGGGGAGGTCAAATCCCTGTAGCCGGGCGCCCAAAGGACCGCCGCCTAGCCTTTCTTCACATCGCCGCAGGTTAGAAAACTTTTTTTGGGGTCCCCCAGCCGATGATTAATAGGAGTTTTCGATTATGTCAGGACCGCCGAAAACCCCTACCCATCTGCGTTTGGTGAGGGGTAACCCATCCAAACGACCAATCAACAAAAACGAGCCGCAGCCACCTAAAGGGGTCCCCCCAGTTCCCAAGCATTTCGACAAGCAGGGGAAGTACTGGTTTAAGCGGATGGCCGAAGAACTTGATGCCATTGGCGTCATATCTCAGCTTGATGGGCGAGCCCTTGAGCTGCTTGTGGAAGCGTATACCGAATACAGACATCACTGCGACACGCTGGAGATTGAGGGATATACGTACCGAACTGAAACGCAGACTGGTGACGTCATGATAAAGGCACACCCGGCAGCAATTATGAAAGCCGACGCCTGGAAGAGGCTGCGAGCCATGCTTGGTGAGTTCGGAATGACGCCTGCCAGTCGATCTAAGGTAAGTACAAAAACTCCGGACGAAGTTGATCTTATTGCTCAATTTATGAAAGCGAGGGACTAATGGCTAAAGTTGCCGATGGGATACGTTACGCCGAACGCGTCGTTGCCGGTGAAGTTATCACTTGTGAATTTGCCCGCCTCGCCTGCCAGCGTTTTCTTGATGATCTGAAACACGGTGAGGAACGTGGTATCTATTTCAGCGAGCCCCGCGCACAGCACATCCTCAATTTCTATAAATTCGTGCCTCATGTTAAAGGAGCACTGGCAGGCCAGCCGATTGAGCTGATGGACTGGCATATTTTCATTCTGATCAACATATTCGGTTTTGTTATTCCCCTGGTAAATGAAGAAACAGGCGAAGTTGTGCTGCGTAATGATGGCAGTGGCCGTCCTGTGATGGTTCGCAGGTTTCGCACGGCATATAACGAGGTAGCCCGTAAAAACGCCAAGTCGACATTATCCTCTGGCGTTGGTCTCTATATGGCTGGCGCCGATGGTGAGGGCGGGGCAGAGGTTTATTCCGCAGCGACAACGCGGGATCAGGCTCGTATCGTTTTTGAAGATGCGAAAAACATGGTTAAAAAAGCGAAACCTACACTGGGGCGACTGTTTGAATTCAATAAACTGGCGATCTACCAGGAGCAGACAGCATCCAAGTTTGAACCGCTTTCTTCTGATGCCAACAATCTGGATGGTCTCAATATCCATTGTGGCATCGTCGACGAACTTCATGCGCATAAAACCCGTGATGTCTGGGACGTTCTGGAAACTGCAACCGGCGCACGATTGCAGTCTCTTCTGTTTGGCATAACGACTGCCGGGTTTAACAAGGAAGGGATTTGTTACGAGCTGCGTGATTATGCCATTAAGGTGCTGCGTGGCTATAACAGCGAAGTGGAAGGCGCGGTTAAGGATGATACCTTTTTCGCCATTATCTTCACGCTGGATAAGGATGATGATCCGTTTGATGAAACGGTCTGGCAAAAGGCTAACCCCGGACTCGGTATCTGTAAGCGCTGGGATGACCTTCGCCGTCTGGCTAAGAAGGCCAAAGAACAGGTTTCCGCCAGGGTTAACTTTTTCACCAAACACATGAATATCTGGGTGACCGCTGAGTCAGCTTGGATGGACATGATTAAGTGGGAAAACTGTGAGTTTATAGCCCCACGTCATGAGCTGAAAACCTACCCGATGTGGGCTGGCGTGGATCTGGCCCACAAGATTGATATTTGCGCAGCAGTAAAACTCTGGCGGGCAGACAACGGTCACGCGCATGCAGACTTTAAATTCTGGTTACCCGAAGGGCGGCTGGAAAAATGTTCCGCTCAAATGGCGCAGATGTACCGTAAATGGGCTGAGCTTGGGAAGCTGGAACTGACTGATGGTGATGTTATCGATCATGCGCAAATTAAAGCTGATTTTCTGGAATGGATTAGCGGCGAAAACCTGAAGGAAACCGGATTCGACCCGTGGAGCGCAACGCAGTTTAGCCTGGCTCTGGCAGAAGAGGGTGTACCGCTGGTGGAGGTTCCGCAGACGGTCAGAAACTTTTCTGAGTCAATGAAAGAGGTGGAGTCTCTGGTTTATGGCGGGCGTTTTCATCACAGCAATCATCCGGTTATGAACTGGATGATGTCTAACGTCACCGTCAAGCCTGACAAAAACGACAATATCTTTCCGAACAAATCCACGCCAGAAGCGAAAATAGATGGGCCCGCTGCGCTATTTACTGCGATGAGCAGAATGCTGGTTAACGGTGGTGGTGAAGCTGATTTCCTGTCCACACTCGACCCTGACGAAGATCTTTTAATTCTATGAAAACATTAATGACTGATGCTATTGGGCTGGCAGGGTTCGGTTCGCTCGCTGCTGGCGTATATCTCCAGTTCGGGCTGGCTTCATCTCTGATAATGTCCGGTAGTTTGCTTCTGCTTTATGCGCTGGTGGTCGCAATGAGGGGGAAAAATGCTGCTTGATGCCCTGTTTCGCAATGAACCACTGGAAAATCCTTCTACGCCAATTACGGGAGAATCAGCAGAAACGGACAATATTTTTGCCCGCGATGTTTTTGTCAGCCCCGAAACTGCGATGAAACTGGCGGCTGTTTACGCCTGTATTTATGTTATTTCCTCAAATATTGCACAGATGCCGCTACATGTGATGAGGAAAACCAATAACAAGGTTGAAGCAGCACGCGATCATCCGGTGTTCTACCTGGTGCACGATGAACCGAATGTGTGGCAGACCAGCTATAAATGGCGTGAGTTAAAACAGCGTCATATTTTGGGCTGGGGTAATGGCTATACATGGGTAAAACGTTCCCGGCGCGGTGAGGTTTCCGGCCTGGAGTGCTGTATGCCGTGGGAAACCACGCTACTCAACACCGGTGGTCGTTACACTTATGGGGTTTACAACGAAGAAGGCGCGTTTGCTATAAACCCTGACGATATGGTGCATATCAGGGCGCTGGGCAATAACCAGAAAATGGGACTCAGCCCGATCATGCAACATGCCGAGACGATCGGTATGGGAATGAGCGGGCAGGCATACACCAGTTCTTTCTTCAGTGGCAATGCCAGACCAGCCGGCATCATTTCTGTAAAAAGCCAGTTGAATGATGACAGCTGGGGGCGTTTAAAAAGCATGTGGCAAAAGGCAGTTGTTGCGCTGCGTAGCCAGGAGAATAAAACAATGCTTCTCCCGGCAGAGCTGGATTACAAAGCGCTGACTGTTTCCCCCGTTGATGCGCAGATCATTGATATGTCTAAACTGAACCGCTCCATGATTGCCGGTATATTCAACGTTCCTGCACACATGATTAACGATCTCGAAAAAGCCACCTTCTCAAACATTACGCAGCAGGCCATTCAGTTTGTCCGCTACACGATCATGCCGTGGGTAACGAACTGGGAGCAGGAGCTTAACCGACGGCTCTTTACCCGCGCTGAGCTGGCGGCAGGGTATTACGTCAGGTTTAACCTGACAGGTCTGCTACGCGGAACCCCGCAGGAACGTGCTCAGTTCTACCACTTTGCGATCACTGATGGCTGGATGAGCCGCAACGAGGCGCGAGCCTTCGAAGATATGAACCCGGTAGACGGCCTTGATGAAATGCTGGTAAGCGTGAACGCGGCTAACCCGGCAGACGATTTTAAGGCACCAAAAACCGACGAGGAAAAAACCAATGAATGACCGTGAAACACGCTGCTATAGCGGGGAGGTTCGCGCGGAACAACGCACCGATGAATCCACCCGCATTCTGGGTTACGGATCGGTGTTTAACAGTCGCTCGGAACCTCTCTGGGGTTTTCGTGAAATTATCAAACCCGGTGCTTTTGACGATGTGCTGAATGATGATGTTCGCGGGCTGTTTAACCATGACCCTAATTTTATCCTTGGTCGTAGCGCTGCCGGAACGTTGTCACTGTCTGTAGATGATCGCGGTCTGCGTTACGACATTACCGCGCCGGATACGCAAACCATTCGCGACCTGGTGCTGGCACCGATGCTTCGTGGTGACATTAACCAGTCGTCCTTTGCCTTTCGAGTCGCCCGTGATGGCGAGCACTGGTATGAGGACGACGAAGGGGTAGTTATTCGCGAAATATCGAAGTTTTCCCGGCTGTTTGATGTCAGTCCGGTGACCTATCCCGCATATCAGGAGGCCGATTCCGGCGTCCGATCGATGAAAGCCTGGCAGGAGGCGCGCGACGGTGGTGCGCTACATAACGCCATTAATCAACGAATGGCGCGTGAGCGCCTGCTGACTCTTCTTAACGCGTAAGGAAAAACCATGAAACTGCATGAAATGAAGCAAAAACGTAATACCATCGCCACTGATATGCGTGCTCTGCACGATAAAATTGGTGATACCACCTGGACAGAAGAGCAGCGCACTCAGTGGAACGCCGCAAAATCCGAACTGGACGCGCTTGATGAGTGTATCGCTCGTGAAGAGGAATTGCGCCGCCATGATCAGTCTTTTGTTGATGAACAGGAGCCTGAACAGCGCCAGCGTCAGGAAACTCCTGAAATGCAGGCAGAAGTGCGCCGTGCTGCAGCATTCGATCGTCTCCTGCGCCATGGCTTCGGTGAGCTGACTGCTGAAGAACGCCAGGCCGTTAAAGAACTTCGTGCGCAGGGAACGACACCTGATGATAAAGGTGGTTATACGGTCCCTACCCAGATGCGTAATACCATCATTGATGCAATGAAAGCTTACGGCGGGATCGTGAGCGTTGCGCAAATCCTCAATACTTCAAACGGTCAGGATATTACCTGGTCCACTTCTGATGGTACTGCTGAAGAGGGGGAACTGCTTGCAGAAAACTCTGCAGCAACGGAGGGGGATGTGACTTTCGGTACCGCAATCCTGGGTGCTAAAAAACTGTCATCCAAAATTATCCGCGTCTCCAATGAGCTGCTGCAGGACAGCGGTGTAGATATTGAGGCATACCTGGCTGGACGTATTGCACAGCGTATTGGTCGCGGTGAAGCCAAATATCTCGTACAGGGTACCGGCGCTGGTACACCTCAGCAACCTAAAGGGCTGGCGGCTTCAGTAACCGGGACTGTTTCTGCGGCGGCGGCCGCAGCATTCACCTGGCAGGAAATGAACAGCCTGAAACACGCGATTGATCCGGCATATCGCGGTGGTCCAAGTTTCCGCTGGGCGTTTAATGACGGCACTCTTCAGGTAATCGAAGAGATGGTGGATGATCAGAAGCGCCCTCTGTGGCTACCGGATGTAGTTGGAGGCTCCCCGGCAACCGTTCTTGGTATTCCCTATGTAATTGATCAGGCGATTGATGCTGCGGCAGCGAGTAAGAAATTTATTTTCCTGGGTGATTTCAATCGCTTCATTGTTCGCCGCGTTTCCTACATGACCCTGAAGCGTCTGATTGAGCGTTACGCGGAGTATGATCAAACCGCATTCCTGGCCTTCCATCGCTTCGACTGCGTGCTGGAAGATACTGCGGCCATCAAAGCGCTGGTGGGTAAGGCACCGTAATCAATACTTCTGCTGTCTCCTGATGCCGCGTAAGCGGTTTTTTTATGCCCGCAGTTCGCTGCGGGCCGGGTAAACACGATGAACGAAATGATAGAGAAGCTAAGGGCTCAGTGTCGGATCGATGCTGACGATACAACGGAAGATGAAATGTTGTTGCTCTATTACGGCGCTGCAAGGCGTATGGCAGAGAATTACATCAACCGAAAACTGTATGAAGACAAGGTACCTGAATCTGATCCTGATGGACTCAGTATTGCTGACGATATCCTCCTGGCATTGATGCTTCTCGTTGGGCACTGGTTTGAAAACAGAGAACCAGTCAATGTCGGAAATATTGTTACCACCTTCCCGTTTGGTTTTGAGTCTTTGCTTCAACCGTACCGATACATACCGCTATAGGGAGGGATTATGCAGGCAGGTCGCTTACGCCATCGTATCACTATCCTGAACTTTTCTTCTTTTCGCGATACGACAGGCCAGCCGGTTGAAGAGTGGCAGGAGGGAAAGACCATATGGGCGGAAGTGCTGGGTATCAGTGGCAGGGAGCAGTTGCAATCGGGGGCGGAAACGGCGCAGGCAACGATCCGGGTGTGGGTCCGTTTCCGGCGTGATGTGACTGCTGCGTCAAGATTAAAGGTGCTCACAGGGCCATTTAAAGGCGCTGTACTGAATATCATCGGCCCCCCCATACCCGACAGTAAAGCCACCAGGCTGGAAATACTCTGTAAAAATGGAGCGGAAAAATGATTGATATCAGTCTTGATTTTTCTGGCCTTGAAGAGATTTCCCGTGATCTGGAATTACTGAGCCGCGCCGAAAACAACAAAGTTCTGCGTGATGCCACTCGAGCTGGTGCAGAGGTTCTGAAAGACGAGGTGGTAGAAAGGGCACCTGAACGAACCGGCAAACTGAAGAAAAACGTTGTGGTTCTGACGCAACGATCCCGAAAACGCGGTGATATCTCTTCCGGCGTTCATATTCGCGGTCGAAACATGCGAACGGGTAACAGCGATAATTCAATGAAAGCCAGCGATCGACGTAACGCGTTTTATTGGCGATTTGTCGAAATGGGCACAGCGAATATGCCCCCACATCCTTTTGTCCGTCCTGCATTTGATACCCGCGAAGAACTGGCAACGCGGGTTGCCATGAAACGCATGAATCAGGCTATTGATGAGGTGCTGAGTAAATGACGGAAGATGACCTTTATCTCTTGCTGAAACCGCTGGCCGGAGGGCAGGTTTATCCCTATGTTGCGCCGCTGGGCAGTGATGGTCAGCCCTCGATATCGCCGCCCTGGGTGATTTTTTCACTTATTTCTGATGTGACCGCTGATGTTCTTTGTGGGCAGGCCGAATCCGGGATATCGGTTCAGGTGGATGTTTACTCACTGACTCTCAAAGAGGCTCGGAATCTTCGTGATATGGCGCTTCAGGTAGTTAAGCCACTCAATCCCACTAATATAAGCAAAACCCCTGGTTATGAACCAGAGAACCGGTATTACCGGGCGACGCTGGAATTTCAGGTAACCGTTTAACCTTACCCACCATAACAGACCGCTCCGGCGGTCTTTTTTTTAACTGGAGAAACCATGACCAGTAAGTATGAAGTCACAAAGGGGATGACCTTTGCCGTCTCCGACGCACCCGTAACCGCCGATGATTTTAACGCCTCAGGCTTCCCAGGGGCTGGCATTACCTGGCTGGAAGCGGCCTGTGCAACAAAGGAGATCACCTTCACGGGCGGTCAAAAAGGGGATATCGATGTAACCACGCTGTGCTCAACTGAACAAGAGCAAACCAACGGCCTCGCCGCGCCAGCTGAAATGAGCATTACCCGTAACTGGGTTGGCGATGAAGCAGCACAGGAGGCACTGCAGACCGCTTACGAAAATGACGAACTGCGCGCGCTGCGCGTGGTATTCCCGTCTGGCAACGGTTTCTACGTGCTGGTGGAAGTACGCCAGAGTTCATGGTCTGCCGCAACCTCTTCAGTTGTTGGTGCTACCTATTCTCTGCGTGTACGCGGCAAACCTAAACGCATCTTCGCCTCTGGTTCCTGAGCGGCTTCGGCCGCTTTTTTTAATCCCTCCGATCATGTAACAAGAGAAAAATGAAATGCCGCAAAAAACATCACAGAATTCATTACGCAACGTGGCGCTTACAGCATCGAAAGCCTATCGCACCAAAGAAGGTATCACAGTCCCTGAATGGGATGGCGCAAAGGTAACGCTGCGTGAACCTTCTGGCGATGCCTGGGTTAAATTCCGGGAGATCGTTAATCCCCAGCCAGCCGATGGCGAAGAGCCACCGACGCTGACGGAGGCGGAAAAGTTTCTGCGTAACAAAGAGGCTGATGTGGTTCTGTTTATTGACGTTCTGCTGGATGAAAAAGGCGAGCGCGTATTCAGCGATGAGGATCAGGAGCAGGTATCTAAAATTTATGGTCCTGTGCACTCCCGCCTGCTGGCTCAGGCCCTCAACCTCGGGATGAGCCAGGAAGAAGCGGGAAAGCCGTAAAGCAGCCGCTGAACTTCTTCCTGATGTCGCTGGCGATCCGGTTGGGGCGTACTCTCCACGAACTGCGCCAGACCATGACCGCCAGCGAGCTAAAAATGTGGATCGAGTTCGACCGCATCAGTCCGATTGGTGACTGGCGAGCCGATGCACAGGCGGCGCAGATTTCCGTTGCAATGCTGAACTCTCAGGGTGGGAAATTCACCATTCCTGACGTGATGCTGAAGTGGGGGGAGCAGGAAGAGGTCGCAGAAGTCTCAGAACTCGAAAATTGGATATCCGGTCTTTGACGCCCGCGGCTGCGGGCTTTTTTATGGGTGAAATATGGCAACGCTGCGCGAGCTAATCATCAAAATTTCGGCGAACTCTTCTTCTTTCCAGTCAGAGATCGCCAGAGCGTCCCGCATGGGAACCGATTACTACCGCACTATGGAACAGGGCGGGAAAAAAGCTGCAGCGGCCACGCGTGAAACTCAGCGCTCTTTGGCTGACCTGAACTCTCAGCTTGCAACAGTACGATCCTCTGCTGCCGGGCTTGCCGGTGCGTGGGCTGGTGCATTTGCCACGCATCAACTGATTCAGTTTGCCGACACGTGGAACCAACTGAATGGGCGTCTTCGCCTTGCGTCCTCTTCCAGCGAGGATTACGTGCAATCCCAGCGCGTGCTGATGGAGATTAGCCAACGCACCGGAACATCCCTCGAGGCAAACAGCAATCTGTACAGCAGAATTGCGCAGTCCCTGCGTGATGCCGGTTACGCTTCTGCTGACGTCGCAAAAGTTACGGAAACCGTAGCAACCTCACTGAAGCTGTCTGGCGCCAGTACCGAAGAGGCGAGCTCTGTTATCACCCAGCTTAGCCAGGCGCTTGGTTCAGGCGTTTTGCGAGGCGAAGAATTTAACTCCATCATGGAGAACGGTGGCCGCCTGGCGAAACTGCTGGCTGATGGGCTGGGTACCACTGTTGGTGGCCTGCGAAATATGGCCAACAACGGCGAGCTGACGACCAACAAGATCGTCCCGCTGCTGACCAACGTTGAGATCCTCCGTAAAGAATTCGACACCCTTCCTGCATCCATCAGCGGATCTGCACAGAAAGTGCAAAACGCCTTCCTTGCATGGGTCGGCGGGGCGAACGATGCGGTCGGCGCATCATCAACGCTTTCCGGCGTGCTGAATGGTCTGGCGAATAACATCGATGATGTGGCAAATACAGCCGGTATTCTGGTTGGTGTTGGCCTCGCTCGTTATTTTGGCAACATGGTCGGCAGCGTTGCTCAGTCAACCCGGGCAGTCCTCGCTAATACGGCCGCCGAGGTCGCGCTGGCGCAGGCTCAGGTTCGCGGCGCTCAGGTTAGCGTTGCTGCTGGTCGCCAGGCTGTTTACCGCGCTCAACAGGCGCGCGCAGCGGCGACGAGTATTGAGGCTCAGATTGTCGCTGAGCGTAATCTTGCTGCAGCTCAGGCATCACTGAATACGGCGCTGGCAGGCAGGACCTCTGCAGTTAACAACCTCACCAATACAGCCTCGGTAATGTCCCGGTTGGGGAGTGGTGTGCTGGGTATTCTTGGTGGATGGCCGGGCGTGATTATTGGTGCCGGCGCTGCGATGTATGGCCTTTATCAGCATACCCAGCAGGTGCACCGTGAGGCGGTAGGTTTTGCCAACAACCTCGACGAGATCAACACCAAGCTCCAGCAGATGTCGGTGCTTGGCCTGCGTTCGACCGCGGCTGATGCCCGTACATCTTTACAGGCGCAAAAACAGGACTTGGCCGACCTCGACTCTCAGATCGCGAAGGTGAAAGACAGCCTTAAGGCGGTTGACCAAATCCAGCAGGACTACAACCGCCATCCGACGCTGACCCTGATTAACACCTTTATGGACCAGGCCGATATCACGGCCAAAAACATCGAGCTGACCGATAAGCTGAACCAGCTGGAGTACCAGCGCGAACAGGCAGCCTCAAAAGTCGAGCAAACGCAGAAGCTGGTAAACAATGCCAGCGATCTGGCCACGCAAAAGGCTATCGAACAGGCTGGCGCCGTCTCTATCCTGAAAGGTGCGTATGACCTGCTTAACCGCTCAATGTCAGCGACCGCTGGCGCCAAGCCGCCACAATATGCCGGGCCCGTCGTTTCACTGGCGAACGCAACGCCTCAACAGCAAACCGCACTGGAGCGCTCACGCCGAGATAACGAGCTGGCCAGCCTAAGCGGTTTGGAGAAACTCCATCAGCAACACGTTTTTGAAGCAGAAGACCTGAAGCTGACGGGAGCGCTTTATACCCAGTACATCTACAACAAGGATCAGGCCGCCAAAAAGGATGCAGCTGCAGCCGAGGCTAAAAAGACCTCTACCGCCGCCTCTAATGCGCAGAGTAAAGCCGAGCGAGAAGCAGCCAGCACCGCCGAACAGTATTCCCGGAAAATGGCCGATTTGAGTGTGGCTATCGACGTGCAACGCGTCCGCGCAACGGAAGGCGAAAAAGCCTCTGAGCTTTACGCTGCATCGCACCAGACAGGCACTAAATGGACTGAGGAGCAGCGCAGGGCAATCCAGGCATCATCAGCAGAGCTGGCGAAATGGAACCAGAAAGCAGATGAGAACGTACGCAAACAGCGCGAACAAGTTGATGCCCTGAAGGATTTAACAGAAGCCGCAAGAAAGTTCAGAGATGATGCGACACAGACAACCGAAACCGCAGGCATGAGTGATCGCCAGCGCAACCGGTTCGACGACACGCAACAGATCGACCGTGTTTTTGCTAAAACGGACGGCGGAACTGAGGCCATAGCACAGCGCGAAGCGGCTCTTGATGCTCTGGATAAGAAATACAAGGCAATAGCAGCAGCTGAAGCGGATTGGATGTCCGGAGTATCACGCGGCTATGCCAACTGGTTCGATGAAATCAGTGACGTATCCGGCACGGTTTCTGACGGAGTGAAATCCACACTCGACAGCGCGTTTGGTAACGTCACCTCAATGCTCGAAGGCAATAAAGTTAGCTGGAAATCATGGGGTATTTCTGTCCTGCAGATTATCGAAAAAGTGGCTCTGCAGATGGCGGTGGTCAGCGCGATGGGGGGGGCATCTTCTGGTTCTGGCATCTTTGGCTCACTCATCGGCAGTGTAGGCAGCTTCTTCGGGGGCGGTGCGGGAGCATCAGCCAGCACCGGTACGGCGGTTTCCAGTTACGGCTCGAACTTCCAGTTTAACGCCAAAGGCGGCGTTTATGACTCTCCATCCCTGAGTGCTTTCAGTAACGGGATCGTCAGAAACCCCACCATGTTCGCTTTCGCAAAAGGCGGGGCCGGAATCATGGGCGAGGCTGGCCCGGAGGCAATCATGCCGCTGACCCGCGCGCCGGATGGTTCTCTCGGTGTTCGTGCGGTCGGAGGTGGCGGGGGTCAGTCCGTATCGTCGGCGCCACAGGTTTATATAACTATCGATGGCAACGGCAACACCTCAACGCAAACCTCACCAGGCCTTGAGCAATTTGGTGCTGAAGTCGGGAAATTTGTCGATCAGCGATATAAGCAGAATGTAATGCGTGATATCCGCCCGGGCGGTGACATCTGGAACGCAATGAAAGGAACCCGATAACTATGGCCATTGAAACTTTCACCTGGTGCCCACGGATTAACGCGGAGGCTGATACAAATTTCCGCGTCAGAAAAGCCCAGTTTGGCGATGGATATGAGCAGGTTTCAGGGGATGGATTGAACACCAGAACCCAGCAATGGACGCTCAACTTCACTGGCAACGAAACCTACATTTCTGCCATTAAATCTTTTCTCGACAGGCATGAAGGAACGAAAGCCTTTCAATGGAAGCCACCGCTCGAACCTTTGGGTTTGTATCGTTGCGAAACGTATAAACCCACCGGGCTTGGCGCGGGGAAATTCAACCTTGAAGCAACATTCATCCAGGCATTTAAACCATGAGCTTAAACGCAGATTATCAGAAGCTGGAATCCGGAAACGATGTTCGTCTGATTGAGGTGGACGGTTCTTCCTTTGGGCTAACGGACGTTCTCCGCTTTCACAATTACAGCATTCCCCACACAGAAGCGGAAATCATCGCCGCTGGTGGGGATGAGTCCAAGCTTCCGGCGAAACCAATCTGGTGGCAGGGAAATGAATATGCCGCCTGGCCATATCAACTGGAAGGTCTGGAGAAATCAACCGGTGGGAGCAATGCAACGCCATCCCTGACGGTTGCGAACATCGAAAGCTCCATTTCAGCCCTGTGTCTTGCGTATGACGATCTGCTGCAGGCGAAAGTCACTATTCACGACACAAAAGAGAAATATCTCGATGCCAGAAATTTCGCAGACGGCAACCCCACAGCAGACCCGACTCAGGAAAAGCTGCAGGTCTGGTATATCGACGGGAAAACGGGCGAGATTGCCGGTGAAACCGTTGAATTTGTTCTGTCCAGCCCGATGGACCTGCAGGGGCAAATGATCCCGACGCGACAGCTTCATTCCCTGTGTACCTGGTGCATCCGGAATAAATATCGTACCGGCGACGGCTGCGACTATGCCGGCACCCGCTATTTCGACAAAAACAACAACCCGGTAAGCGATCCGTCGCTGGATGAATGCAACGGCACGCTAACGGCCTGCAAACTCAGATTCGGCGAAAATAACGAACTCTCGTTTGGTGGCTTCCCGGGCACATCTTTGATCAGGAGTTGATATGCGTCAGAAAACCATCGATACGATTATGGCGCATGCTGCAGCTGAATATCCTCGCGAGTGTTGCGGTGTGGTAGCGCAGAAAAGCCGTGTTGAACGCTATTTCCCGTGCCGGAATCTTGCCGTAGTGCCGGAGGACAATTTTGTCCTTTGCCCCGAAGACTATGCAATTGCTGAGGACTGGGGAACGGTGATCGCCATCGTTCACAGTCACCCTGACGCCACAACGCAACCGAGCGAACTGGATAAAGCGCAATGCGACGCAACGCTTTTACCCTGGCACATCGTGAGTTGGCCTGAGGGGGATTTGCGCACCATCCAGCCGCGTGGGGAATTGCCGCTGCTGGAACGTCCGTTTGTGCTTGGCCACTTCGACTGCTGGGGTCTGGTAATGAGCTATTTCCGGCAAACGCATGGTATCGAGCTCCACGATTACCGTGTGGATTATCCCTGGTGGGAAAACGACTATCCGGACAATTTCTATCAGGATTGCTGGTACGAATGTGGATTCCGTGAGTTTGATGGGCCGCCGAAACCCGGAGATATGGTGATCATGCAGGTCCAGGCTGATAAGTGGAATCACGCGGGGATTCTGCTTGAGGGTAATATGCTGTTGCACCACCTATACGGACATCTGAGCCAGCGCGTGCCGTATGGTGGCTACTGGCAAGAAAGGACGATGAAGATTCTACGTTACAAATCTCTGTGCTAACCTTTTGCAAAACGAAAAAAAGGGGTTAGTGATATGAGGAAATTTATTTCGATATTGGCGTGTAGCCTGATTATTGTTGGTTGCACACCTTCTGAAAAGGATTTTATTGTCATGGGGGAGTCCTTAGTCAAAGACACCCTCAAAGATCCGGACAGCGCTAAGTTTGAATCATTTTTCCGTAATTTTGGTGAAAATACTGGATATGTTTGCGGTTATGTGAATGCTAAAAATTCATACGGCGCATATACGGGTAAAAAACCATATTATGTGCGGATTGAGGTCAAAGATGGGAAGGTCAATAATCATGGACCAATCATCATTATTAATGACCAAGACCAAAAGAAAATTGATTCCTATGAGTCAATCTGTCAAAAGGACTGATGTGCGATGAAAAAGATTATCCTCCCAATTTTTATCTTCCTGCTGATGGGGTGTTCTGTTTCTTCACTGGAAGAACAAAAACCTATTCTATCAGAGCATTCAACAAAAACTGTTGATGAGGTTAACCGTTGCCTTGCTCCTAAATGGGTGGAGCTACGTTCTTCAAGCTCCAGCATACCCACGGAGTCAGGATACAAAATCACAGCATCAGACGATATATTCGGTGCTCTTTCAGTAGTGAATATCGATAAATCAGCGACAGGCGGAAGCGATATAAAGGTTTATGCCGTCGCGAAAGGATGGAATGACCACTGGGCTACGGCCGCCAGATCATGTCTTTGAAAAATCCAAAAATAATCTAAGCCACCTTCGGGTGGCTTTTTTATGGAGAATGAAAATGTCAGAGGTTATGACCAGAATTGAGCTCGGCGGTGTTTTGGGTAAAACCTACGGGAAGGTTCACCATCGCCTAATAAGAACAACCTCAGAGGCGATCAACTCTCTTACAAAAACAATAGACGGGCTGGAGAAATTTTTGATAACCAGCAAAGCAAGGGGCCTGACCTACGCCGTCTTTAAAGATAAAAAAAATATCGGAAAGGATGATTTTGGTTTTCCGGTAACCGGTGAAGTTATTCGAATTGTCCCGGTTGTAATCGGAAGTAAAAAAGCGGGGGTATTACAGACAATTCTTGGCGCCGTGCTCGTCGTTGTTGGGGTAGCCATTGGCTATTTCTCAGGCGGCACTCTATCAGCGGTGGGGTACGGGGCTGCGAAATTTGGTGCAGCCATGATGCTGGGAGGGGTTGTCCAAATGCTA